>DATAZF010000114.1:0-6234 GCA_036272235.1 Bryobacteraceae bacterium | reverse complement strand
CGGAAATGTAACGATCGCGATACGTCCGAATCGCGAGTGTGACTTGGGCATGCAGCGGATCGTAACAGTCGAATGTTACTTGGGTATTACAGTTTCCCGGCTCGGTTCCTGGTACCGCGAAGTCCTCGGCGTCAAATGCTCCGCGCCGAAGTATGAGCGGCCGACATAACGCGTGTTAGAAACTTATCGCGAATAATAAAAGCTCATCAGCTTCTCTATCGCCGCATACGGCAACAGCCGCTTCAGCCAAACCGCCGCGCGTTCCGGCGCCGGGCCCACCGTATAACGAAGGCGCGGATGCGGATGGCTGACCACCCGGTGCAGCAAACGCGCTACAACCTCCGGACCAGGGCCGTTCTGCTCATCCGCCGCCATCCGCGCCACGGCTATTTGAAATCGGTCGCGGTATGCCGGATTGCTCTGCGATTCGCCGGTGGAATTCCGGTTACCGGTTAGCCCGGTCCGGCAATCGCCCGGCTCGATCAGGACTATATGGATGCCGAGCGCGCCCGCTTCGAGGCGCAATGATTCCGTAAGCCCTTCCAGCGCGAATTTCGAAGCGCTGTATAGCCCCTGAAACGGAATAGCCACCAGACCGCCGATGGATCCGATATTCACGATGTGCCCTGAGCCTTGCTGGCGCATCAACGGCAGCACAGCGCGGCAGACCCGGAGCACCCCGAAGAAGTTCACCTCGAATTGTTGGCGCGCCTCTTCGAGGGAGGTGTCCTCGACCGCGCCGGCAAGCGCAATCCCCGCGTTGTTGACCACCACGTCGATGCGTCCCTCGCGCGCGATCACCGCGGCCACGCCGTCACGCACGGAGGCATCGTCGCGCACGTCCATCCGCACCGCTTCCACCAGCGCGCCCGCCTCCGCCCGTCGCGACGCCCCATAGACCCTGTAACCGCGCGCTGCGAGATACTCGGCGCAGGCTCGCCCGATCCCCGAGGACGCGCCCGTCACCAGCACAATCCTCGTCGGCGATCCGGTCATGCGCATCACAGTAACACCGCTAAACTCGTTGCATGCGGAAGGTGTCCTTCGATCCCGGCCTGACCCAGAGATACGACGGCCCGTTGCGCCGGGTCATCAGCGCCGATGGCAGCTTCAACGTTCTGAGGCGCGGCGCCAACTGGCGGGACGTTCATCCCTACCTGCACCTCGTCAGTATTTCGTGGGCGCAATTCTTCGCCTGGATTCTGCTGGCGTATATCGTCGTCAATTCCCTGTTCGCGGGCATCTACTTTCTGCTGGGCTCCGGCGCGCTCACCACGAGGACGGACCTGGCCGACGATTTCGGCCGGTTTCTGGAATGCGTATTCTTCAGTTCCCAGACCCTGACGACGGTGGGCTTCGGCGCCATTTCTCCTGCCAGTCGCGCCGCCAACGCCATCGCCGCGTTCGAGGCATTGGCCGGCTTGCTGGGCTTCGCGGTAGCTACCGGGCTGCTTTTTGGACGCGTTTCGCGCCCCTCCGCGCGCATCGCCTTCAGCGAGAACGCTCTGATCGCGCCCTATCAGGACGGCACGAGCTTACAGTTTCGTATCGTGAATCGCCGCACCAATACGCTGGTCGAACCGGCCGTTACCCTGATGCTCATGACGGTCGATCGCTCCGACGGCCAGTCCCGCCGCGAGTTCAAACTGCTGAAGCTGGAGCGCGACAGGATCATGCTCTTCCCTCTGACCTGGACCGTCGTCCACCCAATTGATTCCGAAAGCCCTCTGTTCGGGAAGACCGCCGCCGACCTCGAAGCCCTGCAGGCCGAATTCATGGTCCTGGCCAAAGCATGGGACGAGACGTTCAGCCAGACCGTGCACCAGCGCTTTTCATATCGCTACAGCGAGCTGGTCTGGGGAGCAAACTTTACACCCGCCTTCGGCGTGGACCCCAGCGGATCGCTCCAGGTTCATCTCGACAAGGTCGGCAGCTATGCTACAGCGAGCTCTCCATCGCTGCCGTCAGCTCCGCAGTCGTGAGCGCGATCGGATTGCCCTTCATGCTGTTCGACCGGCTGGCCTTCTCCGCGAGTCCGGGCACATCGCGCGTGGTGATTCCATAACGCCCGAGCGCCGGAATCGCGAGTTGAGCGGTCAGGGTCCGGACCCATTCCATCCCGTCTTCCGCCGTAGCATCCCGTTCGCCTGTGAGGATGCGCGCGATCTCCTGATAACGCGCTATAGCTGTGCCGCCCGGATCGCGCTCCCGAAGCGCCGCGATGTTGACCCGCATTCCCGCCGGCAGCAGCGCTGCGCAAACCGCCCCATGCGGTGCGTCGAACATGCCGCCGATCGGCGCGGCAAAACCATGCACCACTCCCAGCCCCGCGTTCGCCAGCGCGAGGCCGCCCAGCAGGCTGGCGTACGCCATCCCGCTTCGCGCTTCCTGATCGCTTCCATCTCGATACGCGCGCGGCAGGCTCGCGGGCACATGGCGGATTCCATCGAGACAAAAGCCGTCGGTCAGCGGATTCGCGCGGCATGAGACAAAGGGCTCGATCAGTTGTGTCAGGGCATCGAGCCCCGTGCTCGCTGTGATCTCCGGCGGCAGCCCCAACGTCAGCAGCGGATCCACCAGCGCCACCCGCGGCAGCATCATGGGGCTGCGCAGGCTCACTTTCACTCCATGTTCCGGCGAGCCCAGCACCGCATTCCGCGTGACCTCCGAACCCGTGCCGGCTGTCGCAGGGACGGCGAGGAACGGATAAGGCGCGCTATCGAGCGGCTGCCCTTTGCCGATCACTTCCAAATAGTCGAGAAGATCGCCAGAGTTCGCTGCTGCGGCTGCGATCGCTTTACCCGCATCGATCGCGCTGCCTCCGCCAATCGCGATCACGCTGTCGCATCCCGCATCGCGGAATGCCGCGACGCCTTCGCAAACCGTTGCGACCGTCGGCTCGCCGGCCACGGCGAAACGCGCCCCAGCGATTCCGGGTACCCCCCGCTTACCGGTGACGATCAGAGGGCGTTGTCCGTAACCTCCGGCGATTTCCGCCAGGCGCGCGAAAGTGCCCGCGCCGAATACGATCCGCCCGGCGGTTGCGAACTCGAACGTCACCAGCCGGCTTCCGGCGGAAACACATTCGAATATTTCACGCTGCTGCGCGGTTCCGCCATCATGTCCGCAACGGTGTCGCGCCAGATCGCATAGTGCGCCGTTTCCTTGTGGCGTGCGGGAGCGTCGGCGTTCCGGTAAACCTCGATCAGCACGAAGCGCGCCGGATCGTCCGCCTGCTGCGCCACATCGAACCGCGCCACTCCCGGCTCCGCGGCGCTGCTCTGCGCGTTCTCGATGGTCGCCTCCGCAAAGGCTTCGATGAATTCCGGTTTCACCCGAATGTGGACATGCACGATGAGCATACGCTTATCCTCAATTCTCCACCCGCGGGCCTCCCATCCAGATGGCGGTGCGAAGCTCTTAAGTTGGAAGCTTACTCCGCATTCCGTTCGCGCGACTACCGGCTGCTGCTCGGTGGCTTGTTTCTCGGCAACTTCGGAATGCAGATGCTCTCGGTCGCCGTAAGCTGGGACCTCTATCTCCGCACCAGGTCCGCTCTCATCCTGGGAAACGTCGGCTTCGTTCAGGTCGCGCCCTTCATCCTCTTCGCGCTCTTCGCCGGCCACGTCGCCGATCGCTATGACCGCCGCCGCACGATGATCCTGACCCAGATCCTCTTCCTTGCCGCCTCACTGATTCTGGTGGTGGCCATGCGATCGGTGCCCGTGATCTACTCCTGCCTTTTCCTGACCGCCTTTGGCCGCGCATTCCAGTGGCCTGCCCGGCAAGCCCTGCTGCCTCACGTCGTGACTGCGGAAACTCTCGGAAACGCCATCACGTGGAACAGCAGCGTGCAGGAATTCTCCAGCGTAAGCGGGCCGGCGGTCGCCGGATTCGTGATCGCGATTGCAGGAAGCCGCGCTGTCTACCTGATGCAGGCCGTCTGCGCATCTCTGACGCTGCTCTGTTTCGTCGGCGTGCGCTACCGCAGCGCGCCGGTTATCGACGCCCCCGCCCCCACCGCAAAATCGCTTCTCGAAGGTATGCAGTTCGTGACAAAGAACAAGCTCATTCTTTCCGCGCTCTCGCTCGATTTGTTCGCCGTCCTGTTTGGCGGCGCGACTGCGCTCCTGCCGATCTATGCCGTGGACATCCTCCATACGGGCGCCAGCGGCCTCGGATGGTTGCGCGGCGCGAGTTCGGTCGGGTCCGTCACGATGGCCCTCATCATGGCGCATTCTCCGAGGATCCATCGGGCGGGCAAAGCCTTGCTCTGGACTGTCGCGGGCTTCGGCGCCGCGACCATCGCGTTCGGCGTCTCGCGTTCCTTCGCCTTCTCGATCGCCATGTTGATGCTTGTCGGCGCGTTTGACAACGTCAGCGTCGTGCTGCGCCAGTCGCTCATCCAGACGAAGACGCCGGACTACGTGAAGGGCCGCGTGCTCGCCTTCAGCAGCATCTTCATCAGCTCATCGAATCAGTTCGGTGCGGTGGAATCCGGGTGGACCGCCGCATGGTTCGGCACCGTCCCCAGCGTGGCGGGCGGTGGACTCGCGACGATTGCCGTGGTGTTGATATGTGCGGGGTTGTCGGTGCAGTTACGGCGCTGGAAACAATAAAGCGCTTTCGCCAATACCGTATTACTACCCGCGGAATTCTTTTGCAACTGGAGTCACAACCTGCCTCGCACTTTCTTCAGGCATTCACCACTACCCGGTTACGCCCCGCCGATTTCGCCCGGAAAAGCGCCTGATCGGCGGCTTCCATCACGTCCTTCGCATTTCCATCCGGCTCCGATTCCGCTACTCCGAACGTCGCCGAAACCGCAAACGGCGAGCCCGCCGCCAGCCCGAAAGCCAGTGTCGAGAGCCTCACGCGGATCCGTTCGGCGACGCGCGCGCATTCATCGCGATCCGTGCCAGGCAGCGCCACGCAGAATTCGTCGCTTCCCAGCCGGCCGGCGATATCCGTCGAGCGCAGCTCGCCCCGCACGATACTGCCGACGGCTTCCAGAACCTCATCGCCCGCCGCATGTCCGTAGCGATCGTTGATGTCCTTGAAAAGATCCACATCGAACAAACAGACGGACGTGCCGGACTGCTCTATGCTGGCGCGCCGGAGCACCGACTGCAGCCCCGTCCAGAAATGATGGCGGTTGAAAAGGCCGGTCAGCGCATCGTAGTTCGCCTGATGGGTCAGCCTCAGCTGCTCGGCTTTGCGCGCCGTGATGTCCTGGGAAATTCCGACAACCTGTTTCACCAGCCCGTCCGGCCCCCGCTCAAAGGGCGTTTCGCGCCCGGAGAGCCAGACCCAATGTCCGCTGGCATGGCGTGCGCGATATTCAAGCCGCCTCACTTCGCCATCCTGCGCGTTACGCAGCACCTCGTAGTGGGCCGCGATCATCGCCTGATCGTCGGGATGGATCGTTTCCTTCGCGATGCTCTCCATCTTTTGCATTTCCTCGGGTTTGTAGCCGAGGATGGAGATCACTTCGCGATTGCTGTAGACATTTCGCTGCTCGATCAGATCGTAAACGTAGAGAATTCCCGGCGTCGTCGCGGCGATCCTTTCGACGAACCGGCGGCTCTTCTTTAACTCGATCTCGGCGTACTTGCGCTCCGTGATCTCGCGTGCGATGGCCTGAAATCCTTTTACTTCGCCGTTTTTACCGTCTTCGAGGATCAATTGCACATTCTGACCGATCCAGCGCGTGTGGCCATGGCCGTCGATCAGCGGGAACTCGTAATACGTACTTCGCTGCCTGCGGCCGTATTGCCGGATGTAAAAGCGTTCCGCCGCCCGGCGCTTGTCCTGCCGGATGAACTTGACGTAAGAGCGCCCGATCATCTCCGCTTTGCTGAAGTGGAGCAGAGTCAGACCCGACTGATTACAGAAAATGAATCGCCCCTGCGCATCGGTGCGATAGATAATATCTCCCGCGAGTTCCACAACCCGCCGGTACTTCTCTTCCTTTGCATGGAGCCCAAGCTCGATCGCCCACTGCTTTTTCTCATCGGCGGACATGCGCCATCCGGCGACGATGACCAGTGAAAGCGAAAAAATCGACGCAATGGCAAACAGAGTGCGGCTCATGCCTGTCGTCCGCTCCTGCCAAAGTAAACTGGCGCGAAGCAAGCCGCGCTCTTCAGATTCCATTTCGACGATCGAAGCCCGCAGTTCCGAGCTCAGCCCGGCATCGTCCAGGGACTTCAGCGCCTGCCGCACGTCCTCCGG
>DATAZF010000113.1:0-3166 GCA_036272235.1 Bryobacteraceae bacterium | reverse complement strand
ATAGAGAGAGCAAAACCGGAGCTGAAAGCGAGATCCTGCGGCGGCCATGGATGCGCGTACTGACCATGCTTGGCAAGCGCGCGGCCGAAGACTTACAGCCAGCGATTACCGAGCGGCAACCCGCGCGCACATGAATGGCTCTAAATCGATGAATAAAGACAAGCGGCAATGTCCCGGGCCTCTGTCTCGGTTATGCCCAGCTCTGGCATGAGGCTATCGGGATGAACCGCGGGCGGGTGTTGTATCCAGCGTTCCAGGTTGGGTGGCTGGTTGGAAAGCTGGCCCGCGATATAGCTGTGACTTACGATGCCCTCGAGGCTGGGGCCGACCTTGCCGTGGGCCCCGACAATGCCCGGAATGGAATGGCAACTTCCACAACCAAAGCGAACTAAATCCCGTGCGCCAGCTTCTGACGCGCCGCCGGTTGGCGTGGTAGCCGGCCGGACCACAGGCGGCGAGCATCACGGGAAGCAAGAGCAGACTAAAGCGCATACTCGCCCTTTCTGTCGTAGGCTTGTGCATTCGCAACGCGCTCGCTTTCGCGCAGCCATCCGGCAAGCAACACCGTAAGCGTATGACGAACCCAGGGTAGTCAGGTACGGGAGGCCAACCAGCGACCAGGCGTAAGCTGGGCCATTTCGGAGAGCTTGCGGCGATCCATCCCGGGCAGTACATCCAGCATATAGTCCTTCACCGGCACACCCAGCCTACGGCACGATTCGACAATCGAAATGATCGCCGCGACCTTGGGTCCGGCCTTCGCGCTGCCGACGTGCAGCCAGTTCTTGCGGCCCAACGTCACCGGACGCATCGAGTTCTCGGCTAGGTTGTTCGACAACTCCACTTCCCCGTAGTCGAAACAGCGACGCAACTTCGACCACTGGTTCAGGGTATACGTGATCGCTTTGCCGAGCGCGCTCTTCGGCAACACGGTCGCCCTGAGTTTCATGCATTCCTGGCGAATCTCTTCGGCCCACACCTCGGCGTGCTGGCGCCGCGCCGCCAGACGTTCCTCCCCAGTCATCTGCTTTTTCCGCGCGTCCCGGTCCACCAGGAACAAGGCGTCCATGCGGATCACCATTTGAACGGCCGCGCCATCGTCTGGATTGACCTTAACGGCGTCAACGAATTTACGCCGGGCGTGCGCCCAGCAGCCTACATGCACTAACTTCGGCCCACCGGTCGACTCGTAGGCTTGATACCCATCAGTTTGTAAGATGCCTTCCCATTGGCCCAGGAACTTTTGCGGCCCCTCGCGCCCTCGTCCCATGCAAAAATCGAATACCGTTTCTCCTCCCGGCTTGCCGTATTGCCATAAGTACGCCTGGTGATCCGCTCCCCGTTTATCGTGCATTTGCACCGGCACGATGGTTTCATCAGCTTGCAGGTATGACCCGCGCAACAGATCCTGCCGCATCGCCGAAACCACGGGCTGCAGCATTTCCCCCACGCGCATCACCCACCCATCCAACGTCGCCCGGCCGATCTCCAGACCGGCTTCCCGCTCCAGGATGGCAGCCTGCCGGTAGAGCGGCAGATGATCGGCGTATTTGGCGACCACTGTCTCCACCACCACGCGGTCGCTGGCCAATCCCTTTTCCACGATGCGCGGAGCCAATGGGGGCATAGTCACGGTTCCTCCCTGGCAGCATCGGCAGGCACGCTTTTCGCGCTTGGTTACACGTACGAAGTAGCGCGCCGGCTGTACATCCACTTGCTCGCTCTCGTCGTAACCGATCACCGCGGTCTCTGCCCCGCACTGCCGGCAGGTTTGATCCGCGCAGGGGACTACTTCCTCGACACGCGGCAGATTTTCGGGCAAGCGTTGCCGCCCCGGATGTGGACGACGTTGACGCGGCGGGACCACCGGGAGCGGAGTGCGCCGTGCTTCCGCCTCCACCTCGTCCAGGGTTGTGCCCGGCTCTTCATCGGCCAGCAGTCGGAGTTGCAGATCGCTCAAGGTTTCGCTGCGCGGCCCCAGCAGTTTCACGCGCTGCTGCCGCAGTTCTTCCGTCAACGACTGGATTTTCAGATGCGCCCAGGCTAACTCGCGTTCGAGAACGGCGATGCGAGGATGGGGATCGGAAGGAGTCATCGAGTAAGTTCGATTGTAAGTCAGATACGGAGTAAGTGCCAGCTCTTTTTGCACACAAACAAGAAGAAATGTTTTATGCCGCCGGCAGACGGCGCAGCCAGTTCTTGCGCGGCCTCGCTTCGGCAACATCCAACCCGTTCACGAGCATTGCCAGTTCTTCCGGCCGCATCGTGATACACCGCCCGTCCTGCGCCGCCGGCCAACGGAAGCGGCCCCTCTCCAACCGCTTCGCGCAGACCCATAGCCCGCTGCCGTCCCACACCAGAGCCTTCAGTCGGCTCCTTCCGCGATTGGTGAAGAGGAACAAGTGCCCGCTCAACGGATCTTCGCCGAGATGGTCGCGCACCAGCCCGTACAGACCGTCGAATCCCTTCCGCATATCTACACTCTCGACGGCGATGTAGATCTTGGTTGCCGGCCCCAGGCCAAACATCACGCGCCTTCCACGACGCGGATCAGGCGGGCTAATTCCGCCTCCCCAAATCGCCAGCCGCTTTCGATTCGCCGCCCGTTACCGAGCACCAGTGCGAAGCCCGCGGTGGATTCGGCCACCGCCGATTCCAGATTGACCCGGATCAATCGCTCCGGCTCAACTCCGCTCCGCCGCAGGTAACGCCCCAGTGTGCTGAGGACCATTCCGGTTCGCCGACAGTACTCGATCTGCGTGAGACCGCTCGTTCGGTACTGCTCTAACTCTTGCTCAATTTCTTCTGTGCTACGTCGTCGTGCCATGCCGCTAGTATCGGCGGCATCGCGCAGCCCTTCAAGAGGGCTTCGTCAGACGCTTACGCTTGAAGTGGGACAATCCATGAGCCGGAATGATGCTCGGATAGCCTCGGCTCGTCCACAAATCCGGAAAGTCATGCTGCGGCACCCGAGTCTTCCCCCGCGAAACCATGGCTGGGAAAAGCCCACCTCCGCCACAATTCGGGGGGAAGCGGCTTTTTGTGCCGAAGTGACGCCAGAATAGCCGCCCCCAGTGGGATGTCGGGGGAGAGTTGAAATGGCGGTGCCGCCTCTCTCATCCTCGAAACGAGCTGACGAATGCCGTCCAGAATCCGCTGGGCCGGA
>DATAZF010000112.1:0-41493 GCA_036272235.1 Bryobacteraceae bacterium | reverse complement strand
GACGTTCTCATCCGCACTGGCGGCGAGCAGCGGCTCAGCGACTTTCTGCTCTGGGAATGCGCGTACGCCGAACTCATCTTCTCAAAAACCATGTGGCCGGATTTCAGCCCCGCCGACCTGCGAAGAGCGCTCGACCAATATTCCCATCGCGAGCGCCGCTTCGGAGGAATTCCGCTTCCCCCGCCAGCAAACGCCAAAGGGCACTGGCTCCGCTGACCGCCATGTACCGCCGCCGCGAAAGAATGTCTACAATAATCGCACGATGAGAGAATCTACAACGCCACGTTTAACCCGCCGCCATGCCCTCGAAATGCTTGGAATCGGCGCCGCGATCGCCGCTCTTCCATCCACCGCATCCGCCGCGGATCCGACTTTTCCGAAAGGAGCGATTATCCGCACGCTCCTGAAAGACTACGCACCCCAGGATCTCGCCGGCGGCGCCACCCTTTTCCATGAGCACTTGCAGCTCGGTCCCGATTTCAATGCAAAATTCGCCGCAGCGGCCGCAGCGGCCCGCGCCGCCAATGGCCTCCCGCCGGCGCCAGCGCGAGGCGGGGGCGCCAATCGCGGCGGCCCGCCTTCGACCCCTCCGCCGGATATCATGCACGACGTCGACCTGATGACCGCGGAAGTCTCCAAAGTCAAAAGCGCCGGCATCGCCTGCATCGTGGATGCCGGACATGCTGACATGGGCCGCGATATCAATTTCATTCGCCAGGTTTCCGTGAAGTCCGGCGTGCCGATCGTCGCGGGCGGTGGGTTCTACTCCCAGCCGTTTTACCCGAAGGAAATCTCCACGATGAGTGAGGAACAGATCGTTAAAGCCCTCATCAAACAGGCGGACGACGACACGCTCGGCGTATTCGGCGAAATCGGCTCCTGGGACGAAATCACTGCCGACGAACGCAAGGTATTCCGCGCGGTCGGCAAGGCGCACCTCGCGACCAATCTCTCGATCTTCACCCATACCGGAATCCCCGGCAAGTCGGCGCTCGAACAGCTCGACATCCTCGAAGACGCCGGCGTCAAGCCCGAACGAATCGTCATCGGGCACCTTGGGAATCTTGTCGACCCCGCGGTTTATGTTCACAAAACCATCTGCAGGCGCGGCGCTTTTATCGGCTTCGACCGCCAGGGGGGCTTCAACGACGCGCAGCAGGTTCCGCTTGTGATGTCGCTGATCGAGGCCGGTTTTGCTGACCATCTCATGTTCTCCGCCGACGCCTCGAGCGGCTATTCGAAGACGATAATCGCGTTCCTTCCGAAGCTCAAGGCCGCTGGCGTGAGCGACGAGGTTCTGCACAAAATCACCGTCGATAACCCGCGCCGCTTTCTTGCGTTTGTACCGAAACGGCCGCGCAAAAAATAGCGCCCCCACTACACAACCCGCTGTGGCGAACGCGACGGCTGTATTTGATCTATCTGCGTTCATCTGTGTTCATCTGCGGCCAAATCGCCTTTCTCTGATGTCGGCTTTTCCCCGTGATCCACAACCACAAACTCGCGTCTTCCCGTGACTCCATTAGCGATTAACGCCGCCGCCTTTAGTTGACCTGGTGTTCCGGTCACCGATTGTCCCGTAAATCCGCAATCGAGCTCCCCTCGAGTCGCGCAGCCGATATCCGGACGAGATAATCGTTTCTTGCATCTCTCGATCACGGCCGGAGTCGTCGCCGTTCTCTTCCTTGCCACTGTTATCCGCTCCGCCCTCGGCTTCGGCGAAGCTCTCGTCGCCGTGCCTCTTCTCGCCCTTGCTATCCCTGTAGGCGTCGCCGCCCCCGTAGCGGTTCTCGCCTCTATCACCGTCGCGTTCGTCGTAGTCCTGCAGGATTGGCGCAGCATCCATCTCCGCAGCGCGGTCTGGCTGGTGATCCCGACTTTGATAGGCATTCCCCTGGGCCTGATGCTGCTCAGGATGGTGCCTGAGTCCGCCATGAAGGCAGCCCTCGGCATCATCATCATGTCGTTCTCGGCATGGAGCCTCGTGAGCCGCACGCCCTTTCACCTGCACAACGACCGCGCCGCCGGCTTCTTCGGCTTCGTCGCCGGAGTCATGGGCGGGGCCTACGGAATGAACGGGCCCCCGCTCGCAATCTACGGTTCCCTGCGCAGGTGGTCGCCCGCCAGCTTCCGCGCGACGCTGCAGGGCTACTTCCTCCCCGCCAGCATCGCGGTGATGGCCGGGTACGCATTCGGCGGTCTTTGGACTCCGGTGGTCACGCGTTTCTATCTCTTTTCGCTGCCGGGCGTCGTCGTCGCGATTTTTATCGGCCGGGTAATCAATCGCAAAATGGACGCGCGCCTTTTTCCTCGCTACGTTCACGCCGGCCTGATCGGAATCGGCGCCATCCTCCTCATCCAATCCCTCTGAATTCGTGTACCGCTGGCGATCTTGCCGCCGGCGTTTTTCATATAAACTGATTCGAAATGCTCAGGCCTCTCGCGATATTCTTTCTTGCTACCGCGGCTCTTGCCCAGCAACCCACCTTCCGCGCCGCCACTCATCTCGTCCAGGTCGACGTCGTAGTCCACAACAAAGCCGGCGCAGTGGCCGGACTGCAGAAGTCCAACTTCACACTGCTTGACGAAGGCAAACCTCAGCCGATCACAATCTTCTCCGTCACGGCATCGGGCGGCCATACCTCATCGGCAACTCCGCTTCCAACCGGCGCGGTCTCCAACCGCTGGAACAAGCAAGGCGAACCGCTCGCGACAGCCACCATCCTTCTCATCGATCGCCTCAACACGCCTGTTAACGACCAGCTCTACGCCAATCGCAAGATTCTCCAGTTCCTGCAGACGCAGGGGGCTCGCGACCGCTTCGGCATCTACATCCTCGGAAATTCCCTGCGCGTCGTGCAGGACCTCACCGCCGATCCCGACCGCCTCAATCGCGCAATTAAAAACGTCAAACCGCAGGACGTCAAACGCCTCTCCGCCGACGTGAAACTCGATGCGACCGGGGATGCCGTTACCGACGCGATGCTCGCCAACAGCATCTCCGCCCTGCAGGACTTTGTTCTCGACGACCGCGTCGGGACCACGCAGAAAGCTCTGATCGCCATTGCACGGCACCTTGCCAAAGTCCCCGGCCGCAAGAATTTGATCTGGGTCTCCGGCAGCTTTCCGCTGCTGATTGTGAAGCCCCACGAAGTCATCGATTACAGCAAGGACGTGGATGCCGCAGCCCGTGCTCTCAATGACGCCAATGTCGCCGTCTACCCGGTCGACGCGCGGGGCTTAATCGGCACGCCCGCCGGAAATGCCGAGCAGGGACCAGCGGGACGTCCCAACTGTTTCACGCTTGGCGTCTGCGCTCCCCCCGAACAGCGCGGGGGTCCATCGGGCGTCGACACAATGAACACACTCGCGGGCCTGACCGGCGGCCTGGCTTATTACAACACCAACGGCATCGAAGATTCCATCAGGAAAGCGAACGACGATTCCGAGATCACCTATACTCTCGGCTTCGCGCCCTCCGACGATTCGTTTGACGACAAGTTTCACAAGTTGACCGTCAAAGTCGATCGTAAGGGCGTCGATGTCCGTTTTCGCAAAGGTTATTTCGCGATGCGGGCGCAGGCGGAGCCTTCTGTTCCTGAGACAGTGACGCAACTCCTGCAGTCGCCGCTCGATGCCACCGCGGTCGGTTTAACCGCGGAAGCCAGGCCCGACACGAGCCAACCCGGCCGTTACGACGTGCGGGCGGTGGTGGATCTTCGCGGCGTTCAACTCACGCATGCGAACGGTCTTTCGTCGGGCAGCGTCGATATTTCTCTTTTTATTGAGGGCACGCAATCCATCCGGACCCTTAACCGAAGGTTCGAAATCCCGGACGAGCAACTGGCTGCGGCCCTTCAATCCGGCCTGGAAGTAAAGGATTCCCTCAACGCCGGCGGCAATGCCAGAAGCCTGCGGGTGGTCGTGCAGGACCGCGCCACCGGCGCGGGCGGCTCCGTGCGGCTTTCACTGTGGAGGTAGTAACGCGCCGTGCCTGACGCTCACTCTTGTCGCTACCCGGGCGTTCGCCCAAAGAGATCCCGTCAGCTCTGCCTGGCAGGCTGTGGCACTTAACGCCGTGCGCGAAGAGCAACTACCGGCTTCACACCCGTGGAGATGGAATCGAAGCCGGCAATGAGCGACCACAAGCCGGATCGCCGCTTCGGTTCCGAACGCGGCAATCACACGCGACGAACCGCGGCTGCGGATGGGCCGGGGCGCTTGCTCCTGCGCTCAGGAGCGGAGGAGCCCCTTGCGGAGCTCCCGCCCTTGAAGCACACGCGCTCGATCTACGCAGGACATATGCCTGGCGTCTCCCGCGCGCGAACCCGATTCCCTATAGCGTCAGCCGGAACGCCGCGTAACCCAGCAGCGCTCCCACGCCCGATCCCACCAGTACGTCGGTCAGAAAGTGCATCCCCACCACAACCCGCGAGATTGCCACGTTCGCCGCCAGCACCAGCATCACCGGCAAAATCTCCGGATAAAACGAGCCGAGCGACAACGCAACTGCAAACGCCGTTGTCGAATGTCCCGATGGAAACGAAAACTTGTCGCGCGTTACGATCTTCGCCCAACAGTGCGGCTCGATATCGAGGGGTCTTGTGCGGCAGAACACCCGCTTCACGGTATGGAACGACAGGATTCCGCAGGCCACCGCGCACGCCGCCGCTTCGATCGCGCGAAACCGCAGCGCGTCCGGCGATAACAACACTGCGATCCCGATCAAGCCCCATAACCAGCCGTCGCCTGCGCGGGTCGCGAGCAGCATCCACCACCGCACCCAGCGCGGTGCGCGCCAGCGATTCAGCCGGCGCATGACGTTCATGTCGGGCACCGACAACGTGGATTTCGCGCGCGCCAGCGTCACAACGCCACCTCCGGCGTAACGCCAACCGGATCCGCCGGCCTGTTCCTCTGCGCCCAGTACCACGCGAAGGCCATCTCGCGGAAATAATTGCCCAGTGTCACCAGCGGCGCGACTGCCAGGAGCGCCGCCCCCAACCCCATCCACGGAGTTGCGCGAATCAGCGATCCGCCGATCTCGAAGACCGCCGACGTCAATTTGAAATAGTTGCCGGACTCGCCCATCGCCACACTCTGGCCGCGCCGCATGCCAGTCAGGAATTCCCGCGCGTTGGTAGCGCCTTCAACTTCCGTGAATGTGCGGGCTACTCCGGTGAGGGTGTGAGAGTCACTGCCCCCCACCACCGGTTTGCCGAACTGCCGGGCGAAAGTTTCGGCCAGCCGATTCGACCAGCGCAGCATCTGCCCATTGACTGTTTCAACTCCATGAAAATCGCGCGCAAAAACTGCAAAATCGTCTTCGGCGCGCGGTCCGGTCAGGCTTGAATACAAATGGTTGACGGTGACGAAGAGTTGATTCTCGACCGCATATGCCAGCAGGCTTTCAACATCATGCCGGCGGCGTTGTAACTCGATATGGTCGTGTTCCTGGATCCCATAAACGCCCGCGTGCATTTCCGTGCCGCTGGGCATCGTGCAGGTTACTTCTTCGCTCAGAAAGAAATCGGAATAACTCCGCAGTTCTTCGGCGGCATCGATCGAATCGTGATCGGTCACCGTGACGAGATCCATGCCGCGCTGTTTCAACCTTTCATACAGCGCGCGCGGCTCGTTGTAAGACTCCTTACAGACGCGGGAAAGTACAGGCACCGTGCACATTCCCGAGTGAACCGTGTGGACGTGGAGGTCGCACCTCATGCACCCGTTGTAAACCCTGATCAGTTACAGATCGGTGATTTCCCAACGAAACAATTGTGAAGCTCTATGTAGCGGCGTGCTCAAATGCCCTTGCTATCTGCAGCAAGCCCCAGTCATCGAGGTGTCTTCCAACTATCTGGATCCCGACAGGCAGCCCGCCGGCAAAGCCGCAGGGAACCGAGAGGGCCGGCGCCCCTGTGACTGAAATGTAATAGCAGGACTTCATCCAGTCGATGTAAGTCTCCATCCTTACTCCATCGATATCGGCCGGGTAATGTTGGGTTACATCGAATGGCAATACCTGACTTACGGGAAGCACGAAAAACTCATAACTCTCCATAAATCGGCGCATATTCTGCTGGACTGCAAGATACTTCAGCTCTGCATCTTCGAGACTCCGCATCGTCAGCTTGTTGCCCTGCTCGATTTCCCATAGCAAGGTATCCTTGACGAGCGCAGGATGCCGCCGTGCATGCTCCCCAAGCCGGATTGAGGTGCTCCAGAAGCGCAACGCCCGGAATGCCTCATCGGCGCCTGCGAAATCCGGCTCGGCTTCTTCTACGATGCAGCCGATGGATTCGAATACTCGCTTCTGCGCATTCGTGATTTCACGGACGCGCCTGTCGATTGGGATTCCACCGAGGTCCTTCCACCACGCAACGCGCACGCCCCTGAAATCGCGCCCCAGCGGTTGCTCAAAGCGCGGATCGAAATCCGCCATCGCGGTGAAGTAAAAGGCCAGATCATCGACGGTTCGGGCGACCGGGCCCTCAACACCCATCGGACACAGTCCCTCGGAAGGCCGCACAGGCACTCGCCCCGGCGATGGCCGCAGCCCGACGACGTTGCAGAAACTGGCGGGATTGCGCAACGAACCGCCCAGATCGGTCCCGTCCGCAATCGGCAGCATGTGACAAGCGAGCGCTGCTGCCGCGCCGCCGCTGCTGCCGCCGCATGTCTTCGCCCGGTCAAACGGATTGAGCGTCGGCCCAAACACTTCGTTGAATGTCTGCGATCCCGCACCGAACTCCGGCGTGTTCGTTTTGCCCAGCAGGATCGCTCCCGCATCCTTGACACGCTCGACCAGCAGCGAGTCTTCCTCCGGTACGAAGTCTCTGAAGATCCGCGACCCGAACGTTGTGCGAATGCCGCGCGTGGGCTGCAAATCCTTGTGGGCTGTCGGCAGTCCGTGCAACGGCCCCATTGGGAGTCCGTGTGCCTGCGCTTCATCCGCCTGGGCAGCCTGTCGCACCGCATGCTCGGCTGTAATCGTGACGATGGCGTTCACGCCGGGATTGACGCGTTCGATTTGCTGCAGATGCGCTTCGACAGTCTCACGCGCGGAAAGCTTTCGCGTAAAGATCAGCCTGGCCATCTCGCGCGCGCTCAGCGCGCAAATGTCGGAAACAAGGTCCAAGCCGAGATGTTACCCTGGACCTATGCGTTTCCTGCTGGTGTTTTTATCCGTTGCCCTTATCTCGTGCTCATCGTCATCGGATTATCTCGAGAAGGCCGCGAAGGAACCAGGCGCTGTGAAGACCGAAAGCGGCCTCGTTTATCGCGAGTTGAGACCCGGCAGTGGTCCATCC
Source organism: Bryobacteraceae bacterium (assembly GCA_036272235.1). Lineage (GTDB taxonomy): Bacteria > Acidobacteriota > Terriglobia > Bryobacterales > Bryobacteraceae > BOG-234. Next base: position 34,180 of record DATAZF010000112.1, on the reverse strand, counting down.
CCCAAAGCGAGCGACACCGTCAAGGTTAACTACCGCGGCACCCTGACCGACGGCACCGAATTTGACAGTTCATACAAGCGCAATGAGCCAATCTCATTTCCGCTTCGAGGGGTGATTCCGTGCTGGACCGAAGGTGTCCAAAGGATGAAGGTCGGCGGAAAGTCCCAACTGGTGTGCCCGTCGGCTATCGCATATGGTGACGCAGGAAGTCCACCGGCCATTCCTGGCGGGGCGACTTTGATCTTCGAAGTCGAGCTTCTCGCGATTAATCAATAGCCGGCGCCCTACTGCGTAATCCCGACCTGGCTCAACATCCAGGCGTACTCGAACGCCTGGTCCTTCAGCTTGTCGTATCGTCCCGACGCCCCACCGTGCCCGGCCGGATCCATCTTCATCTTGAGCAGCAACTGGTTGCCGTCTGTCTTTAGCGTCCGCAGCCGCGCCACATACTTGGCAGGCTCCCAGTACATCACCTGGCTGTCATTGAAGCTGCTCGTAACCAATATCGCCGGATAGGCCCTCTTCTCCAGGTTGTCGTAGGGGCTGTAACTTTTCATGTTTTCGAACGCAGCCTTTTCGTTTGGATTCCCCCACTCCAGATACTCGGGGACCGTCAACGGCAAAGTCGCATCCATCATCGTGTTGATGACATCGACAAATGGCACGCCCGCATGGACAGCCCGGAACAGGTCCGGACGCATATTGACCACCGCTCCCATCAACAGGCCGCCGGCGCTGCGCCCTTCGATCGCAAGGCGATCCTTAGAAGTCCATTTCTCCTGAATCAAATACTCGGCACAATCGATAAAGTCGAAGAACGTATTCTTCTTCTTCATGAGCATGCCCTCTTCGCGCCAGTGTTCGCCCATCTCATCGCCGCCCCGGATATGCGCGATCGCAAATGCCATCCCACGCTCCAGGAGACTGATACCCTCGCTTGAAAACGCCGGCGTGATTCCGAATCCGTACGACCCATATGCGTATAGATAGAGCGGAGCCTTGCCATCGCGCACCAGGCCTTTCCTGTAAACGATGGAAATTGGAACCTTGACTCCATCGCGCGCCGTCGCCCAGAGTCTTTCGCTCGCATACTGCGCTGGATCGTATCCGATCACTTCCTGCCGTTTTAGCAATATCGCCTTGCCGGTGAATGGATCGTAATCGAACACGCTCGAAGGCGTCACGAGGCTTTGGTAGTTATACCGGTATGTGCGCGATTCATAGTCCGGTGTTGGAGCCGGTGTCGCAGTATAGACGGGCTCCGGAAAGCTGATCGGCGACCATTTTCCGGTTTGAAAGTCGTAAACGCGGAGACGATTCAGGGCCTCGGTCTTCTCGATCGAAACCGCGAAATCCCGGAAGAGATCGATGTCTTCCAGCCTTACGCCGTCCTGATGCGGGATGAAGACCTTCCAGTTCTTCACGGACGGATTGCTCACCGGCGCGGTAACGATGGCAAAGTCTCTGCCTGGCTTGTTCGTTCGTATATAGAACACGCCCTCGCGATGGTCGAGATAGTAACGATGTTTCTTTTCCCGCGGCAGCAGGACCTTGAATTCGCCCGCCGGATGATCCGCCCGCAGGTACCGCTGCTCACTCGTGTCTTTCGCCTCAATATCCAGCACAAGATAAGCCTTGTCGCGCGTCCTGGATACCCCGATATCGTAGAGTTCATCTTTCTCGTTGTAGAGAAGCTCGAAACGTTTGTTCCCCAGACTGTGCCGCCAAAGCTTGTCGCTTCGCTTGGTGACATCATCCTCTGTCGTCACGAACAGCGTCTTGTTATCGGCGGCCCATTCGACTGATGTCACACGCTCCGTTGTATCCGGAAGCGTCTCTCCGCTGCGCAGATCTTTGACGCGCAGAGAGTATTGACGGAAGCCCACATAGTCGATCGTGTAAGCCATCAGGTTCTGATCGTCGCTGACAACCCACGCGCCCAGTGCGGCGAAAGGTTTGCCTTTCGCGAGTTCGTTGAGGTCGAGCAGAACCTCTTCGGGCGCATCCATGCTGCCCTTGCGCCTGCACCGAATCGGGTATTGTTTACCTTCCTCGGTCCGGTTGTAATAGAGATAGCCGCCGCGCCGGGTGGGAACACTCAGGTCCGTTTGTTTGATACGGGCCAGCATCTCCTTGTACAAGGCATCGCTGAACGGCTTCAGGCTTTGCGTCATCGCCTCGGTATAAGCGTTCTCTGCTGCCAGATACTCCACGACTTTCGGATTCGATTTCTCGCGCAGCCAGAAGTAGTCGTCCGTTACGGTCGCGCCGTAACGAACCTCATGATGGTCCACGCGTGGGGCAGTCGGAGGCACCGGTACTGTCGGAAGAGTTTGAGATGGCATGAGAGAAACGAAGAGCGCACCGGCACACCCGAGTTGCCGCAATCGGCGCATTCTTAGAGACTACCTTAGTGAGTCAGGTCGTAGATGAAGTAATTCATCGCGATCCGATACGCGAGCGACGCCCATTTCTCCGCATATTGCGCTTCGTCGGAGTGCTCCCACGCGTCGCCGAGATCCATGTTGTGGCATATCGCGACCATGATGCGGCCCTTGTCGTCATAAATTCCCCGCCAATGAGGAACTTTCCCCGTTTCGCCTTTTTCGTAGGTCAACCCGGTTTCGTAGTACTGCGCGCCCGGAACCTGAAATCGCTGGTCGAGATCGTAAAGGATATGGAAGATCGGGTCGCTGTCCTTGATATCGACGATCGGATGATCCGGGAATACCTTATTCATGCTCTCGACGAAGACCGACCATTCCTGATAGCCGTGAAAATCGTCCACCATAAGGAAGCCGCCGCGCAGAAGATATTCGCGCAGTTGCTTCGCATCGGAGTCGTGCAAACGCCAATGACCGACTTCCACCGCGTACATCACCGGAAAGTTGTACATGTCGTCGTCACCGAAGTTGACGACCTGTTCAACCGAGCGGGTCTCAATACGAGTGAGCCGCCGCACGCCTTCCAGTAGATGGCGGTCCGATCGCGGATAATCCATCGTCCAGTAGCCAGGAAAAGGACGGCCGTCGTTGTAAAAGAGCATCCGATCCGGGTATCCCTCCACATCGGGGTAGCGCAGACGGGCGCGGGTCCATTCCGTTTTCTGGTTCCAATCCTTTGGCAGCGGGAAATCGCTGTATTCGATCGCCGGATATTCCTGGAACGGCTTCTGCGCGAGCAGCAGCCCGCAAAGGCTCAGGCCAATCACACCCAGCGAAATAACGATAAGGCGCGCGCGCATAATGTGTCAGTGCGTCATGGAGTAAACCACGTAGTTCACTCCGATGCGAATTCCCAAAGCCGAAAACTTCTCCGGATAACGCGGGTCATCCGCCCATTCCCAGGAGTCCCCGATATCGTTATTAAACGTCATTGCGACCATCACGCGTCCGCGGTCGTCGTAGATGCCGCGCCAGTGCGGCGTCGCACCACCCTCATCTTCGTTGCGGCAAAGACAATCCCGGTTCAGGCCCCACTGTCCAGGCACCAGATAACGCTCGTCGAGATCATAAACGATATGGAAGATCGGGTCGTCGTTGGCAATTTCGACAATGGCGCGATCCGGAAAGACGGCGTGCATGCTCTCGACGAAGCGGTTCCATTCGTCCGCGCCCCAGAAATCGTCCAGCATGAGCGTGCCGCCGCGCAGCAGATACTCGCGCAGCGTCGCCACCTGCGCCGGAGTCAGCTTCCAGTCGCCCAGTTCGCCGGCGTTCATCCACGGATAGTTAAAAGCATCGTCCCCGTCGTCGAGATTCACCGGCTGCTCGACCGACCTTACATGAATCCGGCTGAGGCGCCGCAGGGCTTCCGCGAAATGGCGGTCGGCGCGCGGGTAATCCTGCGTCCAGCTTGTCCCCCCGTCGCGCCAGTCGCCACCGCCAAAGCGCCTGTAGCCGCCGAAGCGCGCGCGCGGGTTCTGCGGATACATCAACCGGGCGAATACCCACTCGGTCTGTTCCTGAAAATCGGCTGGAAGTTCGACATTGTCATAGGCTTCCATACTCCGATATACGCGAAACGGGCGTTCAGCTGCGTATATCGCGGAGAGGAGGGCGGCGCCGGCGCCAAGGAGCAACAGCGCTTTCCGGTAATTCATGAACTACCTGCCTGTGAGGATAGCACCGGGCCGGCATAATACCCGCCGGAACGGCTATTCCAGAACTGCCTCGACTGACATCTCCAGATTGTCGGCACGCAGGATGCCATCCTCGGCTTCCACAAGCAGTCCCGGTTTTGCCACCCACGCGCGGCGTGCCGAGGGGTCAATAATCCAGCACACAGGCACACCCATATCGAAGTAATCTTTGACTCGATCCAGATAGCGGCTCATCCGGTCTTCCGGCGACAGGATTTCAATGCAAAGAACCGGCGCCGTCCTGATGATCTGTTCATTGGGCGCGTCTTCTGCGAGAATGCAGACGTCAGGGATACGGAAACGAGTGGCTCCCACCTGAACCCGCTGTTCGGGTAACAGCCTGTCCCGCAAGCCGGGGTAATTCCTGGCGAAGTAGATGATGATGTTCCGCTGCGTGCTGCTGTGGTCTTTCTCCCCCCAATTACGCTCCTGAACCTCACCGTCGACATAGTCGCAGTCGGGGTGATAAATACTGTGCAGGTATTCTTCGACCGATATTAATGTCGCGACCGCCATAGAGCCATCCTATCGCTGATTGGCCTTGAGGATCTTCTTGCGCAGCCGGATCGACTGCGGTGTCACTTCCACCATTTCGTCGTCGCGCACGAACTCGATCGCCTGTTCCAGATTCAAGAGCCTCGGGGGAACCAGCCGGATGGCTTCATCCGCGGAAGAGGCGCGCATGTTCGTCAGTTTCTTCTCTTTGACGATGTTGACGTCGAGATCGGTATTGCGCGCATTCTCGCCGATGATCATGCCTTCATAGACCTCGGTTCCGGCGGTCACAAAGATTTCGCCGCGTTCCTGGATATTGAAGATCGCATTGCCAGTAGTCTTGCCGGCGCGGTCCGCCACGAGGGACCCCGTCGGACGCGTTGGAATATCGCCTTGCCACTCGATGTAGCCATGGAACAACGAGTTCAGGATCGCGGTGCCGCGCGTGTCGGTGAGGATTTCACTGCGCAGCCCGATCAATCCTCGAGAGGGAATGTGGAACTCGAGGCGAACGCGCCCGGAACCGTTATTGATCATCTTGCTCATTTTGCCCTTGCGGCTTCCGAGCTTCTCGATGACCACGCCGATGAAGGCTTCCGGCGCATCGATCACCAGCATCTCGACGGGCTCCATCGTCTTGCCGTCGATTAGTTTGGTCAGGATCTCCGGCTTGCCCACCATGAGTTCGAACCCCTCACGCCGCATCATTTCGATGAGGATGGCGAGCTGCAGCTCGCCGCGACCCATCACTTTGAACGTCTCCGGCGTCGTCGATGCCACGCGGATCGAGACGTTGGTCAGAAGCTCTTTGTCGAGGCGCTCGCGCAAGTTGCGAGACGTTACATACTGACCTTCTTTGCCGGCGAAGGGAGACGTGTTCACCGTGAACGTCATCCCGATAGTCGGCTCGTCGATCTGGATCGGCGGCATGGACAGGGGGGTAGCGGCGCTGGTGATCGTTTCGCCAATGGTGATGCCCTCGACGCCGGCGATGGCCATCAAATCACCCGGCCGCGCGATCGTCTCGTCGACCCGCTTCAGGCCTTCGAACGAATAGAGCTTCGTGATCTTGGTCGTCTGGATGGTGCCGTTCAGGTGGCAGATCGCGACGATATCGCCGTACCGCAGCGTGCCCTGAAACACACGGCCAATGGCGAGGCGGCCCAGATAATCGCTGTAATCCAGGTTCGCGACCTGCGCCTGCAGCACGGCCTCGGGATCGCCGGCCGGCGGAGGAATGTTGGCGATGATGGCTTCAAAGAGCGGGCGCAGGTCTTCCGATGGATCATCGAGCGAGGTCTTCGCCATGCCGACCTTCGCGTTCGCGTAGAGCACAGGGAAATCGAGCTGGTCTTCGCCGGCGTCGAGATCGATAAAGAGGTCGTAGATTTCGTTCAGCACTTCCGCCGCACGCGCGTCGGGGCGGTCGATCTTGTTGATCACAACGATCGGTTTCAGATTGGCTTCGAGCGCTTTCATCAGAACGTAACGGGTCTGCGGGAGCGGACCCTCGCTCGCATCCACCAGCAGCATGACTCCATCCACGATCTTGAGCGCACGCTCGACCTCGCCGCCGAAGTCGCTGTGGCCGGGCGTATCGACGATGTTGATCTTGGTTCCGTGGAAGCGCACGCCCGTGATTTTGGCCAGGATAGTGATGCCGCGCTCGCGTTCGAGGTCGTTCGAATCCATGACGCGTTCTGCGACTTCCTCGTGCGCGCTGAAAATGCCGCTCTGGCGAAGCATGGCGTCGACGAGCGTGGTCTTGCCGTGGTCGACGTGCGCAATGATGGCGATGTTGCGAGTGTTCTGCGTCATTTATTTAACCGCGCACAACGGCCCTTCGGCCTGTGCGTTCTTCCTTCTTTGAGTACAGTGTTTATTCTTCGTGAACAGCTTCGGCCGGTTCCAGCTTTGCCGCGAACCGTGCCGGGTAAACGCCGGCGAGGATCGTAACAATCCAGACCAGCAGCAACGCGCCCCCAAGCAGCTCGACTGGCGGATGGAACTGGATCGTCCACCCGAAGCTCTGCTTGTTGACAACGTAAATCAGGACCAGCGAAAGTGCCATCCCGAGGACGAGACCAAGCGATCCGGCGAGAAACCCGAGCAGCCCGGCTTCCACCAGGATCATCCGGCGGACCTGCCCCGCCGCGGCCCCGAGATAGCGGATGAGCCCAATCTCCCGGCGGCGATCCAATACCAATGCTAGCAGCGAGTTCGCCGCGCCCAGCATAGCGACAACAATGGCCACCGCTTCGAGAGCATAAGTCACCGCGAATGTGCGGTCGAAGACTTCGACGGCGCCGCGCCGCAAGACCGCATTGGGCGCGATCATCAACGGATAAGCGGCGAGGCGGGCTTCCAGCTCGCGGCGGACCTTTGCGGCATCGGCGCCCGGCCGGGTGTAGACGGCAATATTGGTTACGGCCTGATTGGGCAGGTATTTCAAAAGCGTCGAGCGATCGACGAGCACGAGGCCGCGGTCGCTCGAATAGTCATAGTAAATTCCGGCGACTGTGAGCGCTACCGTACGCGGGCCGAGTGGGATTTTGAGAACGTCGCCGGTATGTACGTGGTGTTTGTCGGCGAACGGTTCGGTGACGATGGCCCGATCGCGGCCGGGCAGGGAAGTGAGAATATTGTCCGCACTGCCCGAGAGAAAACGGAGCGAGCGGCGCCGCCGCGCGATGTCCATGTTGCCGGCACCGAGGGTAGTCCGGGTCCCCTGATAGCGGATCTCGAAGGCGTGGAAGAGATCGACTTCACCGACGCCTGGGGTCTGCTCGACTATCTGCGGGACGGCGGCTGCGATCGGGGGATAAATGCCGGCAGTGGCCGCGCCCTCGGCGCGCATGAAGATGTCGGCGCGGAGTTCGCTGGCGAGCCAGACTTCGACGGTTTCGCGAAAGCTGCCCACCATCACGCCGACGCTGATCATCATGGAAATCGCGGTAGCCAGCGCGGTAACGACGATGGATGTGCGCGAGAGCGAAGCGACAAGGCTGCGGGCGGCGATAAAGCCTTCCACACCCGCGAAACGCTTCAGGGTTCCGCGAAGAGCGTGGACGACACCGACGACAAACGCCGGGGCGACCAGGGCGGTAGCGGCCACCGCGAACAGCGTGGCGATGTAGCCAGCGACGGGCCGCCCACCGATAGGTCCGAACCGGCAGAGGATCGCGGCGATGGCGGCTGCGATTCCGGCGATTCCGAGATCGCGCCGGGCGTGAAGCCTGGTCTCGTGTTCCACGATGGCGCGCCGCATAGCTTCGGCAGGCGCGACGCGGGCGGCTTCGCGCGCGGGAATGAGGGCGGAGAAAAACGCTACAGCGGTTCCGGTGAGCAGGGCGCCGAGTATCGACACAGGCGACAGCGCGATGGTGCCTGGAGCGCTGGTGGTGAACAGGGCGTTCACGGTGTCGGAGATCATGCCGATGAGAGCCGCGGCGAGCAGGCGCCCGAGCACGATTCCCAGGGCCGAACCGATGAGTCCGAGCATGGTTGCCTCCCCCAGGAAGACTGCGAGGACCCCGCGCGAGCTCGTCCCCAGCGCGCGCAGAATGCCGATCTCGGTGCGCCTGCGGACGACGCTTACCGCGATGGTGTTGTAGATCAGGAAGGCTCCGACCAGCAGCGAAATGTAACTGAGGATGCGAAGATTCCAGCGGAAGGCGCGCAGCATGCGGCGGTTCTCTTCGCTGCGCGCGCCGGGCGTCTGGACGTCCCACGTAGCGGGGACGGTGGCTCTGATCCGGTTCTCGACGGCGGGCGCATTTTCGTGGGGCGACAGAAAAACTTCGATGCGGTCGAGCTTTCCGTACATGTCGAGAAGGCGCTGGGCGGCCGCGATATCCACGCCGATCCATTCGGTATTCTGGTTCGCGGCGATGGCACGGATAGTGAACGCGGCCGTCTGGTCACGGCCTTTGAGCTGAATCGTGGCGCCCTTGCCCAGGCCCAGTCGTCCCGCGAGATCGCTTGAGAGAACGGCCGTGCTTTCCAATTGTTCCGGATCGAAGTCGCCAGCGTTTTCGGCCGGCGTCGAGATCAGGTCAATACCATAAAGCGTTGTCGACGCGCCCCGCGTAATCCCCCCGGCCACCACGACGGGTTGTTCAATCACCGGCGAAAACCGCGCGTTGACCGGCAGTGCGGCGAGCTTCGCAATGTAAGTTTCGTCGACGCCGCCGTTCGCTGTGATCTCGTAGTCGACCTTGCCAACCAGCGTAGTCAGAGAGGATTCGAACGATCCGGTAGCGGCATCTCCCGAAAGCTCGATGGCGATGACGACAGCAACGCCAAGCGCGATCGAGAGCAACGTGAGGATGGTACGCGTGCGATCGCGGCGGAGTGGACGAAGGATGAGCCGGTGGAACAGTTTCATCAGCTCACACTTTCGATGCGCCCGTCACCCATGCGCACGCGAACGTCCGCGATGGCGGCGGCTTCGGCGCTATGGGTCGCGATCATCACAGCGGCTCCCAGTTCATCGGCGGCGCGGCGGATCAGCTTCAGGATGATTTCGCCGCTGGCGTTGTCGAGGTTGCCGGTGGGCTCATCGGCGATAAGGACGGCTGGATCGTGGACGAGCGCGCGGGCGATGGCGACGCGCTGCATCTGTCCGCCGGAGAGCTGGAAGGGCAGGGCAGTGGCTTTGTCTTCGAGGCCGACCCAGCGGAGGCGTTCCATTGCCGTGGCTTCGGTTTTGCCGGCGCCGGCGAGCAGCAGAGGCAGCTCCACATTTTCCAGAGCTGTCAGGGACGGCAGCAGCTGGAAGAATTGAAAAACGAAGCCGATTTTCGTACGGCGGAGCCGGGTGAGTCCGGAGTCATCGAGTTTTGCGGTGGCCTGACCGTCGATCAGCACTTCGCCAGCGGTGGGGAAATCCATGGCGCCGCAGAGGTTGAGAAGGGTGGTCTTGCCGCAGCCGCTGCGTCCGAGGAGGGCGGTTACCTCACTGGCGCGGCAGTCGAGAGAGACGCCGCGGAGGGCTTCCACGCCACTGGGGTAAATTTTGGTGACTTCGCGAATGGCGATGGCGGGCAGATTAAGCCAGTCCCGTTTCGCCAAACGAAGCTCTTGCCGCGTAATGGATTGCGGGATACTGGTTTGGATTTTGAAAAGAGCAGGCCATCGCTTGTCCATTGTGTAGCACGGGTGTGCAGCACGGGCGTGAGAGCGCGGTACGATCTCCGTGACCGCTCTCCGGCAGCGCAGATGTAGTTGGCTTACATCCGCAGGATTTCGCCGACGCTCCACGCCTGCGCATAACATCCGCGCGGATTGTGAGGCGCGTCGCCGTCGAAAATTTCGGGTAACTGGCCCACGCCGCGTGAGAGCGCAAACTCGCGCAGGGGGCCGAGCAGTTGGGCGGCACGGTCGCCGTTGAAGCGGCGGTCCGCGGTGATGAAAGGGCCGAGCAGCCACGGCCAGACCGTTCCCTGGTGATAGGCGGCATCGCGTTCCGCCGCCGAGCCCTCGTACCGGCCGCGATAACGAGGGTCGGAAGGCGCGAGAGTCCGCAATCCATACGGCGTCAGAAGGCTGCGCTCGACGGTTGCGATTATGCGGCGTGCTTTCTCATTCGGAATGGCGCAATTTCCGAGGGAGAGAGCGATCACCTGGTTTGGACGCAGCGATGCATCCCGAAGGCTTCCATCGACGACGTCGTACAAACACCCCGCGTCCTCATTCCAGAACGAGGTACTGAAGCTCGCCGCCGCCTTCGTCGCGAGGCCCTCGAATTGGGCATCGTCCTCGTCGAAATCCTTCGCAAGCCGCGCGAGGAAGCGAAGGGCGTTGTACCAGAGGGCCTGGATCTCGACGGGCTTGCCGTTGCGCGGCGTCACAGGTGCGCCATTGACCCTCGCATCCATCCACGTCAGATTGGTCGAGGGATTGCCGGCCGCCAGAAGGCCATCCGCATCCATGTGGATGCCGAAGCGCGTGCCCTGCAAATGAGCCGCGATGATTTCCTTGAGCTTTTCATAAAGCCGGGTTCTGACGAACTCCACATCCCCGGAATATTCGAGATACTGCCGGACGGCTTCAAAAAACCACAGCGTGGCATCGGCTGTGTTGTATTCGGGCGCCCCCCCGGCATCCGGAAAGCAGTTTGGCAGCATGCCCCGATCGATGATTCCCGAAAATGCCAACAGAATGTCGCGCGCGACGTCGAACCTGCCGGTCGCGAGAGTCAGGCCGGGAAGCGCAATCATCGTGTCGCGGCCCCAATCGGTAAACCATGGGTAGCCCGCGATGATCGTGCGCATCGGGCCGCGCTGCACGACGAACTGGCCGGCCGCGCTCGTAAGGATGTCCTGATCCAGCGGCGTCCGGCGGCGGATCTCGTTTTCTTTGAGTGAAACGGAATCGCCCGCCGCGTGAGTCGCGGTCGTAGCGATGACCACCGCTGTCCCATGAGCCTGCAAATCGAATGACAACATGCAGGGGCAAAAGAGATCTTCCCGGTAATCGAGGCCCCGCACTTGCTCCATCGGGTATTCGAAGTTGAAATACCAACTCCCGCCGCGAGCCAGCGCCCTTGCATTGTGAGCGAAGAAGAGGCGCGGCAACTCCGCATACGGCTGAATGGAGAAGACTCCCGCACTTTCATCCAAAGCGGAATTCAGTGCGGTATTGGAATGCGTGAGGTCGTGATATCCGCGGAAAGCTGTCAGCGGACGCAACTCCAGCTCACATGCCGGTCCGTCGATCAGTTGATACTCGACGACCACGGTGTTCTCGTCCTGGACCATGAAGACACGCTTCTCGATGGTGACGCCACCGGCCCGGAACGTGAAAACCGGAAAAGGATCCAGGCGGAATTGAATCAGGCTCCGATAGCCTTCCGGATGGGTCACCCCCGGATAGAAGTTCGTCGACAGCTCATATCGCTGCTGATGTGGTTGCGGCCCGATGATCAGCGTCTCTTCCAGCCTGGAAAGTAGAACGCAACGGACGGTCGGAGGTTCGGTCGCTGCTACCAGCAGGCCATGATAACGGCGCGTGTTGGCGCCCGAGATCGTCGCCGACGCGAATCCACCGAGGCCGTTCGTCTCCAGCCACTCACGATGAAAAGACTCCGCGGGATCCTGACAGATGGACTCGTCGAAAACGAGCGCACTCATTCGGCGACGATTTCCGGCTGATGCCGCCACGTTTCCCAGAGATGGCCGATGCGCCGATCGAATTCGCGCGGCTTCTCCTCGTAGATGCGCTCCGCAAGGGAGAGGGATTTACCGCGAAGCTCCTTCTGCTGCCCCTCGATCAGTTCAAGAACCAGATCGATGGAACGCTTATTGCCGAAGAATGCCGGTTCCGCCACGATCCTGTCGCGCAGCACGGCCAGGTTGTGGTCGTCGCCGAGCCATGTCTCGAGTTCTTTCAGACTCTTCTCGTACCCGCTCATCACATCGCTCCAGAGGTTTTCGAGCAGCCGGATGTGATACCAGTGGTCCTTTACGCGCTTGCGGAGTTCGTGATATTTCAGCGGACACGAGCTCTTCCGCGCGCGCGCCAGCGCCTTCCTTCCCGCCCGATACGTTTCCCGCAGGCCCGGGCCGATTCCGGCATACTCTTCCGTATGCAATGGCCACGACTTCACACGTTTCGCGGCTTTCCGAAGGGCGGAGGCCGCTTCATTGAGGACGAGCGCAACATCCTCATCGCGGCTGGATTCCCGCTTCTGTTTCATCAGGCCCGCACGAACCGACGTCAGGCCGCGCTTTACGTCGGACTTGTGTGTTTCTTTCAAATCGTCGAACGTCGCAATCATTACAAAGGCATCACGGAAATCGGAGAGGCGGCGGGCAATGTCGCGCAGACGCGCATTCTCTCGCGTCCAGGTATCGCCCAGTTCGCCGCTCACCAGACGAAGAAGGGCGCGGACCTTCTTGATGTTCTTGCGGGACTCGTGAATCGCTTTGTCCCGCCGCATCGGTTTGTCGCCGGATAGCTGGGCCTCAGCGGATCCGATCTCATCGCAAACGACGCGCTTGAGCCCCGCAATTACCGATTCATCGCGTTCGAGGCGGTAGGCCATCTGTAATCCAGTATGGCCGAGACCGGGGATCCACTCACGCAGGTGGCAACATGGAATTGGCACGCCCACACATTGCACGGTGTAACTCCGGAAGGCCCGAACTCGAACGTCGACGCGGCGAAAGCACGTGCGCTGGTGATGGAGCACGGGCGCAATGCGACGGCTTATCAAATCCTGAATCCCGGTATCCGTTACTGGTTCAGCGCGCATGAAGACGCGGTTGTCGGCTACGTGAACCGCGGCAAATGGATCCTCGCCGCCGGCGAGCCGGTCTGCTCGCGGGAGGATCTGCCGGGGGCGATTGCGCGCTTCGAGGAATTCGCGCGCGACCGCAATCGCAAAGTCTGCTATGTCTGCGCCGCCGGGCCGATTTACGGGGTACTTTCCGGATCGCCCCTGCATTCGGCCATCGCGATCGGCGCGCAGCCTGTGTGGAATCCCGCAAGCTGGCCTGAAATCGTACGCTCACGCCGGTCGCTGCGAGCGCAATTGCATCGCTCGCTGAACAAAGGCGTTCAAATTGAATCGCGCGATCCGGCGGGAGCCACCGGCGACCCGGAGATCCAGCGCACTCTGGCCGAGTGGCTCGACAGCCGTCACCTGCCGCCGATGCATTTCATGGTCGAGCCGGACGTGCTTTCGGGGATCGTCGAGGACCGGCTTCTGCTGGTCGCGCGACGCAACGGGCGGGTGGTTGCATTCCTCGTGGCTTCGCCTGTCACCGGCCGTAATGGATATTTGATCGAGGAACTCGCGCGGTCTCCGCGCGCGCCCAACGGCACGAGCGAATTGCTGATCGATGCGGCGATGAAATATTTCGCGGAAAGCGGATGCACCTGGGCCACCATGGGCCTCGTGGCGCTGGCCGGCGGCACGGCACGGGGTAATCCAATGTGGATGCGCGGCCTCATGAACATCGCCCGGGCGCACGCCAACCGATTCTATAATTTTCGCGGACTCGAACAGTTTCGCGCCAAGATGCATCCCGAGGGCTGGGAGGAAATTTACGTGATCTCGAACGAGAAACGATTCAGTCCGCTGGCTCTCTATGCCGTCGGCGGCGCTTTCTCAGGCATATCGCCGGTGCGCGCGATCGGGCTCGCAGTGGTGAAAGGCGTGAGAGAGGAAATGCGGACGCTGCGACGCAAGCTGCGGCACCAGCTTTAGCAGATGATTTTTTTTCGCACGGCGTAGAGAATCAGGTCGGCCGTGCCGTGCAGGGACAACTTCCGCAGGATATGCCCGCGATGCGTCTCCACCGTCGTCGGGCTGATATTGAGGAAATTCGCGACTTCCTTGTTTGCCCTGCCCTCGGCCAGCAATTGCAGGATTTCGCGCTCACGGTCGGTCAGCAGCTCGAATGAATCGTCCAGCCCTTTCGATCGAAGCTGCTCGATGTGGTCTTCCTGCAGCAGACGGCTCACTTTGCGGCTGAGGAACATACGCCCGGCGGCGGCCGAGCGGATGGCTTCCAGGATGTCTTCGCGCGGCGAATCTTTCAGGAGATACCCGCGCGCCCCGGCCTTGAGCGACTGCAGGACGTAACTTTCATCCTGATGCATGCTGAGAATCACGACACCCGTGGACGAATTCGCGGCGAGGATGCGGCGCGTTGCCTCGATGCCGTTCATCTTCGGCATCGCGATATCCATCATGACGACATCCGGCGACTGCTCTTCCGCGCGTTGAATACACTCGCGCCCGTCGGCTGCTTCGGCCACGATGATGAAGTCGTCCTGAGGATCGAGTAAGGCGCGCAGACCGTCGCGCACCATCGTGTGGTCGTCAGCCAGCAATATGCGAATGGGCGTCATTTATTTCGGGGGTGAGCGCGTCGACGGCAGGGATTTCCGGAAGCGGGAGCTCCGCTGAAATCGTCGTGCCACGACCCATCTGCGACTCAATCCGCAACTCGCCGCCGAGGCGCCGGACGCGCTCTTCCATGCCGAGCAATCCAAGGCCACGCACGAAGCGCTTATCGAAGCCGCTCCCATCATCCTGTATGGAGAAAATGACGCGGAAACCTTCATTGCGCACGACGATCTGGAGATTGCGCGCGTTGGCGTGCCGGGCCGAGTTGTTAAGCGCTTCCTGCACGACGCGATAGATACAGGTCTTGTGCTCATCCGGCAGGTCATCGGAAGCCTCGTCGGCGGCGATGCGAACATTGAGGCCCGTCCGTTTGCTCATTTCGCGCGCATGCCAGTTGAGCGCCGGCACAAGACCGAAATCATCCAGCATCGACGGACGCAACAGCAGCGCGAGATCACGCACCACGTTGAGCGCCGCTTCCGCGAGCGCGCCAATACTGCGCACGCGATTCTCTCTCTCGCCGGCGCTAACGGCCGCGGCGGCGCTGCTCGCCTCCATCATGATCGCCGACAGGGACTGCCCGACCTCATCATGCAACTCGCGTGCGAGCTTGCGGCGTTCATCTTCCTGGGCACGAACCAGCCGTGCGGAAAGGGCCTGCAGATCCGAGCGAGCCTGGATGGTTTCGCCGAGACGCCGCTCCACTTCGCGCTCAAGCCGGAGCGTCAAACCAGCCGAAGCGATCGCCAGCAGAACGCCGCCCAGCAACGCGATTCCGAAGGTGACAAGAAGCGACCAGCGAAGATTCTCCGCCGATGCCGAAAGTCGCTCTTCCGCCCGGTCGAGACCGCGTTCGTTGATCTGCGCAATTTGATCGGCGATCCGCAGCATAGTCGTGCGGCGGGGCACGAGCTGCTCGTAGAAAAAGGTATAGCGCAGACGATCGCGCTCCTTCGGAGTCCATTCGAAGGCAGTTTGCAGCACCTGCCACCAGGCGTCGATTTCGGACCGCAAAGCCTGAAAGGTATCCTGCTCGGCCGGGTCGAGAGAGCGCGCGTAGAGATCGAGCGCCGATCGAGTCTGCTCCTGAATGGCAACGATGTCTTTGTGCGATGTCTCCCCGGCTCCGAGACCTGGCGAGAGCAAAAAATCCCGCATGTCGGTGCCGGAAAGGTAGATCTGCGACCGTATCTGCTCCAGCGATTCCAGCCGGTCGAGAAACGCCTGGCGGATACGCGTATCGTCGGTCCGAACGCGGTTGAGAAGAACCAAAGTGCCAACGCCGGCGGCGAGGATAAAAAGAATCAGACCGCCGAAGCCGACGGAGAGCACGAGCGCGGGCCTGACAAACCGGCGCGGCGCAACTGCTGTCGTCTCGGAGTCGGGCGCAAGCGTAATGCCCCCAGTTTAGTGGATGAGCGGGCATAGCAGAATCCTGTCCCGACAGGATGGCGCTCCGGCCCGCAATCGCGTTATTCCTGATTCAGAGGCTCAAACTCGAAATGCAAAATCTCCGATATGTGAATATTCTTACGGTCGCGGCACTTGGCTTGTTTGCCACTGCCTGCGCCAAAAAACAGGTCGCCACAGCGCCACCTCCGCCGCCTCCCCCGGCCCCGACAGCGACTGCGCCCGCGCGCGCCGCGACTCCGCCTGCCGCGCGCCGCGCGGCGCCAGTACAACAGGCGTCCCGCCCGGCCCAATCCAACTATCCGAACGCGGCCACTCGCGCCAGAATCGATGAGCTGATCGGGCGTATTCAGGACGCCTACTTCGACTATGACGCGCACACGCTGCGCAGCGACGCGATCACGACGCTGGCGTCCGATTCGAAGGAACTGGCCGAGATCCTGCGCCAGTACCCCGGCTACAAGCTGAAGATCGAAGGCTATTGCGACGAACGCGGATCGGCTGAATACAACATCGCTTTGGGTGACGAGCGCGCGAAGGCCGCGAAGGATTACCTCGTAAACGCCGGCGTTGCATCGGGCCAACTCGATACGGTCAGCTTCGGAAAAGAAAATCCGGTTTGCACGGACCACGCCGAGAGCTGCTGGCAGAAGAATCGCCGCGTCCATATCGTGGCCGAAAAGTCCAACAGCTAACGCCGGGGCAGCAGGAGACGGCAGGCGAAACCGCCTGCCCCACCCCTTTTCAGCAATGTAATCGTCACGATTGTTAGTCCGTCAGGGTCGCAGCGTGAAAGGCAGCGGAGCGGAAACCTACGCGACGCTGCCTTTCTGCTGTTTGGTTTGGTTTCAATCCGCGCAGAATCTCCGCTGATACACTGGAATTTCATCCCTCATACCATTTACCCGTGATTTCAGTCAGCAATGTAAGCATGCGCTACGGCGCAAAGATCCTCTTCGAAGAGGTTTCGACTTCGTTTTTATCCGGCCGCCGATACGGTCTGACAGGGCCGAATGGCTCCGGTAAATCGACCTTCATGAAGGTCCTCACGGGCGAACTGGAAGCGCAGAAGGGCGACATTGTCCGCCCGAGGCGCGTCGGAGTCCTGAGCCAGGACCAGTTTGCTTTCGACCAGTTCCGCGTGGTGGATACGGTCATCATGGGGAACCGCCCTTTGTGGGCGGCGCTTTCGGAACGCGATCACCTTTACGAGAAGAGCGATCTGACCGACGAGGACGGCATGCGGCTCGGCGAACTCGAAGGCATCATCGCCGAAAACGACGGTTATACGGCTGAAAGCGACGCGGCCGTGCTGCTCGACGGGCTCGATATTCCGGAATCTCTGCACGATCGCAGGATGAGCGAAATTCAGGGCGGTCAGAAGGTGCGCGTACTTCTGGCGCAGGCGCTGTTCGGCGGTCCGGACGCGCTGCTGCTCGACGAACCGACGAACCACCTCGATCTCGAATCCATTCACTGGCTGCAGGACTTCATGCTCCGCTATCAGGGGACGCTGATCGTGATCTCGCACGACCGCCACTTCCTGAACAGCGTTTGCACGCACATCGCCGACATCGACTACCAGACGATCATCACGTATACCGGCGGGTATGACGAGATGGTGCTGGCGAAGACGCAGATCCGGTCGCGCATCGAATCGCAGAACGCGCAGCGTGAAAAGAAGATCGACCAGCTCAAGGAATTCATTGCGCGGTTTTCGGCGGGCACGCGATCGAGCCAGGTGATGTCGCGCAAAAAGGAAGTGGAGCGGCTGCAGTCGAGCGACCTGGCGAAGTCGAATATCGCACGGCCGTTCATCCGTTTCGAGATGAAACGCCCTTCGGGGCGTCATCCGCTGGAAATTCGCGGCGTCTCCAGGGCTTACGGCGAGACGTCAGTCATCCGGAACTTTACCGCCAGCATCTCGCGCGGCGAGAAGATCGGGCTGCTGGGGAGGAACGGCGCCGGCAAGACTACTCTGCTGCGGTCCTTGATTGCGAATGGTCCCGGAGCAGAGGATGAGCCGTTCAGCATCGATAGCGGCTCGGTGGAATGGGGGCACGAAGTCGGCGTCGGCTATTTCGCGCAGGACCATCGCGCGACGATCCGGCCCGGCTTGACCGTACTGGAATGGCTGCAGGAGATCGATCCGACGGCGGGTACGGAAGAATTGCGCGGTTTGCTGGGGCAGATGCTTTTCATGCGCGAAGAGGGCATGAAACCGACCGAAGCTCTATCGGGCGGCGAGGCGGCGCGGCTGATCTTCTGCAAGCTCATGCTGCAAAAGCCGAATGTGCTGGTGCTCGACGAGCCTACGAACCATCTCGATCTGGAATCGATCAACGCGTTGAATATCGCGCTGCAGAAGTACGACGGGACGTTGTTTCTGGTCACGCACGATCACGATCTGCTGGAGGAAGTCGCCACGAGGATCTGGCACTTCGACGCAAAGGGGATCGAGGACTTCAAGGGCGCGTACGAGGAATACCAGACGACGACGGCGTGAAGCAGCCCCAAATCCTGAAGAAATTCGTTTTTAGCCGCCGCCAGCCGGATATTCCACGGGATGCCGGGCTCGCTCCGAACCCGGCCGCGCTTTTTGAATCGCGAGACATCTCCATTTCGGATTGTCTGATCGAGGAGGTCAAAGTCGAAACGCGCGGCGAGGGCACTCTCCAGGTGGAAGGCTCACGGCTCGAGCGCGTGAGCCTTGCCAACGGCGCCTTCGCTTCGGTGCTGTTGAAAGATGTCCGGCTGCTGAACTGCGATCTGGCGAATCTGGCAACGCGCGCGCTGACGCTGATCCGCGTCGAATTCATCAACTGCCGGATGACTGGATTCCGCGGGGGCGAAGCCGACTGCAAGGACGTTCTTATCTCAGAAGGCGATCTGCGGTATTCGCAGTTTCGCTATTCGCGATTCCGGTCCGCTGAGTTCGATGGGTGCAATTTCGAGGAAGCGGATTTCCAGGGAACCGATCTCTCCGGGTCCATATTCCGCAAATGTAATCTCTCGAATGCGGAGATGAGTAAAGTGAAGCTTCTGGATGCCGACCTGCGCGGCTCGCATGTCGAGGGCCTGCATATGAACGTGGAGGATATCCGGGGCGCGGTGGTCGATCTGCCGCAGGCGATGATTTTCGCTTCTCTGCTCAGGATCCGGATCGAGTAGCCGGCGGGGCAGATTGTGAATCCGAGGCTGCCTTGCCATCCTGCCTCGCATGCCGCACTTGAAATCTTCCTGAGTTACAAAGAATTCCGCGGGTAGTAACACAGTGTTTTGTGAATGAAATTGCCGCCTAGGTTTTTCTCGCCCGTGCATAGGACTCGTCATCATCGCGCAGCGTTCGCCGCCGGTCTTCTGCCCGAAATGTGTGACGGCACAACAGACACCGGTACTTTCGCATCTGGGTGAGATAAACCATCACCCGCTCGAAGCCGGTGCGCTGGCGGATCGCCAGCCGGTCCGACCCACACATCGTGCAAACGAGGATCTGGATGGACATTTTGCTACCTATTTTGCTCTAGTAATACCAGCAAATTGGTGCTAAATCAAAGCATTTTTACCGAAAACCAAACAATGGGTCCGTGTTTCAAATCACATCGGGGTCATACAGTACAAGCCACACGCGGGAAGGCGGGCAAAAATTACTCGCTCTCCGGATCTGCGATACTAGTAAGCGCTCCGTGCTTTCTTCCGCCCGCCAGTCGGATGAGGCTCTTTACACCCGGTCAATCCAGACGCCTCAATGAGGTGACAGGATTTTTATTCCTTGCCGCAGGGATTCTGCTCCTGCTGGGCATGGCGTCGTTCCATCCTCAGGACCCTTCGTGGGACACCGTCGCAGGCCTGGTCCGCACCAACAACCTCATCGGACCCGTTGGCGCCCATGTCGCCGACGTCTTCCTGCAATTCTTCGGACTGGCGGCATTCCTCTTCCCGGTGCTGATCTTCGCGCTCGGCTGGAAGTGGATCCGCTCGGAGGCTGTTGAAGCCCCGCTCATCAAGCTGCTCGGGAGTGGGACGCTGGTCGCGTCCGCTTGCGGCACGGCCGCGCTGCTTCCGGAATGGCGGCTGTTCGATCACTCGATCCTGCCCGGCGGCGCGACCGGCTTCCTGATAGCGGATTCCCTCAAGCACGGCCTCAACTCCGCGGGCGCCGCCGTCGGGCTGGCGACAGCGCTCGTCGTCTCAATCTATCTCGTGTCGACGTTCACGCTGGCGAAGCTTCGGGTGTGGCTCCGTCCTCTGATCGCAGTCTTCGCACGTATTCAGAACAATTGGCGCCGCTTGATTGAACGTCGCCGCGAAGCCGCTCTGCAAAAGATGGAGGAACGGCGGCAGAACGAGGACGAGGCACGCCAGGCGGAACGCGCCAGGGCGCAGGAAACGCAGCGAATCCAGTATGAGCAGGCCACATCGGCCCTGCCAGCGCCCGATCCGGCAGTGACGCAGCGCACGCGCCGCCGCGGGCCGGAGCCTGTTGTGGAAACGCTTCCCTGGGAAGATCCGGCCGAGACGCCGGCGGCCCCGGCCGCCCCCGCGCCGGTAACTCTCGCTGAGATCCCGATCTGCCAGCTTGCCGACACAGCTCCCGCGGCGGCCAACGTGGTCGAATTTCCGTTCACCCAACCGCTCAAACGCGAGAATCTTCCGAAGCGGCAAACGATTTATCGGTTGCCCACGACGGAATTGCTGAACGAAATCCCTGTGCGCTCGGCCTTCGACGAGCAGGAACTCAAGAACACGGCGTCGGCAATCAAATCCAAGTTCGAAGAATTCAACGTTTTCGGTTCGGTGGTGCAGATCAATCCCGGGCCGGTGGTGACAACATTTGAATTCAAGCCCGAAGCGGGCATCAAATACAGCCGCATCACGACGCTTACCGAGGACCTCTGCCTTGGTCTGCAGGCCGAATCGATCCTCATCGAGCGCATACCAGGCAAGCCAACCATCGGCATCGAAGTCCCGAACGTGAAGCGCGAAGTGATCAGCCTGCGCGCCGTTATCGAGTCCGACGAATTTCAGGAGTCGAGCTCGTTCCTCACCATCTCGATGGGCAAGGATATCAACGGACGCATCAAAGTCGCCGCCCTCGATTCCATGCCGCACGCGCTGATCGCGGGTTCTACCGGCTCGGGCAAATCCGTGATGATCAACTCGCTCATCATGTCGATCCTGTACAAATCGACGCCGGACGAAGTGAAGATGATCATGGTCGATCCCAAGCGCGTCGAGCTCGGGATGTATGAAGGCATTCCGCACCTGCTTACGCCGGTGATCACCGATCCAAAAAAAGCGACGAACGCGCTGCGCAATGCGGTGCTCGAAATGGAGCGCCGTCTGCGTCTGCTCGCCGAGCAGGGCGCGCGCAATATCGACCAGTACAACAAGAAGATCCGCCGGATACAGGCCGAGCCGCGCAGCCTGTTTGAAAACGAAGAAGCCCCGCCGGATGAGCAGAAGCCGCTTCCCTACGTGCTGATCCTCATCGACGAACTTGCCGACCTCATGATGCTCGAAGGTCGGAACGTGGAGGAATCCGTCACGCGGCTGGCGCAGATGGCGCGCGCTGTGGGAATGCATCTGGTGCTCGCGACCCAGCGTCCGAGCGTCGACGTGATCACAGGCATCATCAAAGCGAACTTTCCGGCGCGTATCAGCTTCCGCGTGGCGACGCGCGTCGACAGCCGGACCATTCTCGACGGCATGGGAGCCGAGCACCTGCTGGGCAAAGGCGACATGCTGTTTCTGCCGCCGGGCTCTTCACGTTTCACGCGCGTCCACGGGGCCTTCGTTACCGAAACGGAGATCAACAAGGTCGTTGATTTCTGGAAGGCGCAGGCTAAGCCGGAATACGATCAGTCGTATCTCATCGCGCCGCCCAGCGAGGAGGGTGACACAGATATCGATGAACCCGTCGCCGGCGATCAGGATCCGATGTATGAGGAAGCCATGCGCGTCGTTCTTGAAATGGGCAAGGCGTCCACATCCACTCTGCAGCGCCGGCTGCGGCTCGGATACGGCCGCGCGGCGCGCATTCTCGACATGATGCACCGCGATGGAATCATCGGACCGCCGGACGGCAGCAAGCCGCGCGAAGTGCTGAAGCGGCCCGACTGGCTACGCGAAGTCGACCACGTGTAGCCGGCACCCCTGACTTTCGAAGAATATGCGCGGAAGGGTGGATCCGGCTCTGGAAGCAATCGCCAAATACGGAAAATGAGCACTTATACCCGCATGCCGAGGATGCAATAGCACGCACTCGCAGGTTGATGTAACCTGCAACGAGGCGTGAAAAAGCTTGTCTCCACGCTGGTTTTGGCCGTCGTTGTTGCGGGGCTGAGCCAGGCGGCATCGGCAGTAAAACCGGTGCCCGGCACTTCGAGGGTTCCAGATGCTCAGATCGAGCACAATATCCAGGCGAGATTCGCAAAATCGAAGATCAATGCGGAACATTTCACTGTGTCGGTGCACAGCGGCGTGGCAAAAATTGATGGACGGACGAACGTGATCCAGCACAAAGGCGTCGCCACACGTCTGGCAAAAGCAGGCGGAGCCGTCGCAGTACAGAACCGTATTCAGGTATCGGATGAAGCCAAAGCGAAGGCAGCGGCGAAACTGCAACAATATCGGGCGGGCGAACCGGTGGCGCGGGCGGTCATAATCCCGCCCGCGAAACCGAAGTAGTATTGCCAGTAAACGTTCTTTGTTGTGACGTTTTTTGTTAGTGTTTTTCTTATGACCCAGGCGGCGCGCTTGGAGGTGCGCGCCGCCTGCCTTGGGGCCTCCGTGCGATTAAAGCAAGCTTGAATCGCTCCTCCCAGACCCATTATTGATTTATGGCAACCAGGGTTGGAAGGGCCTTTGTACTGGTACGCGGTTACATTACTTCGCCGAATCCGTTGTAAAGCGGTACGCGGTTGCCGTTTGATAACGGTTTCCTGGGTTCAACACGACGGATGGAAAATCCGGCTTGTTCGGTGAGTCGGGAAAATGTTGAGTCTCAAGGCAAAAAGCCGAGCGCCGCCCGTAGGTTTTACCGCCTTTTCCGGTAAGGCTTCCGTCGAGAGAATTGCCGGTATAAAACTGCATTCCGGGCTCGGTCGTGAGCACTTCAAGCACGCGGCCGGTCGTAGGTTCCATTACCCGCGCCGCCAATTCCAGACCCGAGCCAGCGCGATTCAAGACGAAATTGTGGTCATAGCCCTGGCCGAGGACGATCTGCTCATCGCTCGAGTTAATACGCTCGCCAATTGCGTGCGGCTGGCGGAAATCGAACGGCGTGCCTTCCACGCTGCGAAGTTCCCCGGTCGGGATAAGCGTTTTATCAATAGGCGTGAACCGGTCGGCGTGGATCGTGAGTTGGTGTCCGAGAATATCTCCCTGCCCTTGTCCCGCAAGGTTGAAGTAGGAATGATTGGTCAGATTTATGACGGTGTCTTTATCGGTGGTCGCGGAATAATCGATCCTCAGCTCGTGGTCCTGCAGGGTGTATGTTACGGTCGTGGAGAGATTGCCGGGAAAACCTTCTTCGCCGTCCTTGCTTAAATAAGAAAGTTCGATGCTGTGGGAGCTGCTGCTGTTCACTTTCCAGATTAGTTTGTCGAAACCGCGCCGGCCGCCGTGCAGAGTATTGTCGCCGTCGTTTTTTGCAAGCTGGTAAGTGACGCCATCCAGGGTGAACTTCGCATGGCCGATGCGGTTGCCGTAGCGGCCAATGATCGCGCCAAAGTAGGGTGGAGGCTTCAGGTAACCATTGAAGTCGTCGAAACCGAGGACGACGTCGCCAGCCTTGCCGGTGCGGTCGGGCGCGGTCAGCGAGACGATAACGCCGCCGTACGTCGAGATGGTGGCTTCGACGCCTTTTCCGTCCGTGAGTGTGTAAAGGTCAACAGCGTCGCCGTCTGGAGTTTTACCAAAGGGCCGGCTATTGCTTTTCGGGGCGCATGAGACGGTCATCAGGGCGAGGGAAACGGCGGTGAGCGTTGTGAAGGTCACGCCGAATCATCGTATACCAGTTCTGTGATTGCCAACCTGCCCGGCACGGCCGCTTGAAGAAATCGGTGGATGGTTCAGCAGCCGGTGGGCCTTAATGGCGGAAGTGGCGAACTCCGGTGAAGACCATCGCGACGCCGAGTTGATCGGCGGCCGCAATCACTTTTTCGTCGTTCACCGATCCGCCGGGCTGAATGAAAGCTGTCGCGCCATGCTTCGCGGCCTGTTCCAGACCATCGGGAAAAGGAAAGTAGGCGTCGGATGCCACGACCGTCCCCGCGAGCGGCAGATGCGCTTTTATGGCGCCGATATTCACGGAATCGACGCGGCTCATTTGTCCCGCTCCTACGGCGGCGGTTTGTCCCGGGCGTGCGTAAACAATGGCGTTGGACTTCACATGCTTGACGACTTTCCAGGCGAATTCGAGCGCGACCCACTCCTCAGGCGTGGGCGCGCGGCGGGTCTTCACTTCACACGAGGCGCGATCGAAGCCGGGAGCATCAACGGTCTGGGCGAGATAGCCGCCGCTGATGCTCTTGACGACCAGCGGATCGGCGGCGGGCACGACCTTGACCAACCGGATATTCTTTTTCGCCTGGAGGATCGTAAGGGCGGTTTCCGAATACGCCGGCGCCGCGATCGCCTCCACAAAAAGTTTCGCCATCTCCGCGGCGGTCTCTTCGTCTACCTCGCGATTCAGCCCGACGACGCCGCCGAAGGCCGAGACCGGGTCGCATTCCAGCGCCTTGCGATACGCTGCTGCGAGCGAGGATTGCTCGGCGCATCCGGCTGGGTTTGTGTGTTTGATGATAGCCGCGGCGGGAGAAGAAAATTCGCACACCAGCTGCCAGCAGGCATCGAGATCGACGAGATTGTTGTAAGAGAGTTCCTTGCCATGCAACTGCTCCGCGCCGGCAATTCCCATCGCGCCGGATGCGTAGAGAGCGGCCTCCTGATGCGGATTTTCGCCATAGCGCAGCGCCATTCTGCGTGACGCGCGAATGTCGAGGACCCGCGGCAATATCTCCCGCGCGTTACCGACCTGGGCGAGGCGCGCGCTTATCGCGCGATCGTAATCGGCCGTGGTCTGGAAAGCCTGCTTCGCCAGTCTCCACTTCGTCTCGCGCGAGACCTCACCCGACACGCGAAGTTCTTCGAGAATCAATTGGTAATCCGATGGGGAGGTTACGATCGCGACGTCCTGCCAGTTTTTGGCGGCTGAACGAATCATGGTCGGTCCGCCGACATCGATGTTCTCGATCAGTTCTTCGAGAGATGCATCGGCGCGCGCCGCGATCTTCTCGAACTGGTAGAGATTGACGACCACCATGTCGATGGGTTCGATCCCATGCTCTTTCAACGACGCGGCGTGCTCGGCGTTTTGGCGTACCGCCAGGATGGCGCCCGTGATCTTCGGGTGCATGGTCTTGACGCGGCCGTCGAGCATCTCCGGGAAGCCGGTGATCTCACTGACATCCCGCACCGCGATGCCGTTCTCGCGCAGCAGACGAGCTGTGCCGCCGGTTGAGATGAGGTCCGCGCCAAGTGCCGCGAGACCACGGGCGAACCCGGACACACCTGTTTTATCGGTGACGCTGATGAGAACACGCATGGAGAATCACCAGCGTATCAAGCAGACAGACGTTACTTCCCGAGGGCCTCGATGATGGCGGGCACGACTTCGAAGAGGTCGCCGACGATCCCGTAATCGGCCACTTCGAAGATGGGCGCCTCGTGGTCCTTATTGATCGCGACGATGGTTTTCGAACCCTTCATGCCCACCAGATGTTGGATGGCGCCCGAGATCCCTACCGCAATGTACAGCTTCGGCGCGACTGTCTGGCCGGAGCTTCCCACCTGGCGTTCCATCGGCAGCCAGCCGTTGTCGCAAATCGGCCGCGACGCGGCCAGTTCGCCGCCAAATGCGTCGGCAAGCTTCTGGACGATCGGGATGTTCTCCGCCTCCTTGATGCCGCGACCCACTGACACGATAATTTGCGCCGCGCTGAGGTCAACGGCGCGCTGCGATTCGCGGAAAAGCTCAAGCGGCTTCGTGCGAATCTGCTCCGGTTTCAGATCGGGCGTCGTTTTCTCCACGGGCGCACTCCCCGTCTCCAGGTTGTCCGCCCGAAAAGCTCCCGCCTGGATGGAGGCGAAATAAGGGGCCTCGCCCTCAAAGCGGACATCGGCGTTGATCTTCCCCTGGAATAACTGGCGCACGAGCACGAGGGCGCCGTTGTCGACACGATGCGAAATCACATCGCTGACGAGGACGCGGTTGAGGGCCGTCGCCAGCTTCGGCGCAAAATCGCGTACCTGATAGGTGTGCGGAAGGATCACATATTTCGGCTGATGCGCTTCAATCAACTGCTTGAGCGCAGCCGTGTAGCCATCCGGCGTATATTGCTTCAGAAGCTCGTGATCGATGACGTGGATCTTCGTGAGCTTGTACCCAGCCAGCTTTTGCGCTACAGCTTCGATGCCGCTGCCGGGGATGGCCACAAACACCGGTAGATTCAGCTCGGCGCCGATCTGTTGGGCCGCTGCAACACCTTCGAGCGCCGACTTGTGCAGGGCGCCGTCGCGCTGTTCGAGAACCGCCAGGATACCGCTCATAAGACCCGCGCCTCAAACCGAAGTTTCTCAACGAGCTTCGCCGCGGCCTCTTTAGCCGATCCATCGAAGATCTGCGAGCGCTTCGTCTTCTCCGGAAGATAAACACGATCGAGCCGGATGGAAGGCTGCTCCGCCGCGCCCGGTTTCGCGGTGGGAATCCGCTTGACCTCTTTCGTCTTCGCTTTCTTGATCCCCATCAGGGTCGCGTAACGCAGCTTCGTCGCGCCCGACTGTATCGTCAACAGCGCGGGCAGCGGCATTTCGACCTGCTGGAACCAGCCGTCTTCGAGCTCGCGCTTTACCTTGATTCCCTGGCCCTCTGCCTCGATGTTCATGATGATCGTGGCGTGCGGCAGGCCCATGACTTCGGCGAGGATGACGCCGGTCTGGCCATACCCGAGATCGTCCGACTGAAGCCCTGTCAGGATCAGGTCCGGCTTTTCCGCTTCCAGCGCTTTCGCCATCCTGCGCGCCAGCACGAGAGGATCACCTGTAGAGGCCGACTCAGTTACGATATGGATGGCGCGATCCGCGCCCTTGGCGAGACCTTCGCGGATGGTCTGGCCGGCCGTTTCCGGTCCGGCGCAAAGAACCACCACTTCGCCGGTCAATTTCTCTTTGAGCTGCAGACCGGCTTCGAGCGCGTAGGCATCCGGCTCGTTGATTTCCCACGTGAGGTCGGCGTCTTCGATCCAGGTACCGGTCGCATTCACCTTCAGCTGGCTATCCCGCGAAGGCACCTGCTTAATGGCGACGACGATCTTCATGGCTTCTCCATACCGCGCACAACGGCCTTTCGGCCTGTGCGCTCAACTCAATCCGTAAAGCGTTTGAAAATGAGCGCGCCGTTCGTGCCGCCGAATCCAAAAGAATTGCTCAGCGCATATTCAATCTTCATCGGGCGGGGCTGGTTCGGCACATAGTCCAGATCGCAGCCCGGATCGGGGTTCTCGTAGTTGATGGTTGGCGGCACAATTTGATGCCGCAGCGCGCAAACCACGATGCCGGCTTCAAGTCCGCCCGCGCCACCCAGCAGATGGCCCGTCATGGACTTGGTCGAGCTCACCGCCAGTTTCTTCGCATGATCGCCGAAAGCCCGCTTCATCGCGATCGTCTCGGCCTGATCGCCGAGCTGCGTGGAGGTGCCGTGCGCGTTTATGTAATCGACTTGTTCGGGCACCAGCCAGGCGTCCTTCAACGCGTTCCGCATGACCCGGTACGCGCCCTCACCGTCTTCCGGAGGCGCAGTGAAATGGTGCGCATCGCCGCTCATCCCATACCCGACGATCTCGGCGAGAATGTGCGCATTCCGTTTCTTCGCGAATTCGAATTCTTCGAGGATCAGCACGCCGGCGCCTTCGCCTACGACGAACCCATCCCGATCGCGATCGAAAGGCCGCGAGGCGTGCGCCGGGTCGCTGTTATTCTGCGACAGCGCCCGCATGGCCGCGAATCCGCCCACTCCGAGCGGCGTGATACAGGCTTCAGTGCCGCCGCAGATCATTGCATCCGCATCGCCGCGCTGTATGATCTTGAACGAATCGCCGATCGAATGTGCGCTCGTTGTACAGGCCGTCGCGGTCGCCGAGTTCGGCCCTTTGGCACCATAGCGGATCGAGATATAGCCCGAGGCGAGGTTGATGATGGTCGCCGGAATGAAGAAAGGCGAAATGCGGCGCGGCCCGTGCTCGATCAGGTTCTTGTACTCGCGCTCGATGACTTCGAATCCGCCAATGCCGCTGCCGACATAGACGCCCACCCGTTCCGCATTCTCTTCAGTAATCTTCAGGCCCGAGGACGACATCGCATCATGGCTTGCCGCGATACCCATCTGGATAAAGCGGCCCATCTTCTTGATGTCTTTCTTCTCGATGAAACGCGCGGGATCGAAATGCTTGATCTCGCCGGCGATCTGGCTGTTGAACGCCGAAGGATCGAAGGACTCAATGCGCGAAATGCCATTGCGGCCTTCGAGCAGCGCCTTCCATGTCTGCTCCGTGGTGTCGCCAATGGCGGTCAGCAGACCGACGCCGGTGACTACGACTCTGCGGGGAATAATCGTTCTCCTTGTAACGCGCCGGCCCTGGCAGGAATATTTCCGGCGGATTGCAACCGCTCCGCCCGGGCCTTGTCACGGTTTCGGGGCGAGGCTATTTCTTCTTACCCTCGATATAAGTGACGGCGTCGCCGACAGTCGCGATCTTTTCGGCATCTTCGTCGGGGATCTCCAGCTCGAAGGCCTCCTCAAACGCCATGACCAGCTCAACGATGTCCAGTGAATCGGCGCCGAGATCATCGACGAACGATGCTTTGTTGTCCACCTGGCTTTCGTCTACGCCGAGTTGTTCGACAATGATCTGCTTGACCTTCTGCTCTACGGGCGATGCCATACTTCCTCCACTATAGCTTGGGCGCTTGAATTCTGAACGCGATTTCTTGCCGCTGGGCGGCGGTGCGAAAGGCGACGCAAAGTTCTGATTTTACACCAGGACCCGGTCCCGAAAGCCAAATCGTGCAAAGATCATAACATCGCTTCCCCAATCGCTGTCGTCCTCGTCTCTACCCGTAATCCTCTCAACATCGGAGCGGCCGCGCGCGCCATGGCCAATTTCGGGTTTGAGGACCTGCGAATCGTCAATCCCTATGAAGTCGCCTTCCGCGAGGCGGTGTCGGCGGTCGGAGGGGCCTATGTCCTCAAGGCCGCGCGGGTGTTCGAAACATTGGCGGATGCGGTCGCCGATTGCTCTCTGGTGGCCGGCACCACGGCGGCGCAGAAACGCGAATTGCAGCAGCCGATCGAACGCGTGGAAGCCGGTATGGAGCGGGTGCGTGCCCATGCCGGCCGGACCGCGCTGGTGTTCGGATCGGAGAAGTTCGGGCTCTCGAACGACGACATGAGCTACTGCCACACGCTGATCCGGATCCCGACGGTACCAGGCACGCCATCCATGAACCTGGGCCAGGCGGTGTCCGTGTGCCTTTGGGAGCTTTGCCGGAGCGGCGAGCAGAAGCCGCGCCCCGCCCCGCCTGAGCTTGTCGAAGGCTCGGATGCGGAGCAACTGACCCGGATGCTGCTCGAGGTCCTGGAGAAATCCGGCTACACCAACCGGATCACGTCTGTTTCGACGGAGCAGAAGATCCGCCGCTGGGTGCGCCGCATGCAACTCACACGGCGGGACGCGCCGTTGCTGCTGGGAATTCTGCGCCAGGTGCTCTGGAAGTTCGACAAATGAGGCCGATTGATAATCGGCCTCAGATGACCAATTGACAGACCAGCGGGATTGCCAATCCCGCGCAGGCTGGCAGCCTGCCCTACAAATGACGGCTTTATTATTTGCTCAGCCGCTTGGTGTATTCCGCCACGGCCTCGGCATATCCGGGCGGTATATTGCGCGGACTCGTGCTGCGCACGCTGCCATCGGAACTGGCCAGCTTGCGCCGCAGCACCAGCTCGAGTTCGTCTATCTGCGAGAGTGCCTGCGCCCCGATCACCGATCCAAGTTGTGGATCGTTGTTCATGTGGCGCGGATCCAGCTCCTGAGCGCGGCGCACCAGATCCTGATACTCGCGGTTGAGGTCCTTGTCATCGGCGACGGAGGCGCGCAGACGGCCGATGTCGCGCATCAGGTCGCCATATGCCTGCTCGGGCGTGACGTTCGGGGGCAGCTGGCCCATCCGGGTGTCGCCGCCGAAGTTGGTGGCGTCGAAGGGTCCGTCGGCGTATCCCCCGGCGTAGCCAGTACGTGGCGCAGTATTCACACCATTGCCGCCACCATAGGGCCCGCCGCCGCCGCGCGCACCCTGCCCGGCCGCGTTCTGCTGGCCCTGACCTTGACCCTGACCTTGTCCCTGACCTTGGCCCTGACCTTGTCCCTGACCTTGGGCCTGGCTCTGACCCTGGCCCTGCTGTCCGCCCGGCTGTTGTCCGCCCGGCTGCTGACCATTCTGGTTACCGGCCCGCTGTTGGCCATTCTGACCGGGTTGATTCCCCTGCCGGTTGCCGTTCTGACCATTCTGATTCTGGCCATTTTGATTGCTCTGGGCGTTCTGGCCGTTCTGGCCACGTCCGCGAGAGAGGGCTTCCATTTCACGCCGGATGCGCTCGGTGTTGTTCAGCGCCTGCTGCATGGCGATCTGGGATTTATCGTCGCTGCCGGCCACTCCCTGCGCGGCGGCGTCGCCTTCGAGCTTCTTTAACTGATCCCGCAGATCGTTCAGTTCTTTGGTCACAGGGGCTTCCTGCAGCACCGCATATTGGCCCATGCCGCGGCGCAGCGCTTCCTGGGTGAACTCCATACGCGTACCGATCTCCGCCTGCTGGGTCCTGCCCATCGCGTCGCGGAGTTCCTTCGAGACACCGGGCTGCGTCCCGGCAACGTCCCGCGCCGTCTGCTGCATTTCTTTTTGCAGTTGGTTATACGTGTCCAGCATCTTCTGCTTTTCATCCGCCATCTGCTGGGAAAGCTGCTGATTGCTCTGGCCCTGGCTGAAACTGCGGCGGAGACGTTGCTCGAAGTCCTGCTGTTGGCCAGCGAGCTGCGATGCCTGACTGGCCAGATCGCCGATCTCCGACCCATTCTGCTGTTTGCGCACGGATTGAAGCGTCTGCGCCGACTGTTTCAGGCGATCGGCCGCGCGCTGTGCCTCAGTCTGCGCCTGATTGCCCGCCTGCTGGCTCTGCTGACCGGGCTGGCGCGCCGAAGACGCGTTGCCCATACTTTGCTCGGCATCGGAGAGGTCTTTGATGGCGCGTTGCAGTTGCTCCGCCATCGCCCGGCTCAGGCCATTGTTCTGCTGACCCTGCTGGCCACGCTGCTGCTGGCCCTGTTGGCCGCCCTGCTGATTGCGCGCGGACTGCTGGCCTTGCGACTGGCCCGACTGCTGTCCGGATTGGCCGCCCTGGCTGGCCGACTGCTGGCCGCTTTGTTGGCCGCTCTGCTGGCCTTGCTGGCCCTGTTGCCCTTGCTGGCCCTGTTGCCCCTGGTCGCCGCGCTGCAGAGCTTCCATCTGACGTTTGAGATCTTCAGCTTCGCGCCGCAGCATCTCCTGCTCGTACCGCTGCTGCGCGAGCTGCTGCGGATTGTTCTGCTGCTGCTCGGCAAGCTGCTGCTGGCGCCGCGCCAGCTCTTCGAGCTTCTTCAGCGTCTCGTCGACCTGCTGCTGTTTCTGCTCAGCCGCGGAACCGGCGTTGGTTTCGTACTGGTTCTTGTCCTTATCCAGCTCGAGATCGAAGAGGTTGGCCAGATCGCGCCCGGCACCGCCGCCTCCACCGCCGCCCCCTCCGCCATTCCGGCTGACCTGAACCTGAATCTGGCGGAACGTCGATTCTGCACGCAGCAGATGCTGCAGTGCCTGCTGCTCGGGCGTCATCGCATCCTGGAACGCCAGGCCTTTGAGCTTGTCAGCCGCCGGCGTCATCGCGGCGACCGCGAGCTCCATTTCCTTCACGAACTGCTGGAACCCGGCGCCGCTGCCATCCAGTTGCCGCGCCTTGGTGCGATTGGCCAGGGACTGCGCCTGATCGCGCAGCTTCGCCTGGGTCTCGGAAAGATATTTGCCATTCTCGCCGGCCGAGGCCTTCATTTTGGCGTCGCCGTTTATCTGATTGAACGTGGCTGCGATGATGTCCTTCTCGCGCTCGGAAATCTGCTGTTCCTGATCGCCGCCGCCTCCACCACCGCCACCGCCTCCCGCAGCGCCCTGCGAGTATTCGAACTCGAACGGCACGGCCTGGATGAAAAACATATCCGTCTTCGCCTGGTTCTTGCCGTCTTTCGCAGTCGCGTACAGGCTAACGATGTCGCCCGGGACTGCCTTGAAGTCTTCCATGGAAAGCATCGTCGAGCCTTCGGAAGACTTCGCGCCCTTCTGTTTCAACATTGGCACGACCTTTTCAGGCGTGCCATTGACAGAGTAGTGAAGATCAAGCGCCTGCAGCGGGAAAGCATCCTCGCCGGTCACCGTCACGCCCACTTCTTCGATCGGGCTAACCTTTGCATCCTTGCCCGGTCTGGTGATTTTGACGACTGGCGGATCGACTTTCTTCGCCTCGATGAAGTAATCGTCGGTGAGCCGCACCAGCTCGCCGTGATCCATCACCGCAATGTGATACGTGCCGTCCTTTTCGATCGGAACGCTGGTCGTGACGCGGTTGTTTGCCGACCCTTCCAGATTGATCGGCTTACCCTCTTCAAATGCGACCTGCGCGTTGTTCAGCGGCTTGTCGGTCTGGATTTCGAGCTTCGCGATGGTTCCTTCGACGGCGCGCAAATCGCCGCCCGGATCTTCGGTCACCGCGGCGAGACCCGTCCACGACGGATAGTTGTACGTCACCCGGATGTTTTTTACGGCCGGCAGGTCGATCGTGTGCAGCTTGTAAACGGAGGACTTGATACCGCCCGCTTCCACGTAATATTGCGCATCTTCCGCCACACGGACCAGCAGGAACGCAAAGCCCGGACCTGAATTCTGCGGCTGCATGGGCGCTTCTTCCCATTTCGAAGAACTCGCGTACTGTACGAACACGTTGGCGTGCGACGCGGTGAATCCGCTCAGGCCGGCCGTCACCATTTGGTCGGATTTGCGGCGGATCGTCTTCGTACCTGGCTGCACCTCAATGCTGTACAGCGGCCGGTTAATTCCGTCTTTGGAATAGCTGCCCCACAGTAATTGTGTGCCAGTGCCGAACACACCGGGGCCGACAAAGATCAGGTACGCGAGCACTACCGCAGCGGCGGCGCCCAGCGAACCGAAACGGATGAAACGTTTCTGCTCGATCACGCGTTCCGGCTCGGCTTCGCGCGCAATTACCAGCGCGTCTTCCGCAAGCAAAGGCAGAAACGGATCGCCCGCATTATCTCGCGACCGCTCGGTGAAGGTGAGGAGACGCTGATCGAATCCGGGATGGCGCTGCTCGACTTCCTGCGCGGCGCGCCGGCGGTTCATGCGCATCAGCGGCACCACGAGGCCGATGGCGACCGCGGCGCCGATCCCGAGGAAGAGCACGAAGCGGCCGAGGATCAGGCTTGAAGGCGAA
Organism: Bryobacteraceae bacterium; assembly: GCA_036272235.1. Lineage (GTDB taxonomy): Bacteria > Acidobacteriota > Terriglobia > Bryobacterales > Bryobacteraceae > BOG-234. The sequence continues at coordinate 625 of DATAZF010000112.1, read as the reverse complement.
AAAGCCGCGAGCATCAGGGATCCCACGATCGCGATGGTGAGGATCAGGGCGGCTGCGACGACCGCGGCTGCGCCGCGCGTCCAGGCGAACATTTTGAGACGCCGTTCCAGCCGGTCGAGATAGTGCGCAAGGCCTTCCAGTGGGTTCATGCGATTTCCTTTTAGCCCAAAGATCTCAAATCAACAACAACGCTCCGTCGCGGTCGCGGCTCGATAAAACCCGCTTACTCCGCGGCGGCCGCCATCTGCCGATTCCCCAATACCGATTCCGCCACAGCCAACGCCGCCAGCATTGCCAGGACGTAAGGCCAGAGTTCCGCCTTGTCGTCATGCTTCGACGAGGATGCCGCCGACGCCGTGTCCGCCCCTTTCGGGGCTATCCCCGTATTTTTCCACAAACTCAGCGTCTCTGCCGGAACCACGGCAAAATCCGATTCCCGGCGGTCCGGATTCACGGAAGCCAGCTCTTCCCGCCCATTCGCCCGCCGGATGTCGAAAAATCCCTGGGCCGGGAACTGGAAAGTCTGCGCTTTGGTCGATTCCGACAAAGAAAGCAATCTCTTGTCGCCCGGACCGACAATCTCGACCGGTACGCCCTTTTCGCGCGACGTCCGCAACTCCACAAA
>DATAZF010000111.1:0-7342 GCA_036272235.1 Bryobacteraceae bacterium | reverse complement strand
GAACGGCCTGTACAAGACGTTTATCCGGCTCGAATAGGCCAGGTCTTTGACCGCGTAGAAGATTTCCTTTCGTAGTGGAACTTGCGGCGTGCGGCACGACGGTCGAAGTTCCAGTTGATTCTGACGCGGGCGCGATTCACGGGACGATTCCAAACGCGGGTGTCGCGGTGCAGAGTGGTCAGGTCGGGGATCCGGCGTCGACCGAGACACTGGCCCGCGAGCAATTCGGCGAAAGCCTTTCGACATGATCGACGAACAAGACCTCGGTTGAGACCTTTCTCGCTTCCAGTTTGAGGCCGAGGCGCTCAAGCGCCTGCCACCGGGCTGATTCTCCAATCCGAGGCGTGGTTCGACTACACGGACAAAAATCACCCCGTCGTTCGACGGCGAGGACATAGGAAATATACGGATACGAATCGAGGCGCTTGATCGGCTGGTCGAACTGGCGGATCGCCAAAAAGGCTTGATCTTGCGCAAGGAGCCGGCGCGAAATAAGTCCGCCTCAAGCGAGTTGACCGCCTCGCCGCGACGAACGGATGCTACCGATAAATAATGGCCGTGCGTCCTTGCGAGAGAAAACCGTTGGCAAGTTGCCATTGGCACGACTCGATCTGCTCGCGCGCGGAGGCGTCCAGAGGTCGATCCCGGCCGCCCCCATCCAGTCGTCTGGACAGAAGCGTGCGGCTTCCGGAGTCTTCGTCGCCAGCGCCCTGGCATGAGTTGTCTTGCCCGAACCGGGAAGGTCGCATACGACAACGAGCCGGCCACGATTTGCTCACAGCCTCCACATACGCAGGGACTCTTCAATGCCACGCAGCTTGGCCAATGAAGTGGAGATCAATGCACTCGAGGTGTCGATCCTGTCGAGCCCCAGCGCATCGGCTTGCCCACGCAAGTACGCCGCCCAGTTTTCCATTTGTGGATAGACCAGTTCTGGCTGCGCGCGCGGGCTGCGGAGCCGGGCTTCGCGCTCATCCTGTTCGCATTCGACCGGCGCGAACCTCGCCGGGTAAGTCGTCGTAAATAGCGTCGCACTGGAAGCACATCACGCCCGGGACTTCCATCGCTTCGAGCGAGCGCAACAGGGTCGTCTTGCCGGCGCCAGATGCCCCAGTCATAACCAGGATGCGGCCATCCAGCCCATACTACGGGACCGGTATGTACGCTGCAGCTCTCATCTGCTTATCCATCCTGCTCGGTCCTGCAATGCGCCCCGCCGGTCGAGCAGCGACGTCGATCCATATCATGGGCGGGCGATACACAACTCAACGCTGGCCGCGCGGTAACCACCACCGATATATGTGGATATCGTTACGAGTTCCTTCACCGCTGGCCTGGTCGCATCTCCCGTCATAAGCCCGAAATGAAGAGCAACAGGATCTTCACATTGGGTGCGTTGCGCATCCTCCTCACGGTATGGAGTACGATCAAGCGGATAAAGGAGTTGAATTTGTTTCGCACAAATAGCTGGCGATTCGCGATCACGGGACTTGCTGCAGCCGCTTTGATCATCGGAGTCCAAGCTGGCCCACACGTGGTATCGGCAGCCGCCGACCGGCCCTTCAATACATGGCACGAGCATCTGGGCGGGGCCGACTCCTCGCAATATTCGTCGCTCAGGCAGATCAACAAGTCCAACGTGAAGCAGCTTCAAATTGCGTGGACCTATTCGACAGGCGAGGGCAGCTATCTGTTCAACCCCATCGTGATCGACGGCGTGATGTACGTGCAGGCGAAGAGCAATTCGCTGGTCGCCCTCGACGCCCTCACCGGGAAGGAATTGTGGGTCCATCCCTTTCAAGGTCCCGTGGTGCAGCGCGGTATCAACTATTGGGAGAGTAAGGATCGCTCCGATCGCCGCCTGCTGACCATCAACGGCGGATTCCTGACCGCCATCGACGCCCAAAACGGTCAGACTATTTCCACCTTCGGCGATAACGGCCGTGCCGATCTGCGCCCCGGCCTCGACTTCGACTGGAGTAAGATCGCGCCGATCCACACCAACAATCCGGGCCGCATCTTCGAAGACATCATGATCGTGCCTCTGATGCGCTCGGGGAGCGATTATGCGTATGTGCCCGGCGATATCCACGCCTACAGCGTGCGCACCGGCAAGCTTTTATGGCAGTTCCACACTATACCGCGCCCGGGTGAGGCCGGCTACGATACATGGCCCCCGGATTTCTGGCAGCGTTCCGGCGGAGGCATTAACTGGAGCGAACTAACGATCGACGAAAAGCGCGGCATCGCGTACATCCCCACCGGGACTGGCAAGTGGGATTTCTACGGCGCCGACCGCAAGGGAATGAACCTCTTCGCCAATTCGGTGATCGCGCTGGATGCGCGCACGGGCAAGCGCCTTTGGCACTTCCAGACCGTGCATCACGACCTGTGGGATTACGATCTGCCCGCGGGCCCGAAGTTGCTCACGATCCGGCACGATGGCAGGAATGTCGATGTCGTGATTCAGCCCAGCAAGCAGGGATTCTTGTACGTGCTGGATCGCGAGACGGGGCGGCCGATCTGGCCTATGGAAGAGCGGCCCGTGCCGAAATCGGACGTACCCGGTGAAGAATCGTGGCCCACGCAGCCGTTTCCCACCAGGCCGCCTCCGTTTGCGCGGCAGGCTCTCACGGAAAAGGACGTCAATCCTTATATACCCGCTGAGGAGCAGGCGCTGACACGCGACCGCATCCGTAACGCGCGCAACGAAGGCCTGTTTACGCCGCCTGGTTTTAAAGGGACAGTCGAAATTCCGGGAAGCAACGGCGGCGCGAGTTGGGGCACGGCGGCGGTCGATCCCGCCAAAGGCGCGTTGTACATTGTGTCCCACGACCAACCGAACATACTGATTCTGGTTCCACCAGACTCACCGCTTGCCAAAGGCGCGCCCGGCACCAGCGCGGAAGGGAGGGGTGGAAGGGCCACCCCCACTCCGCCGCGCAGCCGCGAGCCCGAGGGTGCGCCCTTCACGCACTACGCTGGACCGAACCAGGCCTTTGTATCGGTCAGCACCCGTCTTCCAACCATTTCGCCGCCGTGGTTTCAAATGACCGCCTACGATATGAACTCTGGCGTCATTAAGTGGCAGGTGCCCTACGGAACGGTCCCCGCATTAGCGGCCGAGGGTCATGCGGATACGGGAGTGATCTCCTCTCAACGCGGCGGACCGGTGGTGACAGCTGGCGGGCTGATCTTCACCGCGACCAACGACAAGAAGTTCCGCGCGTGGGATAAGGACACTGGCAAAGTGATCTGGGAGACTGATTTGCCAGCCGCCGCCGAAGGCGTGCCCGCGGTATATGAGATCGGGGGACGCGAGTACATTGCGGTCTGCGCGGCTCAGGGCAACGGACCGAACGTCACTTTACCCGGCGCGGCAAAGCCTCCAACAACCCCTCCGCAGAATTCGTATGTGGTATTCACGTTGCCGAAGTGACCAAGGGGGCAGTGAAAACAGCTAGCGATATTAACCGATATCGTTACGGGTCTGAGTCATCTGAAGGAACCCAGATCGACAGCCCATCGAACTTTCGATAAGCGCTTCCAGTTTGCCGCCGCATCTTCAAAATGCGTGTCGAATGCCTGACGATCGAGGCCATTGACGATCCAGAAGTGATCGATTAAAGCCTCGACGCCCTCTTCACCGCCGCTCTCCTGCAGTCCGACTTTCAGGGTACGCCCGAAGTGAACGCACGCATGGCAGCGCCAGCAGATTATGCGGAGGGCTTCCAGGATGGCTGTATTGTGTGAGGATGTCTCATATCGCCATTCCTCGTGGATATGCAGATCCCGTTCGCTCTCGATCGTCGTTCCGCAGTATTCACACTGCCCGTCATGCTCGGCCAGCAGGCTACGCCGCGTGCGAGCCCACTTTGAGGCACCAATCGCTTTCCGGAGATTGATGCCGTGAAGAGGCGTCGGCACAAGTTGGACGCGAAGGTGCAGTCCTCGGCCTTCAATTCGAGCACGCCGCTCGTTTGTTGATTTCGGCGGCGGAATCATTTCGCCCAGCCGGGTCTGATCCAAGCTGCAAAGATGAGCTTGAGCCTTCTCCTCAGTGGCAAAGGTAAACACGTTGAGACACCAGCAATCCGGTCCGGCTCCGCACGTTCCGTAGCGAGCAATAGACTCATCATGGAGGAATCGTCGGCCCAGTTCTTCTTTCAGAATTTCACTGGCTCGCGCAACGCCTTTGTCACCCGGCTCCTTGCTCGATACCTGGGAAACACCGAGGATCAAATGGAGTTTGGGACACAGCCACGCATACAAGATCGTCTTTTCTGGTCTTGCTTCGGCCGCTTTTCCTGCGGGTCGTCACTACCTTCTTGATTCCCATCATTAACCGATAGCCACGGGAGCGTTCACAACACTCATTTGCTGACGACTCAATTATCTACTGACAACCAGCAGGCTCCTTGCTAGCGATATTGACGCATATCAGGCAACAATCGAAGCCGCCATCAGACTCACTTGACATCATGTGAAGAAGCCGGGCATGCTGAGCGCCTGGAGCCCGCGGACCTGCGCGTCGATGCGCCTTCGCATTTCTGCAACCGGTGCGGAGGCCATACCTTAAGTTACGACCTGAAGGGTGGCCGCGGTCCCCTTTGCCGTACGCGATAAGTCACTGCCACAATCCGGGGAAGACCTGCGAAATTTCCCAAAGCCCGAGATCATCTCCCACCACAAAGACGTTTACGATCGAATTCAAGCCGAGCACTGGCGACACGCCACTGTTGGCCAGATACCCTCCCAGAGTGCTCCAGTTCGTCCACTGGCCGCCGCCAGGCGATGTTTGCGCGATGTGCCAGAGCCCGCGATCCGTGCCGATGACAAACGCCTCCACCCGTCCGTCCCAGTTGAACACAGCCGCCGGGTTTCCAATAATCCGCCCGCCCAGACCGGTCCAACCCGACCAGCCTGAAGCGCCTTTAGATTGCAACCACAGTGTGTCATCGTTGCCGTGAACGAATACATCGAGAACTCCATAGCGGAGGGCGACTACCGGATCGCCCTTCCAGGCGCCGCCGACGCTGCTCCACGGAATGATAGCGCCGTTTGCAGCTATGCCGATATTCCAAAGCGCCTGATCCATGCCCGTCGCCACAACCTGCACTATGCCGTTTGCATCCACCCCGGCTGCGGGATTACTGGTAATCACTCCCCCCAGCGAGGCCATTGGCAGCCATCCAGGCTGCCCCGGCGTGCTCCGGATCAAACCGAGATCGTCTCCGGTATTCCGCACAACAACCAGCAGGTCTCCGTTTGCATCGTTGGCAACCCCCGGCCGCCCTTGCACTCCGGTTGCAATGCTGAACCATGACGCGGTAAACCAACTGTCTGGCGCCCTTTGCGAAATGGTCCACAACGTGTTATCGCCGGCTGTTACAAACACTTCCAGGCGGCCATCGGCTGCTGTTCCGATTGACGGTCCGCCAATCAGAGGAACTGGAGCCTCGCTGAGTCTCGCCCATTCGCCCCAGCTTCCATCAGATGCCTGGACGAGGTGCCACACCTGTTGATCGGCGCCCAAGCCAAAGGCTTCAAGACGACCGTCGACATTGCGACCGCTCACGATGTTAGTGATCGGGCTGCCTCCAGAGCCCGACCACTGGCCGGGACCTGAAGAGCAGGGAGGGCAAACGAAGGATTGGCCCTCGAAAGCCTGAGTTTCTCCGCCGTATACGTCTGTCTGCTGAGAATAGCTGAAATGGCCGTCGGTGCTATGGTCGCTGATTACCGAAAGCGGAGCCGAAAACGTCAGATCGGTTCCAACAAGCGTAAACGGAACGATTGTACGAATTGCTCCCCATCCTCCCGATGCGGGATCGCTGGACGGTGGCGATACGCTACGGATTGGGATTCCCTGACCTAAGTAGATTTCTCCCCCGCGTATGATGCTGTCCAGGTTTGCATAAGGCGCCTGGTCAGGTGTCGGAGGCCCACCCGCGATGTAGTACTGAAAATCGTTGGCTTGTCTGCCGTAGCTGTCAGCGGTAAAAAAGTTCGGCGGCTGGTTAAAAGTGACATGAAACGCTACAAGCCCGGTCGTCGCATCATAAATTGCCGACTGCGAAACCACTCCGAACTCCGCACCGTGCAACGCCGAAAAGCTCGCTAAGCCAAGAACGACGATCGTCGCGGAAGAACAGTGCATTGGCGGTACCTCGCACGCGCCAGCATAACATCCGCTCCGAATGGCGGCCAACCAAAATGTCGAATCCAATCGCAACCACGTGCTCTCCTGCACTAAAGGCGGATTGCGTGTCCTCGAATCGATGCGAGTTATTTGACAGAGAGCAAGAAGGACAAAGGACGTGCGGCGGGCGAATTCACGCCGAAACTCTGTGCGGAGTTGATGAAGGAATTCAAGCCACTCGAACGCGAGAACCGCCCGTTTGCGAATTCACCGGAGAACGCGCCGGCCTCTGGGGCGTCGGCCTGACCGCAGCCCATAAGACGATCGTTCCAAAGCCGGCTTCCTTCAAATGGCTAACTCTTATCGGGCAAGGAAGGGCCCTTCACTGCCCGCCGCACGCCAGTGCCTTGATATGGTCCCTCAGGTAAGCCCGGGCAGGCACCCGACGTTTTGCCGGTGGACGGGCGAGGGTGCTCGCGCTGCGCTACCGGCGGCAGTCGTCGGGATCACGGCAGTCCCGACAAACAGGAGCGCGGCGAGGATCCGCGCCTTCGGATTCATCGGTATAGAGGACAGCCGGCCCGTCGTTCGGACCGATATTGAACCCGTCCGGCCCGAGTCGGATTACGAGCTGCTCGCTCACTTGGGCGACGACGTGACACACAGCCTTTTCTAACTCAGCGAGATCGTAGAGGGCGCGACAGGCCGTCGCGGAACGACAAGCGAATGAACCTCGGTCAGGGGGGATCCATCGAGCACCGCGACCGCGTGCTCAGTCTCGATCAATTCGCGTTTCTCGCGCAACATTGCAAAAGGGCAGGCGTTCAATACATCGGGATGCGCGCTGGTGCCGCCCAGAGTGTTGGCGCTTGCTACAGAACAAGCTACCGATAATGCCCCTTAACATGGCATACGATCGTTTTCGACCACCGATTCGGGACTGACCTTAAGCTGATTTACGTTTCTCGCTTGCCTGCCCTGGGGCGCATTCACGGCCGCGACGTCGCCATGGTCGATGTCGTCGAAATCGTTCCCTTCGATCAGCGTTAACACGTGATCGCTCGAATATAGCTCCTTAAGGGCTTCGTAAATTCCCACGCGGCTATCGGACTTTCCGATGTCAAGGCTGCATGAATACCCTACAGCCTTGAAGGAAAATATGTCTTTCTTTTCGTCATATTTATCGAATAGATACCAGTG
>DATAZF010000110.1:0-9037 GCA_036272235.1 Bryobacteraceae bacterium | reverse complement strand
TCCAGAAACACATTCACGATGCGGTTCAGGTAGTGGAAGCACAGCGCCGTTCCGATTACCTGAGGCGCCTGTTCTTTTGTGAATGGAGGAGCGGCCAGAATCGCCGCCCCCGGCGTCAGAGTCGCCGCCGCCCATTCCGCGATCCTCTGCGTCTCGGTATCGGCAATCCCGTGCCCCTGCTGCAGAGCCTCGGCTAACTCAGGCGCGTCGAAGCTGTGCAGCATCGACGTGTGAATCGTGAAGCAGTATGGACACGAATTCTGCCGTGAGACGGTTCCGGCAATCACATCTCCCGTCGTCCGGCTGATCTGCCCGGCCGCGAGGCACTCCCGGCAAAGACTCCACACCCCGGCCATCAATTCCGGATGTGGCAAATGAGCGGTCAACGGGGGCCCGACGAGAAAATCGGCCTCCATCTGCTCCATCACATCGCGCGCCAGACCCGTCGTCTTGCCATAGTCGACGGACCGCAAGTATCGAATCTGTCTCGGCGCGACCGTGTAAAAGATCAACCTGTCAAGCAGACGCACAGTTCATCCCCGACGAAACAAATGTACCGCTGGCGGTACGTGCATTACTGCTGCTGTTGCTGTTGTTGCTCTTCCACATCGGCTCGCGGTGACGGGGCCGCTGCCGTCTCCTGCAGCAGCATCGCGCCTTCGTCGTCCAGCGCCGGCCGCACCAGCACATCGACGGACAAGCTCTGCCCCGCATGCCCCTTATAGACCCCTCGCACCGGTGGCACATCGCCATAATCGCGGCCGCGCGCCACGACGATATGTTGCTCATTGACAAAACATCCGACTGTGGGATCGAGGCCAATCCAGCCGTCGTCGGGAATATTCGCCTGCACCCACGCATGCGACGCCTGACCGCCGATGATGTTCTCCATTGCGGCTTGCGAGCCGTCGCCCGGCGAAGGGGCGGTCTGCCGGGGTATCAGATACCCCGACACATACCGCGCCGGAATCCCCCTCCTTCGCAGCACCGCGATCAGCAGATGGGAGAAGTCCTGGCAGACGCCCGCTTGCGTCGCGAGACAATCCTCCACCGACGAATGAACATGCGTGGCCCCCGGCTTGTAAGTGAACTGCTCATAAATAAGCGAAGCCGCTGCATCCGCGAACCCGCGCGCGGTTCCGTCGCAGCGGGTCTCGACATCTTTCGTTATATCGCCCAGCGCCGGCAGCAGGGGACAATACTGGCTCGGCGCCAGCCAGTCGAAATGTTCGTCCTGGAGTTCCTCCTGGCGCCGATCGAGTTCCGTCAGCGTGACCGCGCGATTCAACTGCGGCGCCGGCGCATGCACCAGCACAATCGCCTCGGATTCGACCCGCAGCTCCCTGTGCTCGGGCAGGATATGAAACTGATGCACCCAGTTATTGAAATAATCCAGATGCGCGGTTGGCCGTGACGCGGGCACCGTCGTCAGCCGGAATGACAGGCAGCTTTGTGTCTCATCGTGGCGTGGCCGCAGCCGCAGCTCGTTGTAGCTCTCCGACACGGGGCCGTCATACGAAAACAGCGTCACGTGCGCGAGCTTGTATCGATCCATCGCCACTCTAAGCAACCACCGCGTAATGGAAGTAGGCGCGCGTGATCTGTTCTCCGATGCTGCGGCAAGTATGCTGCAGTTCGGTCAGGAAATTATGCAGCCCGCCGTCGAAAATCTCCTCGATACTGTCGTAGGCCAGCCGCTCGTGAACCTTGCCTGTGAGCCGCTCTGCTTCGTTCGCGTAGCTTCCGGGGACTGATCCACTGATCGCATGCAGCGAGCTTTGCAGCGCGCCGAAATTAAATCGCGCCGAGCGCGGATGTCTGGAGTCAAGCAATAACAACTCCGCCACCTTTGCCGGCTCGATCTGTGTGTACTGCCGCTTGTAAAACTCGAAGGCCGCCACAGACTTCAACACCGCCATCCACAAATGGCTCCGCGCCTCATTGAGAATCGGCGGACCCTCCAGCAACTGGTGATAGTGCACGTCCAGAATGCGTGCCGTCATTTCCGCACGCTCGAGCACGCAGCCCGCCTGGACGAAATGCCAGCCCTCGTCACGCGGGAGCGTTGCATCGCAGACGCCATGAAAACGATGCCCGCCGCGCTTGACGGCATCGCAGAATCGCGACAGGCTTTCGTCGTCCTGGCGAAGTTTATTGATCTTGTGATAGAGGCCGTTGATGTCCTCCCACAACTCCCGCGAAATCCGGTCCCGGATGGTCCGCGCATTTTCGCGCGCGTTGATAATGCACTGGCTGATCGAATTCGGGTTTTCCGTCGAAAAGCCCAGAAAATCGAAGGCCGTCTGCGCGCTGGCCTCTTCATACATCTTGTAGAAGCGGGCGCGCTCGCCGGTAACGGCGATCAGAGGATCCCACCGCAGCTTGTAAGTATCCGGCGGCTGCTCGAGCAGCATGTGGTAGTTCACGTCGAGGATGCGGGCCGTGTTGTCGGCGCGCTCCATATATCGCCCGATCCAGAACAGCGAATCGGCGATCCGCGAGAGCATCATTTATTCATCGCCCCGCAGCACCCAGGTGTCTTTACTTCCGCCTCCCTGCGACGAGTTGACTACCAGCGAGCCTTTCTGCAGCGCGACCCGGGTCAGGCCCCCGGGAACGATCGTTACTTTCTGCCCGTCGTACAGGCAATACGGCCGCAGATCCACATGTCGCGGACTCATGGCTCCGGTCGCAATATCGAACGACGGAACGCGCGAAAGCGGAATCACCGGCTGCGCGATATAGTTCCTTGGATCCGCCTTCAACCTCACCCGAAAATCCTCGATCGTCTGCTGATCAGACGATGGACCCATCAGCATTCCGTATCCGCCGGATTCTCCGACAGCCTTTACGACAAGTTCCGGCAAATGATCGAGCACGTAAGCCAGGTGGTCGGGCTTCGAGCACAAATAGGTCTCGACGTTCTGCAGAATCGGATCTTCGTCCAGATAATATTTGATGAACGCGGGTACGTAAGCGTAGATGGCTTTGTCGTCGGAAACGCCCGTGCCGACGGCATTCGCCAGCGCGATATTCCCTGCACGATATGCATTCATCAGTCCGGGCACTCCCACCAGCGAGCCGGCGCGAAATGCCAGCGGATCCAGAAAATCGTCATCCACCCGGCGATAGATCACATCGACCCGCGTCAACCCGTGGATGGTCTTCATATACACCACATCATCGACAACCACAAGGTCGCTGCCTTCCACCAGTTCGATTCCCATCTCCTGCGCGAGAAAACAATGCTCGAAGTACGCGCTGTTATACAGGCCCGGCGTCAGCAGCACGATTACCGGACGGTCCCCGCTTCGCGGCGACAAGCTGCGCAGGATCTGCACCAGCTCCGCCGGATAGTGATCCACCGGCATCACTTCACAGACTTCGAACGCGCGCGGAAACGTCCGGCGCATCACCAGCCTGTTTTCCAATACGTACGAGATTCCGCTGGGGGACCGTGCATTATCTTCGAGAACCAGATACTGGCCGGTGCGGGAGTCGCGCACGAGATCCGTCCCGCAAATGTGAATATAAATATCGCGCGGCACATGCAGCCCCACCATTTCCCGCCGGAAATGCTTGCAGGAAAAAACCAGGTGCCGCGGAATGATCCCGTCTTTTAAGATCCGCTGTTGCCCGTAAATATCCTGCAGGTAGAGATTGAGTGCCATCACCCGTTGCGCGAGACCGCGCTCGATCACATCCCATTCCGAGCGTGGAATGATGCGCGGGCAAAGATCGAAAGGAAAGAGCCGTTCGGTGCCTTTGCCGTCGCTGTAAACAGTGAAAGTGATTCCCTGCACGAGGTAAGAAAGGTCTGCCAGCTTGCGCCGCTCCTCAAAAACTTCGAGCGGCATAGCGGCCAGCTTTTCGTACATCGCGGCAGCGCAGGGGCGCGGCAGGCCGTCCGGTGCGATCAGCTCGTCGTAAAAGGGGCCGGGTTCGTAATCGGTAAACAGAAACTGGTCCGAAGAATGTGCTCTGGCAGCGGAAGACATAGCGTTCCCATATCAAGAGCGGCTCGTCGAGCTACAGGGATCGCTGCCGTTTTCGTAAGAGTTATTGTACGATCAAGGCGGCGTTAATGGCGATTCTGCCGGTGCCCTGCTTCCAGCATCCGCCATTCACCATCGCCGAACTCGCCCAACACGTTCAGCCCCGCGGCCTCGAGTGCGGCGGAGACGCGCGGCACGTCCGCTCCCTCGAACCCGCTCAAAATTGCGATGCCTTCCATTTTCAGAACCCGCGTCCATTCCGGCGCCAGATCAGAGATCCACGCCGGGCTGATATTGGCGACGATCAGATCCGCAAAGTCAGCGGGAAACGCATCCGCGGAGCCGACTGAAAGCGCTACATCCACGCTTGCTTTCTCTAAGTTCTCGCGCGCCACATCTACCGCATCGGGGTCGTTATCGTTCGCGTGGACAGCGCCCGCACCCAGTTTCACTGCCGCTTCAGCGAGGATGCCGGAACCGGTCCCCACGTCGACCACCGTCATGCCTGGCCTGAGATGGCGCTCGATCGCTTCGAGGCAAAGACGCGTCGTTTCGTGCGCGCCCGTTCCGAAAGCCAGCCCCGCATTAACGACGATGCGAATGCGCCCGGCAGGCGTCGGATCGTCACGCCATTCCGGACAAACAAAAATACGCGTCCCGATCTCCATCGGCTTCAGATATTCATGGGCGAATGCCACCCAGTCGCGCGTATCCGCCGGCTTCACCTCCCCGCCGAATCGCGATTGCAGTTCCGTCTGCCGCGCATCGTCGTCAAAGAAGACGCGCAGATGCTCTTCGCCGAGTTCGACGATTCCGGTGCAGCCGGCCTCCCAGAGTTCGGCGATCAGAAGGTCTTTGTCGTGTTGCGCACAGTGAAGGTCGATTGAGAACATGTAGGTTAAATGAAAATGCAGGGAATGTATGCGGCGGCCGCCACGCCCTTTGACCACACAGGCGCTCTGTACCGCGTCAAGGTCCAGCATAACTTCGAGAAGTGGTCGCGCACTTCGCTCGCCGGATTCATCGTCGGCTCGCTCTCCGGCGAGGGGCCCCTGCTGAATGCGCAGGAAAGGCTTGATCTGCTGCGAATCGCCGTCCCAAGCGTCCCGGCGGATCGCACGATGATCATGGACGTCAGCGAGGAAGGAGTGCACGCCGCCGCTTGTCTGGCTCGTGGCGCTGCGCAAGCCGGCGCCCACGCGGTGGTCAGCCTGGTCCCGCACCAGTACCGCAACCTGATGTACGGACCGGAGACGCAGATGCTCTTCTTCCGCGCGCTGGCGGACCAGTCTCCCGTGCCCGTCCTCATTCATAATGCCCCGCTGATGACCGGCGTCGACGTCCTTCCCGATACCGTCGAAAAGCTGGCCGCGCACCCCAACATTGCAGGCATCATCGAAACGGGCAGTCCCGTCGGGCGCATTGCGCAAATCCGCGCCGTCACATCGAAGGACTTCGCCATCCTCGCCGGCAGTGAGGCGCAGACCTGGGAATCACTGAAACTCGGCGCCAACGGAGCCGCACTCGCCTTTGCCAGTGCTGCCCCCTACGCGACCATCGCCATCTGGGAGGCTTTCCGCACCCGCGAAGAGGAAGCAGGCGTCGACTGGCAAGGGCGCATCTCGCATCCTTCGATTCTCGTCACTGATATGTATGGCGTCCCCGGCCTCAAGCACGCCATGGATCTCAACGGCTACTATGGTGGACCGCCGCGTCTTCCCTTCGTGCCGGTCTCGCAGGACGCCCGCGGCCAGATCGAAGAAGCATTTCGCGATCTGAAAGGCTGATCAGCCCGCCAGCCCCGCCAGAGCCTCCTCGATGTGTCCCGCAAAATTCGTTTGCGAAGAAAATACGCGCCGCACAACGCCCTCGCGGTCGATCACGAACGTCATTCTTCCCGGAATCACGCCGAACGTTTTCTTCACTCCATACAACTTCCGCACGCGCCCGCTCTTGTCGCTCAGTAATCGGAACGGCAAATTGTATTTTGCCGCGAACTTCGCGTGCGATTCGATCGAGTCGTCGCTGATCCCGAGGACCGCAGCGCCTGCCGCGCGAAACTTCGCTTCGTCGTCGCGGAACCTGCAGGCCTCGATCGTGCAGCCCGTCGTGTCGTCCTTCGGATAGAAGTAAACCACCACCGCGCTCTTGCCGCGATAGTCGCCAAGGCGTATGAGTTTTCCTTCCTGATCCGGCAATTCGAAATCGGGCGCGGTTGTTCCATTCGTGAGCGCGGACATCGTCAGGGAATCATCGCATGGTCGCGACGGAAATTGGCATAACGCAGATCGTTCTCGACCATCAGTTCCGTATTCAGGAACTGTCTGTGCACGACATGCCCCGGTACCAGACCAAAGCGCGAAGCCTGATAGTCGATGGTGGCCTCAGTCCGAATCGTGAATTTCTTCGATCTTACTTCCTCGGTATTCAGCGTAATGCGCACCGGCAGAAAGTCCTTCGCCCGCAGCCAGATCTCTCCCGCGGCCGTTTGCCTCTCCTCGGTGCGCTCCCGGAAAAAAGTCAATCCCTGATCTCCCGCTACCTGGCGATACCGCAGAATTACCGCCGGCTCTCCATTCAGGTTCTGCGAGTCCTCCAGCGAAAATTCGTAATCCTTCTGCAGTCGCGCCATGAAAAGAAGGATCAACTGACCGAAATCCGTGACCGCGCCTTCCAGTTGTTCCTGTTCCAGATTTTCCAGCAGCCGCCGCTTCATCTCATCGTCTGTCGAGCGGGAACCGATCGTCATCGCGTGCCGTGCCTCGCCGCTCTCCGTCAGGCTCTCGCCATCCATCGTCACAATCGTTCGGACCTCGTGCAGTACATGGCCCTCGCCCGCTTCTTCGAGCTTGTAAGTAGAAACGACGTTGTGCGTGCGAAACTCCTTCGGAAGCCTGATGTCGAGGTCCTTGACCTGATTTTTCTTTCCTCGCAGGATCTCGACGAAGCCACGCCGCCCGCGTTGATCGAGCGTCTCGTCCGCGACCAGCCCCGGTGCGGTTGCGGAAAAAGTCGCCGCCGTGCGCCCCAGTGCCGCCAGATATTCTTCGAGTTCGGCCTGGCTCGGCGCGCCGTGGCTCTGTGCGGCAAGCACAAGAGCCGACAGGAGCCCGATCAGGACCGGCCGCAGCATCACCGCCAGTTTAGCGGCTCTCCATGAGGAAGGGCATCGCCTCGTCGACGACCAGATCCAGCACGTTCAGCAACTCATGGTCCGATTCGAGCTCTACCAGCCGTGCGTTTGCGTGCGTCGCCACAAACTGCCGGGAGTATTCGATCGGCACCGTCTCGTCATGAATGCCATGGAAAATCAGCGCGGGCTGCACAAAGTCAGGCTGGCCAGGATACTGCAGGCCGTCTTCGATCAAGCCGTAATTCACCCGCCGCATTCGGCCCTCTCCATGGTGAAAGACTTCGAAATCCGGCATGTTTAAAGGCCCCAGCTTCCTGTGCCATCTCTGCGCAAACCCGAATGCCGGCGCCAGCAGGACCAGGCGGGATACTTCAGGCTGCGCCGCCGCATACAAAGATCCGACCAATCCGCCCATACTCGATGCCACCAGGCAAACAGGCTCCGATCGGATTTCGCGCTCGAGGACTCTCAGCTGCCCGGTGATCGTCAGGTGTTCGAAATCCCCATCGTCCATCGCAGGGATTTCAAGCTCAATGCCGCGCTGCGCCAGCGCCTCGCGAAAGCCCTGCGCCTTACGGGACATCGGCGATGAAGCGAATCCATGAACGTAAACAAACCGCATCCCGTTCAGGTTCGCACGCGGCTCCGGCGATCCTGTCGCCGGCGTCCGGCTGTTATCCGATCATGACCTTCCGCGGAAATCGCCCGTTATCCTCAAGGAACGTCTTCTTCCTGCTCAGCTCCGCGGCCGCCGGCTGCACCGTCCCGCTCATATCCGTCGCCCGCGAAACGAGCGTGTGCTCTCCGGGAGTGGCCCCTTCCCAGCGATAGGTGAAAAGTTTCCACGAATACTGCGAATTCGCCGGATCGAGCGTTGCCTTCTGCCACGATCCGTCGTCCACCTGAACTTCCACGGATTTCAGCGGCGATCCGTCATTCAGCACGAAGCCGAAAACCTGATACGCATCGCCCTTCTTCCGCACCCGCGCGATGGCGGATTTCAGGTGCATCCGCGTGACCTCAGTCTCGACCCATTGCGTTTGCGGATCGTCCTCCGCGCCCGTCCCGCCTTCGCCACGCAGCGTCCGGTACCAGCGCGCCTGAAAATTCCCGAGGTACCGGTCTTCCTGCAGATGCACTTCCGACAGCCATTTCACGTTCGCCACTCCATACCAGCCAGGCATGATGAGGCGCAACGGGAATCCCTGATTCAGGGTAAGCGGCTCACCGTTCATGGCCCAGGCGACGAACGGCTCCGGCTTCATGGCGTTTTCGAGCGTTACGCTTCGGCCGAATTGCTGCGTCAGTTTGTAAGTCTGCTGGCGGA
Organism: Bryobacteraceae bacterium; assembly: GCA_036272235.1. GTDB lineage: Bacteria > Acidobacteriota > Terriglobia > Bryobacterales > Bryobacteraceae > BOG-234. The sequence continues at coordinate 582 of DATAZF010000110.1, read as the reverse complement.
ACGCGATATCCAGCGGACCGCGATCCGCCCCGAAGAAGACCACTTCCCGCGCCTTCGGACGCACCCCTACACGCTTTAGCAGCGTGCTCAGCCGGACCCCGGTGAACTTACCGCACGATGACAAACCTTCCACCGACCGCGCGCTGTTGCCCGAACACTCGAAGCCATTGACCAGTTCCACCGCGGGCTTCATGGCCTTCAGTTCGGCGACTGAAAACTCCACCGGCTTCGTGACCATGCCCGTGAACTTCAGCCGATGCGCCTCGCCGTCAATCTCCGGTTTCATGAAATGCTGCGTCGTGAAGAACTGATCTTTCGGCGTCAGCATGCCGTCGATCTTTCGGATATCGAGCTGTCTGGTCGGTGCGTTCGGATTCGCCCCCGGATTGAAATTCTTCGGAAGATCCGTGAAGGGAACGTCCACTTCGTCCTGCGCCAGCCCGGGTATGGTCCACTGCGGAATCAGCGAAAGCAGACTGGCGGCCGCCAGTCCTCTCTTCAGACTGTCTCTGCGGCTTATCTGCTCGACCATGATGTTCTCCTTCGGAGTTGCGATCATCATACAACTATTTGAAGGATCTC
>DATAZF010000109.1:0-9958 GCA_036272235.1 Bryobacteraceae bacterium | reverse complement strand
CTCACACTACCTCGCGGATGCGATCTTTCAATACGGTTTTCAGGATCGCCCAGCCATCCTTCTGGCCTCGCAGAAGCGCTTCGCTGAACTTCAGAAACTGATCGGTGCTGACGTTACCCGGCATCGGCGGCTCGTTTGGATCGACTACCGCCTGAACCACAGCCGGCCCGTCGTGTGAAAGCGCCTGGCGCAGTATTTCCGCCGCGTCTTCCGCCCGTTCAATCGTGAACCCCGCGGCGCCGCAGTTCATTGCAACCCCTGCAAAATCGATCGGCTGGAGCTCGACCCCGAATTCCGGATTTCCCTCGAAGACGATCTGCTCCCACTTGATCTGACCCAGCGCGTTGTTCTTGATGACGATCACCTTGACGTTCAGGTGGTACTTGACGAGCGTAGCGATCTCCCCCATCAGCATCGTCAGGCCGCCGTCTCCGACAATACAAATCACCTGCCGGTTTGGATAGGCGACGGCCGCGCCGATACTGTAGGGAAGGCCGTTCGCCATGGTCGCAAGCGATCCTGACAGCGAGAATTGCATTCGGTCGCGAATCTCGATATAGCGGGCCGCCCAGGTTGCGATGGTTCCGCTGTCCGCCGATATAATCGCATCCGGTTCAAGAAGCTGGTTCAGGTGATACGTTACTGCCTGCGGTTTCATCGGCGAATCCGTGCTTTGGCCCTGATCGGCAAGCATCTTGTTCCAGGTTTCCATGCGCTTCTGGCACGTTTCGATGAACGAGCGATCACTCTTTTTGTGGATCAGCGGCAGCAGGGCGCGCAATACCGTTCCGCAGTCGCCCACCAATCCCACCTCGGCGGGATAACGTAACCCGATTCTCACTGGACTGACGTCGATCTGAATCGCGCGGGCCTTCCCGGGCTTTGGGTAGAACTCCAGATAAGGAAAGCTGGACCCGGCGACGATGAGCGTGTCGCATTCCTGCATGGCGTCCTGAGAGGGTGCCGTACCCAGCAGCCCTATGCCGCCGGTCGTATACGGATCGCGGTCGGGCACCACGGCCTTGCCCAGCAGGGCCTTTATGATCGGCCCTTCCACCAGCCGGGCCAGCTCGGAAATTTCACTGCCTGCATGGAGACAGCCGCGCCCGGCGAGGATGGCAACTTTTGAGCCATCGTTGATCAGGGAAGCCGCCCGGCTCAGAAGCTCCTGTGGCGGAGCGGGCAGCGCGGCGGCAAAGAGATCCGCACTGTGTTGCGGAATGTTCGCGGCGGATCGCTTACTCTCGGACTTCCAGTCCTGCACGTCTTTCGGAATCGTGATGTGCGCGACGGTGTGATAGCTGAGCGCCGTCTTGATCGCTTCGTCGAGCGCATTCACCACGTGGTCGGGACCCGTGACGCGCTGATTGTAAGCCGCCACATCCATGAAGAGCTTGTCGAGATCGACATCCTGCTGGTAGTGGGTGCCGATCAGATCGTGAAACGTATGTCCGGTGATGGCGAGCACCGGTTGGCCGTCGCATTTCGCGTCGTAGAGACCGTTCAGAAGGTGAATTCCGCCAGGTCCGGAGGTTGTGACGCAGACGCCCAGCCTGCCTGTATATTTGGCGTACCCGCACGCGGCGAATGCAGCGGCTTCCTCGTGGCGTACCTGAACGAAGCGGATTTTCTCCTGATTCGTACGCAGGGCTTCGAAGACGCCATTGATTCCATCGCCCGGAAGTCCGAAGACTACTTCGACGCCCCAGTCGATGAGTCTCTCGACAAGCAGTTCCGCGGTCGTTTTGGCCATTGTGATTCTCCTTCCGCTTCTTTAAGACGCTTTCTTCTTCATTGCGTATGTGACAATTCCCAGCGCGGCCGCGCCGGCAGCTGCGACACCCTTGTGGTTTGCGAGCCAGGTTGTGGCCGCGGCATTGTGCGCTTGCGCATCGAATACGCCATGGGCGCCGAAGTCTCCCGGCAGTGGCTCGAACAGATTGTCCGGGCGAGCCGGGGAGAGGGCTTCCTCCGTCTGCTGCGAATCGAAGCCCGTTTTCCCCAGATAGAGGTCGGCGAGCGCCGGCGCGACCTTATTGGTTTCGATCGCAATCACGGTCGGCGCGCCGACGAACACTTCGCGCCGGTTGTGGCGGGATGCCCAGACGATTCGCTCGGCGGCCACTTCGGGCTGGAAGATCGGCGGCACAGGCTGAGGATGCCGCGGCATCTTCGAACGGCACCACGTGAATTGCGGCGTATTCATGGCTGGAAGCTGCACCATTGTGAGCCGGATCCGGCTCTGCTCGTGAATCAGCTCGGTACGAAGCGAATCCGTAAAGCCGGCAATGGCATGTTTGGCGCCGCAGTAGGCGGCCTGCAATGGAATCGACCGGTAGGCGAGCGCGGAACCGACCTGGATGATGCTGCCGGAATTGCGCGGCTGCATGCGGCGCAACGCCGCCATCGTGCCGTAGACGGTGCCGAGATAGGTGACTTCCGTGGCGCGCTTGAATTCGCCTGGCGTGGTGTCGATCACGCGCGCGAAGATCGTGACCATCGCGTTGTTTACCCAGACGTCAATCGGCCCGAGTTCGGATTCAATGCGGGCGGCGGCGGCTTCCATCTGGCCGGCGTCCGCCACATCGACCGGCACCGCCAGACCTCTTCCACCTGATTCGTCCACTTCGCGGGCGGCGGCGTGCAATCCTTCCGTATCGCGGGCGATTGCCGCCACGTGTGCACCCTCAGCCGCGAACGCCCGTACGGTCGCCCGGCCAACGCCTGCCGAAGCTCCCGTCACGACGACTACACGGGGCTTGTCCGATTTTTTCATCGTTCTGTTTCGCCTCCACTCGACCCGTTCGCTTCGAGATCGATCAAAGCAAGGCCGCTTTCCGAATCGAACCTTCGTTGCAGTCTTCCCGAATCCTCCAGCACGAGCTCCAGCGTGGGCCGGACGCGGCCACTCATCAGATGGCCCGCCAGGGCCGAACCATCGCGCCGGCCCACAACAATGTGCCCATGCACCTTCGGGCTCCCCTTATCAAGCGCAATATCCCCAATCAGCGAGACCACCTCGACCTGTTCTTTTACTTCGTTGCGCAGATAGTCTCTCTTCCCCCAGTCGAAATAGCCGATAGAGGCTTCGCTGAATGCTCCGATGCCCGTGAAATGTCCGGATGAAATCCCGTGTTCCTTCGCGAATTGCGTCAGGATGGAGATGAACTCCTCGCCGGTTTCGAAGATCAGGATGGTCGCGCTTGCCAGCTTTTTGCTTTTCATCTTGAAAACCGCCGGGTCAAGCGCCACGCCGCAAGCGCAATGCCGAGTCCCGCCACCGCCAGCAGGCGATAAGGGAGTTCTGGCCGCTCCGCTTTTTTTGCCTCGTACTCCGGCAGAGCAGGCGGATTTCCAATGGCCTCGATATCGCCATTTCGGGCCATATGCAGAAGCTGCGCCAGATGAAGCGGCCGCCGGCCGGTCGCCTGATCGATCTGCGTCCGGCAACTGAAGCCGTCCGCGAGTACCAGGGTTTCGGCCGGCAGCTCGCGCAGCCGCTGTCCGAGCTGATGCTCATAAACTTTCATCGAAGTGTCGTATTTGTGCTCTTCGAAGCCAAAACTGCCCGCCATTCCGCAGCAGCCGTCATCCACGATCTGAGCCTTTGCGCCCATCGCCTCGAAGAGCTTCTTCTCCGCTCCGAGACCGATGACCGCCTTCTGATGACAGTGGCCGTGGACGAGAATATCCCGATGCACAACCGGCGGCCGGTAGTCGCGACGCGAGAGAAATTCCGCCAGCGTGAAAATCTGTCCCTGCAGGCGTTTCGCATCCTGATCGTGAGGCCGCAGGCCGGGCATCTCATCGCGAAATACTGCGAGGCAGCTCGGCTCCAGCGCGACTACGGGCAGACCTGCCTCGATCGGACCTTTCATCCGCCGCAGAACCTTACCCAGGAGTGCATCGGCCTGTTTCAGGAACCCGTAGTCGTAAAGCGGGCGCCCACAGCACAAGTCGCCCGCTGGAACGATCACGCGATATCCGGCATCCTCCAGAACTTCGACCCCGGCTGCCGCCACTTCGGGATGAAAGTAATTGTTAAATGTGTCGGCCCAGAGCACCACTTCGGGTTTGCCTTGATTGCGGACGTTCCTCTGCTGGAACCAGTCTTTAAAAGTGACCGGCGCAAACTCCGGTAAAGCGCGATGTTGCGAAAGTCCCGCGAGGTGTTTCGTCAGAGGAATCTTCCCGACGGCATTGGCGAGCTCGGGAAAATGCGAGGCGAGACGCGCCCACCGATGAATCCAGCCCATCGCCCAGGCGTGACGCGGCCGCAGCCGCCCCTCGTAATAATGGGCGAGGAACTCGGCCTTGTAAGTCGCCATATCCACATTGACAGGGCAATCGCTCTTGCATCCCTTGCAGGAAAGACAAAGGTCGAGAGCGTCGAAAACCTCCTCGCTCTTCCAACCGTCGCGGATAACGCCGCCGTGCATCATCTCGAACAGCAGATGTGCGCGGCCGCGCGTGGAGTGTTTTTCCTCCATCGTGGCCCGATAGCTCGGACACATCGTGCCCTTCTCCTGCCGTCTGCACTCACCGATCCCGACACAGCGCATCGCCGCATGCGTAAAGCTGTTCTTGTCGTCTGCGAAATGGAAGTAGGTCGCGGGTTCCACCGGCGCAAAGTGCGGACCGAGCCGCAGATTTTCCGTGATTGAATAAGGATCGACGATTTTGCCGGGATTCATCTTGCCGCGCGGATCCCAGAGGGACTTGAACTCGCGAAATGCTTCGCAGATTTCCGCGCCGTACATTTTTGGCAGGAACTCAGCTTTCGATTGACCGTCACCGTGCTCGCCGGAGAGCGAGCCGCCGTATTTGACGACGAGCGATGTCGCGTCGTCCATAAATGAGCGGTAGTTCGCGATGCCCGCCGCAGTCAGCAGGTCGAACGTGATTCGCGTATGTACGCAACCCTGGCCAAAATGGCCATAAAGCGCCCCTTCGTAGCCGTGCTTTTCATAGAGCTCGCACAGCTCGCGCAGATAACCTCCGAGTTTTTCCGGAGCGACCGCCGAATCCTCCCATCCTTCCCACGTGACAGGCTCGCCCGGCACCCATGCGGTCGCGCCGAGGCCCGATTCGCGGATATCCCACACCAGCTTTTCCTCGCCGGAATCGTCGAACAGTTTCATGGCGGGTGCGTCATCATGCTTCTTCAAGCTGTCCATCAGGCGGCGGGCCTGGTTGTCGGAATCCTTTCTGTCTTCGCCGCCGAATTCGACCAGCAGCCAGCCGCGGCCATCGGGCAAGAGCTTGAGGTCGCGGGGATGCAGACCCTTGATCTTCATGTTTTCGACGAGCAGCGCGTCGATGGCTTCGCACGCGATCGGCCGGAATTCCAGAATTTCTGGGACATGATCGCCAGCCTTGTAAATGTCCGGATAACCCAGCACCACGAGCGTTCGGCCGGGAGGACTCCAGACAAGTTTCACGGTTGCCTCGAGCGTGAGCGCGCACGTCGATTCCGTGCCCACGAGCGCGCGCGCGACATTGAAACCGTTTTCGGGAAGAAGATCCGGCAGGTTGTAGCCGGAGACGCGCCGCGGAATGTTGGGATAGCGCCGCCGAATCTCATCGCCGTAGCGAGCTGCGAGGTTTTTCAATCCGGCATAGATCTCGCCGCGCCGGCCGCCCGCGGAAATGATCAGATCCTGCTGTTCGCGCGGTGTTTCGCCCACGCGAATGCGCAGACCGTCGTAAGTCAGAACTTCGAGCTCGATGACATTCTCTTCCGTTTTGCCCGCCATCACCGAGTGCGTGCCGCAGGAGTTGTTGCCAATCATGCCTCCGAGCGTGTTGTGGTTGTGGGTCGCAGGGTCGGGCCCGAAGGTCAGTTGATGGCGCTCCGCCTCGCCGCGCAGCCAGTCGAGCACGATACCAGGTTGCACCCGCGCAGTCTTTGCCTGCGGATCGAGGTCAATGAGTTTATTCAGATATTTGCTGAAATCGAAGACGACCGCGACGTTGCAGCACTGTCCCGCAAGGCTGGTGCCGCCGCCGCGCGCCAGCACGGGCGCGTCACGGCGGCGGCACAACTCCATCGCCGCGAGAACATCCTCGATTGTTTTCGGCACGACCACGCCGATGGGGACCTGGCGGTAGTTGGAGGCGTCGGTGGCGTAGAGGGCCAGACTGCCGCTGTCGAACCGCACTTCGCCTTCGAGGGAGCGGCGAAGCTCATTTTCCAGTTCCCGCGCCTCTCCATCCTGATAGACCGCTTGATAGTTCGGCGGACGCGCCCATGCGATTTGCGATTCATGCAGCAGAGTTTCCATAGACCTTGAATTTCTCCATATCGGCGGCTTTGCACTCCAGCCCAAAGCCCGGGCGCGACGCGTCCGGCTGCAGACGCCCTTTACGAGGCACGAGAGCGCCATCGAAGAACATCTGCTCAATCCGGTAGTGGTCGAAGAAGTACTCGACGTTGATCGCGCCCGGCAGAGCACAAGCGGCGTGCGCGTGGAGCGAAGGCGCGGTGTGCGCCGAATAGGGAACCGAGAACGCAGCGGAGAGATGTCCGGCCGCGATGAAGCCGGTAACGCCTGCGCAGCGTGTCGCATCCGCCTGAAGCACATCGACGGCGCCGGCTTCGAGCATGCGCCGGAAGTAAATGCTGTCGTAACCGTATTCGCCCGCGGCGATGCGCATTCCGGCCGGTGCGCGGTCGCGTATCAGCCGCAGGCCTTCCAGATCGTCGGACGTCACCGGCTCTTCGAACCATGTGACGCCCAGATCGGCAAACGCGAGCGCCTTCGCGAGCGCCTCCTTGCGTCCATATGCGCCGTTGGCGTCCACGAACAGCGCGGCGTCCGGCCCGATCGCCGCGCGCGCGGCCCCAACTCTTGCCAAATCGCTCGCCGGATTGCTCCCGACTTTCATCTTCACGCTGTTCATTCCCTGCTCGAGCCATCCCGCGAGTTGGCGCTGGAGGTCGACTTCGCCGTATGACGTGAAGCCGCCGCTGCCGTAAGCGGCGATGTCGCGGTGCGCGCGCCCGAGCAAATCGGCTACGGCGATATCGAGGAGACGCGCTTTGAGATCCCACAGCGCGTTATCGACCGCCGAGATCGCCATTGAGCATACGCCGGAGCTGCCGAGATTGCGCACGGCGCGGAACATACGCATCCAGAGCGCCGGGATATCGAGCCCGCTGCAGAGAATCTCGCGCTTCAGGTGGTCGTCGATCAGATGCGCGGTAGCGAGATTCGCGAAAGAATATCCGAATCCCGAGTGCCCGGCGGCGGCCAGACGAACCATCACCAGGGTCGTCTCGTTCCATTTGAGGGTTCCGTCGGTTTCCGGCGTTTCGGTGGGGACCGTATAAGCCGACACGTCCATGGCTGTCACCGCCGCCAGCGACAGATCGGCGCTTATTGCCGATTCGGTTTCCGCTTCCATTGATTTCCGCGTGATTTCCCGCGAGGTTTCAAGCACGGTCATGGCCACTTCTCACACCGAAGTCGTCATGCGCATGGCTGATGTGGTGAATCAAACATCTCGTGTCACGACACACTTGCGGGGCGACGCGTCCGCGGGAGCCGGTGGCAATGCGGTTGCAAGATCACAAGTACGCCGGTAACGGCGCCACATGCCTTCCTTCAAATGCAATTTCCTGCAACAGGCCAAAGTCTTCGATCACTTCTGGGAGCACACGGTGGGAAGCGGCAATGCCACACTGGCGTTGCGCGCCGACTGGCAGAAGCAATTGCTCCGCTGCCACAGGGAACTCGGTTTCCGCCACGTACGCTTCCATGCTCTGCTCTCCGATTCCATGGGGACGCTTGTCAGCGAGGAGAACAAGCTCATCTATTCGTTCTTCAACGCCGACCGGATCATGGATTTCCTTCTCTCGATTGGAATGCGGCCTTTCGTCGAGCTCTCATTCATGCCCGAGGCGCTGGCGTCCGGGACGCAGACGGTCTTTCGTTACCGCGCCAATGTGACGCAGCCGGCCGACTACCGGCGGTGGGGAACGCTGATCCGTAAGCTCGCCGGCCACTGGATCGAGCGATACGGCGCCGCTGAAGTCCGGCAGTGGTTCTTCGAAGTGTGGAACGAACCGAATCTCAGCAGCTTCTGGAAAGGCAGCCAGCAGGATTATTTCCGCCTCTATCGCGAAACCGCCCTCGCCCTGAAGCGCGTGGATGCGGCCCTGCCCGTGGGTGGGCCCGCCACAGCCGACAACAAATGGATCACGCCGTTTCTCGATTACTGCCATCGCCACCACGTGCCGGTGGATTTCGTTACCACCCACCACTACCCGACAGACGCCTTCGGCAAAACGAGCACCGACACGGTCACGCAGCTGCAGCACTTCCAACGCGAGGCAATGAACAAAAAGACGGCGGGCGTGCGCCGCGAGGCCCGCGATCTGCCGTTGTATTACACCGAATGGAATTGTTCTTCAAACCCGCGCGACCCTTTACATGACGAACCTTTTGCGGCGGCTTTAGCCACGAGAATCATCATGGATGCGCAGAGTCTGGCCCAGGGCTACAGCTTTTGGACATTCAGCGATATTTTCGAGGAGAATTACTTTCCTTCCGTGCCATTCCACGGCGGCTTCGGGCTTCTCAATCTTTACGGTGTGCCAAAGCCCGTCTACCGTGCCTTTCAGTTGCTGCACCACCTGGGCGAAAATCGGCTCGACGTGGAAGGCCGCCACTCCACCGTTGATGTTTGGGTGGTGAAGAAAGACCACGCCGCGACGATCCTCATGACCAACCTTGCGATGCCGCGGCATGCGATTCAAACCGAAATGGTGGAAGTGAGCCTCAATGCGGCCCCTCTGCCGCGCCGATCATGGATCGAGCGGATCGAGGAGGATCACGCCAACCCCCGCCGGGAGTGGGAGGAAATGGGAAAGCCTGAATATCTTTCGCCCTTGCAGGTCCGCCGGCTGGAGATCGCTTCGCGGGTCGGCAAAGAAGATATTCCCTGGAAGCGCGAGGCGGGCGCGGTACATTTTTCAGCGTCGTTACCGCCGCAAAGTCTGGCGGCAATCACGTTCGAGTTTGCGTAGAGTTTTCGTCGAGAGAGGCCCGATACGCAGGTAAAATCACGAACGCGCGGATCCGATCGCAAACCGCCGGCGAGCGACGCCGAAATGCTCGATCGACTGCAGCGCGTGAGCTTTGACTACTTTCTGAAGGAATGCAACCTGGAGAATGGCCTGGTTGCAGACCGCAACCAGCCAGGATCGCCGGCCAGTATCGCGGCGACCGGACTCGCGCTCAGTATCTACATCGTGGCAGTCGGGCACGGTGTATTGTCGCGCCGGGCTGCCGTGACCAGAGTCCTCACGATTCTGCGATTCTTTTACTCCAGCGTGCAGGGACCAGAACCCGATTCCACCGGTTACAAGGGGTTCTACTACCACTTTCTCGACATGAAGACCGGGCGGAGGGCGCAGAATTGCGAACTTTCGACAATCGATACGGCAATGCTGATGGCCGGGATACTGAGCGCCTCCGCGTGGTTTACCCACGATACGGTGCGCGAGCGGGAAATTCGGCAACTGGCGGACGCGCTCTACGCGCGCGTCGACTGGCAATGGGCGCAGGACGGCGCGGCAACCATCAGACACGGCTGGAAGCCGGAATGCGAATTTCTTCCCGACCGGTGGGAGTCCGGCTACAGCGAGGCACTAATTCTCTATGTGCTCGCCGCCGCGGCGCCGCGTTATCCGGTAGCGCCCGACGGCTACTGCCAATGGGCAGCGTCGTTCGAGGTCAGGAAGGCATACGATCTCGAATACGTTTATGCCGGGCCGCTTTTCATCCACCAGCTCTCACAGATATGGATTGACCTGCGCGGCGTTCAGGACGATCTGAACCGCGGCTTGGGCTTCGATTACTTCGAGAACAGCCGGCGAGCGACCTATATTCATCGGCAATACGGCATCGAGAACCCGCGACGTTTCCAGCATTACGGGGAGTATGTGTGGGGA
>DATAZF010000108.1:0-1618 GCA_036272235.1 Bryobacteraceae bacterium | reverse complement strand
GCTTGTCCGCGAGGAGAAGCGCCTGTTTTGCGCGCAGGGACACTCATTCGACATCGCGCGGCGCGGATATATCAATCTTTTGCAGCCGCAGGACCGGCGGTCCAGAAACCCCGGCGACACCGCGTTGGCGGCGGCAGCGAGGGGGCGGCTGCACGATCGCGGCGTAGCCGCGCCGTTTCTCCGGACCATCGCGGCGCTCACGGCCCCAACGCAAAACGACATCGTTCTCGACGCCGGATGCGGCGACGGCTACTATGCGGGAAGCCTCGCACAGGAAACCGGTTGCGATGCGCACGGCCTCGACATATCGCTCCCGGCCATCGAAGCCGCTGCCCGCCGCTATCCCGAATGCGAGTGGATCGTGGGAAATGCGGACCGCTTTGTGCCTTATGCCGCGCGCTCGTTCTCGATCGTCCTCTCGATCACGGCGCGGATGAATGCGCCCGAGTTCCGGCGCGTTCTGATGGACGGCGGACGCCTGCTGGTGGCGCTTCCATCGCCCGAGGACCTGGTCGAGTTGCGCGGCCAGGGCCGGGACCGCGTAAGCCGTACAGTCCACGAATTCGGAGCCGGCTTCCGTCTCATCGAGCAGCGCCGGGTCACCACAAGTGCCGATCTCGATGCTGCGGCGGTTGAGGACGTGCTGCATTCGATCTACCGGCCCATGCGAACGGAGCCGGCGCGCGCGATGCGTTTGACGTTCAGTCTGGATCTTCTGCTGTTCGAGGCGACATCGTGAGCGGTCCGATCAGCTGATCGGGGCCCCCGCATGGATAGCTGGCGGCGGGACACCCTCTGATCAACTCGCGGATCACGTCGGGGTGTGGGTTCCCGCGATTCTCGGCTGCCTGTTTCTATACCGGTTTTTCTGCCTGGATCGGCTCCCTGATTTTCACGTCGCAGTGGCAGGTGACCCGCTGGCACGAACGGATCGACCATCCGACAGTGCCTGAGATTATCCTCGGCCGATTGGTTCACAACGCTCGCCGCACCGATTTTCTATACGCGCCTGTTGCGCCCACATGTGCGAGCGACACCACACATCTGTTGGATGAAGCTGTTGTAGGGTTCGTTTTTCACCTGGAATACACGCCGGATGATACGTCGTCGCCGATATCCCGCGGCACTAACTAACTCGCGTGGTGATCCTGCAGCGGCTTCGGATTCGTCCGGCCCCCTCAATTTTTACCGCCTTACAGGAACAACTCGGCTTAAAGCTTTCGCCGGCCAAAGGGCCGGGGGATATTCTCGTCATTGATTCCGTGGAGAGGCCCTCCGGCAACTGATTGGTTTTCTGCTCGGGTCGGAAGCCACTGCTTTGGTCGCAAACCCGCAGCATGGGATGATCTTCAGTTTGAGGCTGAAGCGCAAGGCCTCGGGAACCTCCTGCGCTTTATGCGGTACGGACTCCGGGCTCAATCCGCCGGCCGCCCGGCGATCACCGAGTCGCCGGTGGATTGGCAGGCTTCGCTGCAGATGCCGCGTCCGGTTTGCTGCCCTTTGTGTAAGTGATCTTTTTCGTCCCGCCTTCACAGCTCCCGACGACGCTATCCTCTTTGACGTCCGCAGCCGCCACGATGGCCAGCTGATAATTCGTTACGCCCTTCGCGTCAAGCTT
>DATAZF010000107.1:0-19393 GCA_036272235.1 Bryobacteraceae bacterium | reverse complement strand
ATAACGAGAAAAAGCAGCGGAAGAATGGCGCGCACCTTCATGTTTTGAGAGTTAGACGAACAAAGCCGCACCCTTGCTCGCCGGTCGTTCGTAATTATTTGTCATCAAATTAAAACTACAGATATGGGAGATGATGGCTCGCGCCACAAAGGGCAATACGTGCCATCGCGGCGATGGTTCACAAATTTTTCTGGCGCGCTGAAGAAAGCATTCCCAACCGCTTCGCCAATGATTGGCTTCCCTGTGTTAGCTTCGAGAGTACGCCCGATGACGATTCGACGCCGTATCAATCTCTCGTTCCTCGTCATCATATTTTTCTTTGTCGCTAATCTTGTCATCTACTTCTGGAACAGCCACCGCCAGAGCATTTCCGCCGACAGCCTGAAACGCGCGACCAGCCGCCAGTTGCTCTTTTCAGATGTGCAGCAGGAACTCACAAGTTCGCAGAAACAAATCGCCCTGCTCAGCCAGGCAATGTCCGGCGCCACAGGAGGCGGCGCGAGCCCTTCCGACGTCAGCCAGTTCAAGGCGCAGCTTGCGAAAATCGCCGATCAAATTCGTCAGCTGGAGCAACTGGCAGACACCGACATGCGCCCGCGGATTTCCGCTTTGCGCGTGCTCTTCGATCAGCTCAATTCGTCGTGGTTGATCTTTTACCAGAACTTCGGCGTCAATATGTCCACCGCCATCAAGGAGCTCGCGTTACACGGCGATCCGCTGAGCCAGCAGGTGATCCAGCAGATTCTGCCCTCGCTCGAGGCTGACGACCGTGCACGCGCCGAGTCCGTCGCGCGCCGCTTCTTTAACGAGGCCGAAATGAGCCAGCGGACCAACCTTGGAATATTCGCGATATCCACCATCATCGCGATGCTGGTCGGCTGGCTGGTGCTTCGTTACCTGGTCAATGGCTTGAACAAGCTCAAAACCGGCGCAGAACAGGTCGGGCGCGTCAATCTCGACTTCCGGATCGATATCCCGGCCAGGGACGAGCTCGGCGAGCTGGCGGGCGCATTCAACGACATGGCCGCGAAGCTTTCCGTCGCCAGCGGACAGCTCAAGCAGCGCCAGGCCGAGGTGGAAAAGGAGAAGCAGCACGCCGAAACCCTGCTGCTCAATATCCTGCCGGCGCGCGCCGCAAAGGAGCTGCGCGAAAAGGGCACCGTCGACCCGCGTTACTTCGAAGACGTGACCATCATGTTCACCGATTTCGTGGGCTTCACGCTTTCCACGGAAAAGATGGCCGCCGAGGACCTCGTCCGCATGCTCCACGATTACTTCACGGCCTTCGATCACATTTCGCGGCGCTACGGGCTCGAAAAGCTCAAGACCATCGGCGATTCCTACATGTGCATTACGGGTCTGCCCGTGCGCAATCCCGCGCACCCGGTCGACATGGTGATGGCGGCATTCGAGATGATCCACGCGGTGGAAGAACGCAGCGCGTCGAGCGGCAATCAAAACTGGGGTATTCGCGTCGGGATTCACACCGGTCCGGTTGTGGCGGGCGTCGTCGGGATCGATAAATTCGCGTTCGACATCTGGGGCGATTCGGTGAACTTCAGTTCGCGCATGGAATCCTCGGGCGCGCGCAACCGCGTCAATCTTTCCGAACGAACATACTCACGAGTGAAGGACTTCTTCGAGTGCGAGCATCGCGGCAAGATCCTGACGAAGGACAAGCGCGAGGTCGACATGTATTTCGCGAATGGAATCCTGACCGGCCTTATCGACCCCTCATGCGTATCGCCTCCGCCTTCTTTCGTTCGCCGTTACAAGACCTACTTCGAGAAGGAGCCCCCGGCATTTCCGGATTTCCTGATTGCGGCGGGGCCGGTTGAGAAAGCGGCCGAAAGAGCGGTTTAGTGTGCCGTTATGCGCGAGTCTGTACGATGCTGGCACGGCTTTAACCTGTGGCTGAGGCCTGGAACCACAGGCTGAAGGTTGTGCCACAGCATTTCTTGTGCAAACTCTCCTTGCCCGGGCTGGGATTCATCCCACCTCTCGAAGCTCGAGCGATACTGGACCAAATTTCCGAAAGCGCTGTTCAGGCAGCGGGCGTTATCGTCAGGGCTTGAGGTGGATGACAGCGAGCTCGTTTGGGGCGAGTGAGATCGCATCGGCGAGATTATGTTCCTTCGGCGGGTCGAGTTGGGAAGCGGCAATGAGTTGCGCGACCTGGCTACGGGTGGGGGAGTCCGGCTTCCCCATGCGATTCCAGGCTTCAAGAGCGGAGCCATGCGTGGAATCCACGAACTGGATGCGATATTTTCTGGCTCTGGCGCGGAGCTTGATTGTTTTCGCCGCGCCGGGTTGGCCGGGATCCGCGTAATTCCAGATTGCGAGCACGAGCGTACCATCTCCCTCGCGGGTCAGCAGCGAGTCCTCCGCCGGCAAATCGAGGCGCTGCGTGCCCAATTGGTGAAGAAGCTCGAAAACATGAAATGACGCTTTGGGAATATTGCGCTGCGCGATGAGTCCGAAGCCTCCGTAAAAAGGAGTCTTGACGACGCCTTGTTCCTCGAAGACATCGGAAAAGGTCCAGTAAGACATCATCGCGACGAGGCTGTCAGTGGCGCGAATCGTCTCTGCGAGCCATGGGCCCATGAAGGCGCTGTCCTCGATGTCGACGCGATTCAGGAAGGCGGCGTTGAACTCCGAGATGAATATCGGTGTCGCGGGCGCCCGGGAGCGCGCGACCTGATCGTGCACTTTTGTGAGAGCACGCGGGACCATATGTTTGAAATCGACAGGCCCGTCGATTCCAAATACATCTTTCGGGCTTTCGTTCCCGTAGATATGGGTGGAGACGAAATCGAACGGCACATGCGCTTGCGTGCAGTGGGCGATGAAGCGGTCGACCCAGGCGGCCTGAGCGGTGGCAGGTCCACCGACGCGAAGACGCGGGTCGGCCGCTTTGATGGTGCGAGCGGTCAGGTCGTAGAGAGCATAGTAAGTTTCTTCGGCGGGCTTACCCGTCCAGAAATCGATGTTGGGCTCGTTCCAGACTTCGAAATACCATCGCTCGACTTCGGCGGCGCCGTAGCGCGCGAGCAGGTGGCGCACAAAAGCATCGATCATTCCCGCCCAAAGCGCCGGATCTTTCGGCGGCGATGGATATGGCTTGTACCAGAAGGCGTGCGGCATGAGGTTCGCGGCGAGATCCTTCGGCATGAAACTGAGCTCAACGAAGGGACGGACGTTGTTGGCGAGCAGCCCGTCGTAGATCTGGTCGACGTAGGTGAAGTTCAACCCCGATGGACTGTACAGGCCCACTTCGTCGTGGAAGATGGCGTGGAAGCGCACGTACTCGAATCCTGTGATCGCTTTGACCGCGCGAAGATCGCGGCGGTAGTCATCCCGGAGCGAAAGGATAGCGCGGCCGGATCCGAACATTTCTTCCCAGAAGTGCGGGAACGGGTGCGATGGCGCCGTGGAGTCGATCGTGACAACTTCGGTTTGGCTGGCAGACGGAGTCTGGGCGGGGGAGTAAGAAAGAACGATTGCCGCGATACAGCAGACCGGAACGGCGAGCCGGATACGCATCTCGTCCTCATGTTAATCGGGATCCGCGCACGAAGTATGTGCGGTTTGTACCGCGACTCGTGATGATTGGGTTAAACTGGCAAATCAAATGCGACTCGCAACGTTAACTTTGGCCGGCGCTCTCGCGGCTCAACTGACTGCCTTCGCCCAGTGGTCTAACTATCCGACGCCTGGGGTACCGAAATTGCCGGATGGGAAGCCGAATCTGACTGGGGCCGTTCCCAAAGCTGCCGACGGACATCCGGATCTGACAGGTATTTGGGAGTACTTTCGCGACCGGCCCGCCAATGCGCCCGCGCCTGCGCGCCGTCCCCCGGACTCTTCCCTCGGGCTCGGACCCGCGCCCGCCGGCCCCAATGCCAGCCCGTTCTTCAACATCGGCAGCCTGACGAAAGATGGATTGCCGCTCACGCCGTGGGCACTCGCTCTGCGCAAGAGCCGCGCCGCGGAAAACAACAAAGACAATCCCGACGCCCACTGTCTGCCGATCGGGCTGATGCAGTTGCACCAGCATCCGCAGCCGCGCAAGATTATCCAGACGCCGGCAGTGACGGTGATTCTCTACGAGGCGCAGAGCGGCGTGCGGCAGATCTTTACCGACGGCCGGAAGTTACCGACGGATCCGCAGCCGTGGTGGTACGGGTATTCCATCGGCCACTGGGACGGCGACACGCTCGTCGTCGAAACAAGTGGCTTTCGCGATGACGTGTGGCTGGACGTGGAGGGCAGTCCGCTGACGTCGACGGGCAAGATGACCGAGCGATTCACACGCGTGGATTACGGGCATTTGAATATCGAGATTACGATCGAAGACCCGAAGGCGTATACGAAGCCGTTTACGGTGACGGTGAAACAGAGGATCCTGCTCAACTCGGATCTGATCGAATTCATCTGCAACGAGAACGAGAAGGACGCGTCGCATTTGACCAGCAAGTGAGGCGAAGACGCGGCGAGAAGATGATCGAAGCTTCCCGGAGAAGCCTTCGCACGGACAATGTCGAGTTGGAAGAAGTAATGAGGAAGGCTCTCGACAACGAATCGAACCGTCTACCGGGCGGCCAGTTGCCGCAATAGCGCGGCGGTCGCTTGGCGCGGGACCGGGAGCGCGCCCGCGCGTCCGCGTCCGCCGGCGCCGAGGGCGAAATCGAGGGGTGTACGGCCCTGCTTATCCTTGATGTCAAGCCTCGCGCCGTTCTCGGCGAGGATCTTCACCGTAGCGTCGGAACTCAACGCCGCGAAGTGGAGCGCGGTCTGCCCTGCATCATTAGTCGCGTTGACGTCGACGTGCTGTGCGAGGAGGACTTTGAGACCTTCGATCATCTGGGCTTCGGTCGCGTAATCCTTCGCGAACACGCCGAGACCGCGGCCGAGCCCGGCGGCCATCATGAGTGCGGTCGTGTGGTTCCGCTGTGCGAGCGATGGATCCGCGCCGTAATGCAGCAGCAGGCGCATGGCCGCGGCGTCGCCGTTCTTCGCGGCCCGCATCAACGGTGTGCTCCCATCGCCCAGCGTCGGCTCACCGGGCGTGTGGGCGCGATAGAGGGTGGCGGATTTCAACTTCGCGTTGGGGTTCGCGTGGCGTTCCAGCAGCAACTTCATCAGGTCAAGCGCGCTGGTATCGGATGGCGGCTCAGGGTGCGCGGGGCGCCCGTAGACTTCACCCAGCGTGTTCATGTCAACCGCGGCATAAAGCGGCGTCATGCCGGTGGAATCGGCGAGGTTGGGGTCGGCGCCTTTGGTGAGCAGCAGCGCGGCGGTATCGAAATGGCTGTTGATGATGGCGAGGATGAGGGCGCTGGTTCCGTCAGGGTCGGTGAGGTTGAGGTCCGCTCCCTTTTCCGCGAGGACGCGCGCGGCACCGGTGGAACCCTGCCGGGCGGCATACATCAAGGGGGTCCAGTTGCCGTGCGGAAGGATGGTGATGACACCTTCGAGTCCGAAGCGGTCTTTTGGATACTGGAACGCGGTGGAGCGGGTGTTGACGCCGGCGCCGTGCTCGATAAGAAGCGCCGCGGCGGCCGCATGGTTTTCGGAGGCTGCAAGCATCAGCGCGGTTTCGCCATACGCGGATTCGTGCGCGTTCACATCGGAGCCGCTGTGTTCCAGCAGCAGGCGAACAACCTCGGGACTGCCTGTGCGCGCGGCAGTCATCAGAATGGTCTCACCGCCAGGCCTCGCGACGGACTGGTCGGCGCCGGCTTTCAAGAGCGCCGCGGTGATAGCTGCGTTGCGGTTCGTGACAGCGAGATCGAGCGGGGTGACACTGTAACGATTCCCGGCTTTGGGATTCGCGCCGGCGGCGAGCAGCGCCTGAACGGCGGTAAGGTCGTCGTTACGGACTGCCCATGCGAGGGCGGTGGTGCCGTCCGTTTCGGGGATGTTGACAGCGGCATGGTTGCGGATGAGCGCGCGGATCGACTCGTGATCACCGGATTTCACGGCATCGATCACGCGAGTGTCGGCCGCGATCAACGGCAAAGTTGCCAGGAACAGGAAAAGCGCCGACTCCATGTAGCGCTGGCGGGCTTGCCGCCGGCGTTTTTTTACGAACTGCGCCGGCGGCACGAACGCCCGCGGTAGATCAACTGAAAATGCCATCGATGGGCCCGTTACCGTCGCCGAAGTGATCGATCTCCGTGCCGTAGCGCGCGGCGATAGTGCTCCACAGATTTCCCACGGGCGTGCGATTGGCGATTTCGATGTGCCGAGTACCCTTCCCTGCTCCGCCGCCTGTCAGTACCATCGGCAGCGGATCGCTCGCATGCACGTTCGAATCTCCCATCCCTGCGCCATAGACCAGCAGCGAGTGGTCGAGCAGCGATCCGTCGCCATCATCCGTGGCCTTGAGCTTCGCAAGGAATTTCGCGTAGAGCTGCGCGTAGTAAGTATTGATGCGCACGCAGATTGCCATCTTCTCCGCGTTGTTCTGGTGATGCGAGATGGTGTGGTGCTGCTCGGTGACGCCGATTTGCGGGTACGTCCGCTGGCTGAGCTCCCGCGACATCATGAATGTGAAAACGCGCGTGACGTCCGCTTGCCAGGCCGCGGCGACCAGGTCGAACATCAAGCCGACGTGCTCGTCAAAGGAATCGGGCACGCCGATCGGAGCATCAAGCGTCACGTTTTGCACGCCGTGCTCTTCGGCCCGCTGGATGCGGCGCTCGATCTCACGCAGGTTATCGAGGTAATCGCCGAGACGAGCGCGATCGCGCGGCCCCAGTCCGCTTTCCAGTTCGCTGGTCTCTTCGGAGATCGAATCGAGGATACTGTTTTCCTTGCGCACGCGCGCGCTGCGCTGACCGGAACTTCCCGCCTCGCCGAATATGCGTTCGAAGGCGACGCGCGGATTGGTTTCCATCGGCAGCGGAGTATTGGGCGCGCTCCACGAAATCGTGTTCATGTAGGCGCAACTGAATCCGGGCGAGCAGCCGCCGACGTAGCCGCTGAAATCTTCCGTCGCCAGCTCGAGGGACGGCAGGGGCGTGTCCTGACCGATGTGCTGCGCGACAACCTGATCGATGGTGGTGTTGGCGAGGACGTCCTCGCCCTCCGTGCGTTTGGGCCAGACGCCCGTAAGAAAGCCCGCGGCGCTTACTGCGTGGTCCCCGACCTGGCTGCCGGGATGCGACCGGGTCAGGTTGGTGAGGACGAGCAGATTGTCCTTATAAGGTTCGAAGGGCTTCAGGATCGGCGTGAATTCGAAGTTCGCGCCCCTGGTCGCCGGTGTGAACTTCTGCATGATCAGGCCGTTGGGAAAGTAACTCACACCGAAGCGGGTCTTCGGATTCGCAGCCGCGGCCCGGGCAAGCGGAGTGAAGGCCGGAATCATGGCGTCGAGGAACGGCAGGCCGATGGCGGCGCCCATACCCCGCAGTATGGTGCGACGGTCGAGATTCTTTTTCGATACGAACACGCACTCAGTCCTCGGCTTTATTCTATGCCGATTGGGTGGCGGAACGGTGATATGTCAACTACAACCGTCTCCCTTCCGACGAGCAATGGTTCGCCGGGGAAGCTCGCTCCCTATCCTCCGCCCTGCGGCGAGGCGCGCATCTGGAACGGCGTGCTGCGCACAATTCCCATAACGATCGACGAGAACTTGTAATTGTCGCGCGCTGCGTCACGAACGATCTTCCTGACCACCGGCATGTCGTAATAATCGAGTCCGCGCCCGAGCCCGTAGGTCAGCAGCTTTTCCGCCAGTGTGGAAGCAAAGAGATCCGGATGGCTCGTGATGGCATCGCGCAAGCCGGTGACACCGTTGATTGACGTGCCATCGGCGAGCTGACCCGAGGCGTCGATCGCGTTATCGCCGTCTTTCGCGCGCCAGGTGCCGACCGCGTCGAAGTTTTCCAGCGCGAATCCAATCGGGTCCATCACTTTATGGCAGGTCGCGCACGAGGGGTTGGCGCGGTGCTCTTCCATTTGCTCGCGCATCGTTTTCGGATGCTCGCCCTCGGCGGCCTCCTTCAACACCGGCACGTCCGGCGGAGGCGGAGGTACCGGCGTCCCGAGAATATTTTCGAGAATGAACTTGCCCCGCACGACGGGCGAAGTACGCTCGGCGTGTGAAGTCACGGCGAGGATGCTGGCTTGCCCAAGCAGTCCCCGGCGCGCATCGGCGGTGACTGCGACACGGCGAAAACGGCTGCCGTAAATGTCGGGAATGCCATAGTGGCGCGCGAGGCGCTCGTTGACGAACGTGTAATCGGCCGTGAGCAGATCGAGCACGTTGCGGTCTTCACGGACGACGCTGTCGAACAGCATCTCGGTCTCGCGCCGCATCGACTGGCGCAGGTTGTCGTCGAAGTCGGGAAAGAGGTCGGAGTTGGGAAGAACATTCGGGATGTTGCGCAAGTGCAGCCACTGTCCGGCGAAGTTGGCGGTAATCGCTTCCGCTTTGGGATCGGCCAGCATGCGATGCACCTGGCGATCGAGAACGGCGGGATCGGAAAGTTTGGACTGCGCGGCAAGATTCAGGAGCTCGTCGTCAGGGATTGTGCTCCAGAGAAAGAACGAGAGACGCGAGGCTAGCTCGACGTCGCTGATGCGGTGAACTGCCGGTTCTCCGGCCGGGTCGTGCTCGACGCGGAAGACGAATTTCGGGCTCGCGAGAATTCGCTGCAGGGCGGCTTCGATGCCGGCGTCGAAGGGCGATTGATCGGAATCGTGCACAGGCCGATTGCCAACCGGCCCCACATGCGCCGCGGACTGGTAGAACTTCATAAGGCGCGCGAGGTCTTTGTCCGATACGGGCTGGCGCCAGCCGCGGCGGGCAACCGTCGAAACGATTTGCCTGGCGCACGCGTCAGTGGCCTGATGGCAGGTGAAAATGCGGCGCCGGCTCGGCGTGTCACCGGCCCCCGCAGCGTTGAACGGGCCCGTGATCGCAAACGTTTGAATATGCGGCACTCCGGCCCAGTCGAAGTTATCGACGGAGCTGCGGATGTAAGGCTCAAGACGGTCCGGCGCAACAACGCCCGGGCTCTCGACGAACGCCACGGTAACTTCGTGTGGCCCGGCCTTCACGGGTGCTCGAACCTTCAGCCGCGCATCGACCGCATCACCCGTATCGGTCGGCTTGTCGAAGAGCGATGCGAGATCCTCGGGTCCGCCGAATGTGGCGAGCCGGATACGCTGGCCGTCGATCGCGAACTCTATCTGATGGGGCGACGAAAGCCCGCGCATGATGTTGAGGTTGGTGCGGTAGAGTTTGGCCTGGAAAACGTACTCGCCATCCAGCGGAAAGTTATAGAGGACCTGGGTGCCGCCGACAGTGCCAAGCGGCATGCCCTCGAGGTGCTGGTTCTGCGAGACGTCCTGTTTGATGCGCCACGTCTCACTGCCGGCCGTGACGTGCGGGTCGCCGACAGCCAGTGCGCCCAGCTTCAGCGCGGCGGCGAGGTAACGCTCCTGCAGCGCCGGCGAAACCCCGAGCGCGTCGGAGATGTTGTCGAATCCATAAGCCGAATCGTCGGGCGGCAGCAGGGCGCCGGCATCGATCTTGAGATCGAGCACGTCATGGATGGCATTGGCGTACTCAGTCCGGTTGAGGCGATGGAGCAAAGGGCGTCCGGGATTGGGCGCCGCCGCGGCCGCCCGGTCGAGCTGATCTTCGAGCGTGGCCACCAGACTTTGGCGATCGGAGAGGCTCGGCTTGGGCATCCCCGGCGGGGGCATGGCGTTAGTACGGAGCTTGCGGATGGCCTTTTCCCACACAGGCGCGTCGGCCGCGGCGGCTGACGGATCGAGGCCTTCGAGGATCAATCCACCGGTCTTGAGCTTCTGGCTATGGCGGGTGACGCAATAAGTACTGATCAGCTGTTGCGGATTACTGGGAGCGGCTGCAAGCGCGAACGGAAAGGCAACGAGCAGCAAAGCCCACGCGGCGATCAATCTGACGCGGTCGTTCATAGGTTATTGCAAGGTGGAAGCGGCCGGAGCCGGGGTCGCAGGGAGCAGAGTCTTGATCAGATCGGCGGCGGGGACTTCCTGAAATCCCTCCGGTATCGCGAAAGAGCTCGCTGGAATGGACGCCGAAGAAATTTCCACCGCTTCCTGATTCATCTGCATCAGGGGCGCTTCGGGACCGAAGGCCGCGGCGCCTGGACTGGTTCCGGCTGGCATCCGGCGCAGTATCTGAGCCATCGAGGGCATGTACATAGCCAGGTGCATCCGAAGCATGACACCTTGTTGGATGGTCTTTAGAACCTCTGCGAGGTCCGCGGCTCCGGGAAGTTGTTTGAGTATGGCGCCAATCGCAGCAACCGGATTGGTGGTTGCCAGGGACGAGAGTTGATAACCCGTCAGTTCCCGTATTGCGGGCACGCGAAGAATCTCACTCTGCTTCGCCAGCCAGATCTGGAGAACCTCGCGGACCATGGGTCCCGCCGGCATGCCCGGAATCGGAGGGCCGTCGATGGTAAGGACAACTTCCTGTTCCTCCGCCTCCACGCCTTGTATTACGGCGGTGCGGCCGGTGGCCCGTGGAGCGGAGGCGGTCATCTTCATGGATCCGAGCAGAGCGCTCGCGGCGGCCGGCATTTGGGGCATCGCGGCCGCCATACCGGCGGCCAGTTTAGCCGGGTCGGCTTTCGCGTAGCGTTTTCCGGCGTTGTCGAGAAGAACGACCTGTTGTGTATTGAAATCGGTGATCGCGTTGTAAGCGTTGAACGTGGAAAGCGCTTTACCGTCCTTCTCGAGAAGTGTTACCTCGTGGGGCAGAGCGTTGTTCAAAGCCGACGAAGCGGCCGCTGCCCCCGCGAGAGGGACGTTCATGACCATTTCCGTCTTGTAGCGCAGCGTCACGTCGGCAGACAGGATCGAAAGCGTAAACGGGAGCAGCAACAGAGGCGTCAGACGGCGTGATGACATGGAAGGGCTCCATCCTCGATGGCCGGGCGAATCCCGATCCATAGATTTAATATAGACTCGATTCGAGGAAAGATGCGGAACCTGTTCTCCAGGGTCGGATGCATAAGCGCTACTTTGACTATGATTATTACCGCCAGCCCTGCGTCAGCCCAGCAGAGCCCCGCGGTAACCCGTGCGTCTTACAGGGCTCCGCGCGCGGCCGACGGACATGCAAACATCAGCGGTATCTGGGAAGCCCTCAGCACCGCTGACCTCGACCTGCAGGATCATCCCTCGTACGGCGGCCCTTACTTTCAAATGGGAGCTCTTGGAGCCGTGCCGGCCGGCCGCGGCTTCGTGGAAGGCGGTCCGATTCCTTACAAACCCGAAGCGCTCGTCAAACGCCAACAGAACTTCGCCAATCGCTGGAAGGAAGATCCGGAAGTGAAGTGTTACATGCCGGGCGTGCCGCGCGCGACCTACCTGCCGTACCCGTTTCAAATCGTTCAGTCGGCGAAGGTGATCCTCATGGCATATGAATACGCGAGCACCAACCGCGTGATCAATATGGAAAAGCCGGTCGCTGCCTCGGTCGACTCCTGGATGGGCACTGCGAACGGCCATTGGGAGGGCGATACGCTTGTCGTCGACAACACCGGCTTCAATGATCTGAGCTGGTTCGACCGGGCGGGCGACTTCCACAGCGACGCCCTGCATGTGGTCGAACGCTTTACCCCTGCCGATGCCACGCACCTGAATTACGAAGCGACGATCGAGGACCCCCAGATATTTACGCGGCCGTGGAAGCTCAGCGTGCCGCTGTATCGGCGCGTAGAGAAGGATGCCCAACTCGGTGAATTCAAGTGCGTCGAGTATGCAGAGGAGTTGCTCTATGGCGATCTGCGGAAGAAGAAGTGAAATGCGAGGGCTGGCCCTCCTGCTGATTGCAGGTACGGCTTTCGCCCAGAAGTGGACGCCGCCGAAGACAAGCTGGGGCGACCCCGATTTGCAGGGCACGTGGACCAGCGACGATCTCCGCGAAGTTCCGTTCGAACGTCCGGCTTCCTTCGGCGACCGGAAATTCCTGACCGACGAAGAACTCTCGCAGCGCGCAAAGCAGGTCGATGAGCAACAGACTGAGATCGTCGGAAAAGGAAATCGCCCGAATTCCGGTTTTTGGGCCCGGCAGACGGGCGTGAACGCGGCTGCCGCGCCTCCGCAATTTCAGGAATTCAGCCGCAGAGCTTCCCGGCAGACTTCACTCGTAATCGACCCTCCCAACGGACGCGTGCCCGCGCTGACGAAAGCAGCGCAGGAGCAGCGCGCCGCGATCAACAAGATCCGCAATCGGAGGCCCGAATCGTGGCTCGATCGCAGTCCTTACGATCGCTGCATCACGCGCGGTGTGGCTGGATCGGCGTTCCCGGTCATTTACGGCAACGGCACGCAGATCGTGCAGGCGCCCGGCGTGGTGGCGATCCGCTACGAGATGATTCACGAGACGCGGATCATTCCAATCGATCCGCCCAATGCGCCAAAGCCGCACGCGCCGGCGAATTTGCGCACCAACATGGGCGACCCGCGCGGCCATTGGGAAGGCAACACGCTCGTTGTCGAAACCACGAACTTCGTCGGCGGCGTGAACGGCGTCGGCGTCAACGGAAACGGGGCAGCGCCCTACAGCGAAGACCTGAAACTTGTCGAGCGCTTCACTCGCATCGATGCCCGCAACATTCAGTACGAGATGCGCATTTCCGACCCGAAAACCTACACGGCGCCCTGGACGGTGTCGTTCCCCATTACGCACGAAGACGGATATCAAATCTTCGAATATGCCTGCCACGAGGGGAACTACGCGATGCACAATCTGCTCAGCGCGGCACGTGCGGACGATCGCGCCGACGAGGCAAAAGCGGAGAAGAAGTAGCCGCAGGAGTCAATCAGTTGGCGGACGGCGGCGCCACAGCCTTGCGAGCATCATGCGCACGGCGGAATCACCAGGTGGGTTGGAGAGGCGCGCGCGGATGTCGTCGGCCGGCGCGTGGTTGCCCGGCGCAAAGACGGTGTCTGTAATTTCACGCTTGCGGCGGGTGAGGAGCCCGAAAACCACCGGCGACAAGATCACCGGGGTCAGAGCCGCCCAATGCCTTTCGAATGTCAGCCGCCGAAATCGATCGGATACACTCTCTCATTGACGATGTTCTTCCGGTAAGTCATTGCTTGCAATATCAGTTAGACTGCCGCTCGAAGCAACCCGATGAATCTGCAAATTAATTACTTGAACCCGAAGGCTGCAGCGACCACGCCGGGCATCGTCGAAGCCCTGCACAAGCTGGTGGCGGACGGACATATCGATCCGGTCGAGTTTGCGAATCTGCAGGTGCAGCTCGACTGGGTCCAATACAAACAGAATTTTCGCGAAGCGGTAAGCGTGTCGCGCCACGGCGACAGAATGAACATGCGGATCGACACGCGGCAGATTACGCCCGAAGGTCTGCAGCCGGAAATGCTGGGCGCCATCGCGGGTCGCGAAGGGATTCCCCTCGAAGATTTCAAACCGTTCCGCCGAAGCATTGCCTGGGAGTTCAATAAGCTCTACTGGGGCCACCTCAGCGACTGGGAAAAGGCGACCGGTAAAGGCTACCAGGAAGCGCTGCCCGGCGGGAAGTCGGACGGTAATCAGGAAGAAGCAGTGATGGACAGCGTGGCCGATTTCTGGAGCCTGCTGCGCGATATGGAGAAGCGCAATCAGCTTCCGCCGGAAATTTTCATCCTCGAAATCGGTGTGGGCAGCGGCACACGCTGTGGGATGTTCATCGAGAAGTTCCGGCAACTCGACCGGCAACGCGGCACCAGCTACTATCCAAAGCTGCGCGTGCTGATGGGGGACTACTCGCTCGATACGCTCGACATGGCGCGGCCGGCCGTGCAGGAACACATCCACCTGTGCAGCTTTCTGGCCCTCGACGCCTTAAACCCGCTGAAGACGCTTTCGTTTTTGCGGCATAAGATCCTCTATATTCATTCGACAAACATGTACGACAACCTGCCGGATGAAGAAATCCAGCGGCGGGATGGGCGCCTGTTCTATGTACACATGCGGGCATACGTGCCGATGGCGGATGCGGTCCGAATGGCGGAAAGGTTCAAGATTCCGGTGGACGGCATTCGCGGCTCGGTCGACAAACTGCTCGGCATCGGCCCGGAATTCGCCGGCGATCGCAGTTGCGGCATGTCGTTCTGGATGGAGCTCTGGAAGGCGATCCGCCTTGAAGAGAAACTGGTGGCGTTCGAAGACTTGCCCGACCTCGATTTGCCGCAAGGGCTGGACGTCCCGCGGCTCGAAGACATTTTGACGAAGTCACCCGGCGACCTGCGTTTTCATCTGAGCTCAGGGGCGCTTCAGAGCTTCGTCAACACGATTCCGCTGCTGCATCCGCGCGGCTATCTGCAGGTGCAGGATATATTTGTAACAGACCTCAACGCGTATCGGATGGGCTTCCACGGCCCGGGAAAACTGGACGGATCGATCGTCAACTGGGTCAACGGGGCCCTGTTGAAAGGCGTGGCCGAGCGAACCGGCTATGATCTGCATTTCGCGCCCTACCGGTATCGCAAGGACTCGAAAACGTCGGTTCTTTACACGACGCCTCGTGAGTGACGCACTCGAATTAGTCTGATGAAACTTCCAATTCTCCCCACCTCGATGGTCGGCAGCTACGCGATGCCAGGCTGGCTCGAACGCCTGAAGACCGACTTTTTCGCGCGCCGGATCAGCCATCACGATCTCGAAGAAATTTACGACGCAGCGTCGAAAGCGGCGATCAAGGATCAGGAGATCGCGGGGCTCGACATCATTACCGACGGCGAGTCGCGCCGCGACAATATGGTCGATTACTTCCTCGAACGGTTGCCTGGCGTGCAGATCGACCGATCGTCCAAGAAGTTTTACTACGACTTTTATGACAGCTCCGTGCAGAGCAAGCTGCCAACGGCATCGCTCGGGCTCGTGCGTGACCTGCAGTTCCTGCGGACGTTTACGGACCGCGAGACGAAGATCTGCATCACGGGGCCACACTGCCTTACGAAGCGCCTGCGGAATCAGTTTTATCCGACGGATGAAGCGCTCGCGATGGATATCGCGCGCGTGATGAACCTGGAGCTGAAGGCACTGGCGAAGGCCGGAGTGGGGCTGATCCAGATCGACGAGCCTTATTATTCGGGTTTTCCAGAGGATGTGAAGTGGGGCATCAAGGCGCTGAATACGCTGGTGGAAGGCGTCGACACCCGGATTGCGCTGCATGTTTGTTACGGAAATCGATATGGGAAACCTTCGTGGGAAGGCAGCTATCGTTACCTCTTCCCGGCGATTCTCGACGCTCACATTCAACAACTGACACTCGAGTTTGCGCGGCGCGGCGGCGAAGATCTCGATCTGTTTCGCGAGTTCAAGCCTCCGTTCGATCTCGGCGTGGGCGTGATCGACGTGAAAACTCACGAAGTCGAGACGCCGGACATGGTGGCCGAGCACATTCATCGGGCGCTCGATGTGATGCCCGCTGAAAGGGTCGCGGTGCTCACGGATTGCGGATGCTTCCATTTGCCGCGGGATGTGGCATTCGCAAAGTTGAAGGCGCTTGTCGAGGGGACGCACATGGTGCGGAAAGAGCTGGGGAAGTAAGGCGCTATGAATCCGATCAAAGAAGCTTTGGCGTCGGGGCAGTTCTCATATATCGTTGAGCTCGTCGCCAGCGCGAAGACGCCGGAGGCAAAGCTGTTTCAGACGGCGTCGGACCTCGGTCAGATTCCGGGCGTGGTATCGGTAAGCGTCACGAGTTATGCGGGCGGGTCGGCGGGCCACGATCCAGTACGCGTGGGCACGGCTGTGAAGGCGCGCGGCGTAACGCCGAATGTCCACGTGACATGCGTGAACAAGGACCGGATGACGATCCTGCGTTCACTTGAGGATCTCAACGCCCTGGGGATCGAGAACATCTTCGCGATTACCGGCGACTATCCGCTGGGAGACGGTCCGGCGCCCCTGTTTGCGCTGGATTCGGTGCAACTGGTCGAGACGATCAGCGAGCTGCGCGCGGCGGGAATGCCGTTCCACACCTCTGTGGCGGTGTCGCCGTTCAAATACACGGAAGCGGATTGCGTCTATCAATACCTGAAGCTCGAAAAGAAGATCAAGGCCGGCGCGGATTTCGCGATCACCCAGCTTGGCTACGACTCGAAGAAGTTCCGCGAGTTGAAGCGATATCTGGGCGAGCGCGGGCTGAACACGCCGGTCTACGGGAACGTCTATGTGCTGCCTCCGAAGGCGGCGGAGAAGTTTTCGAAGGGTGAGCCTCCCGGATGCTGGGTTTCGAAAGAGTTGCTGAAGCGCATTCAGGAAGAAGCCAAAGCCGAAGATAAAGGTATGGCGGCGCGGCTGGAACGCGCAGCGCGGACAGTAGCGATTCTACGCGGACTCGGGTACGCCGGCGCCTATCTCGGGGGCAACGACAATCCGGAGCGGATCAACTGGATCATCAAACGGTCCGAAGAGATTGCGCCGCAATGGGAAGAATTCGCTGAGGAAATCAGCTACGGCCCTCGCGCGGATGGACGGGCGACCGGCTTCTACTATTTCGAGAAACACACCGCCATGCCGAAGTCGGTCGGCGCCATTCCCAAAGTGCTCGACACGATGGCGAAGCTGTTCCCCGTCAAGCACGAAGACAACAGCCTGCGCCGCACCCTGGCCAGCGTAATGAAGTGGGTGGACGAACGACCCGCCGCCGCCCATACTCTCGAAACACTTGAGCTCGCGATCAAGAAGCCGATGTTCGGCTGCAAGGCCTGCGGGAATTGCGTGCTTGGCGAGATGGAATACGTCTGCCCGATGACGTGTCCGAAGAGTATGCGGAACGGTCCGTGCGGCGGCACACTGATGGGGATGTGCGAGGTGCTTCCCGACAAACCCTGCATTTGGGTCAAGGTTTATGAGACGGCCTCTGGCGCGGGACGCGTGGATGAGTTGAGAACCTACATTCCGCCACGCAACCGGGACCTGCAGGGCAGCAGCTCATTTATCAATTTGTTTCTGGAGAGGGACAGCCGGCCGGGGCACGATACAAATCCGCCGGCAGCGAGTCTGATCCAGATAAACGAAACCGTTACGAAAACCGAATAATGCGAACCGTGCCCGTGAAGATGCGCTAACGAAAAGGCGACACCCAGACAAAAATGGCTCACAAGCTGAAGAACCTTCTTGCATCCGTGCCCAGCGATATCGAGATCGCGCAGGCGGCGACGCCCCTTCCGATCGACCAGATCGCATCCGAAGCCGGCATTCTACCTGACGAACTGGAACTCTACGGAAAGACGAAAGCCAAAGTTCACCTGTCTATCCGCGAGCGGCTGAAGGACGTGCCTAACGGCAAGTACATCGTCGTGACCGCGATCACTCCGACTCCGCTCGGTGAAGGCAAGACCACCACCACCGTCGGACTCAGTCAGGCGCTCGGCGCGCATCTGAACAAGAAGGTCTTCACCTGCATTCGCCAGCCAAGCCAGGGGCCGACGTTCGGCATCAAAGGCGGCGCGGCGGGTGGCGGCTACAGCCAGATTATCCCGATGGAGGAGTTCAACCTCCATCTGACGGGCGACATTCACGCGATAACGGCGGCAAACAACCTGCTCGCCGCCGCGATCGACACGCGCGTCCTGCATGAAAAGACAACGGCGGACGATCAGGTGCTGTTCGATCGTCTGTGTCCGGTCGCGAAAGATGGCAGCCGGCGATTCGCGCCCGTGATGCTGCGGCGCTTGAAGAAGCTCGGGATTGCGAAGACCGATCCGAACGAGCTGACGCTGGAGGAGCGCAGCCGGTTTGCGCGGCTCGATATCGATCCCGACACGATCACCTGGCGGCGCGTCGTCGATACCAACGATCGCATGTTGCGGCAGATTACCATCGGTCGCGGTCCGGAAGAAAAAGGTCACACGCGCGAGACCGGTTTCGATATGGCGGTCGCGAGCGAGATCATGGCGATCCTCGCGCTGGCTACCAGCCTGGGCGATATGCGGGAGCGTCTGGGCCGGATGGTCATCGGTTCGAGCCGTGCCGGTGAGCCGATTACAGCTGACGATCTGGGAACGGGTGGCGCGCTCACGGTGCTCATGAAAGATACGCTGATGCCCAACCTGATGCAGACGATCGAGGGCACGCCCTCGTTCGTGCACGCAGGGCCGTTCGCGAATATCGCGCACGGAAATTCTTCGATCGTGGCGGATCAGATCGCGCTGAAGCTGGTGGGTCCCGATGGATACGTGCTGACCGAGGCGGGATTCGGCGCCGACATGGGCATGGAGAAGTTCTTCAACATCAAGTGCCGCTACAGCGGGCTGCTTCCGGATTGCGTGGTGCTGGTAGCGACCATTCGCGCGCTCAAGATGCACGGCGGCGGTCCAAAAGTTGTCGCAGGTCAACCGCTTGCACATGCGTACCTCGAGGAGAATCTCGACCTGCTCGAAAAGGGCTGCAGCAATCTGATCCGGCTGATCGGAAATGCGCGCTCGTTTGGGATTCCAGTGGTGGTGGCGGTGAACCGGTTCAAGAACGATACTGAAGCAGAGGTCGATCTGGTACGGCGGCTGGCGGTGGCGGCTGGCGCGGAAGATGCAGTCCGGGCGAACCATTGGGCTGAAGGTGGCGCCGGCGCAGTGGAACTTGGGAAGGCCGTCGTCGAGGCGTGCAGGAAGCCGAAGCATTTCAAATTCCTGTACCCGCTCGAAATAAGCATCAAGCAGAAGATCGAGACGATCGTCCGCGAGATGTATGGCGGCAGCGGCGTCGAGTATTCGCCGCAGGCCGAAAAGCAGATTGAGCTCTATACGAAACAGGGTTTCGACAAGCTGCCGATCTGCATGGCGAAGACGCATCTGAGCTTGAGTCACGATCCGAATCTCAAAGGCGCGCCCAGTGGATTCGTAGTGCCGGTGCGCGATGTGAGGGCGAGCGTCGGCGCGGGGTTCGTATATCCCATCCTTGGAACGATGAGCACAATGCCGGGGCTGTCTACACGCCCGGGTTACTACGAAATCGATCTCGACGTCGAGACCGGGCGGATTATCGGGCTCTCGTAGTCCACGGATTGTAATCCAAAATGACAGACTCGGTCTGGACCGGCACGATCGACGCATATCGCGGCCGCGTGGGCGGGTCTGGCGCCGTTCCAGCCGGCGTTTCGGTTTCGGCGGTTAGCGCCAGCCTGGCGTTGGCGCTGCTCGCCAAAGTTCTCGACATTACCGGACGACGGAAGAGCTTCAACGGCGATCGGGAACTTCTCGCCCGGCTGATCGGATCAGCGCGCGAACAATCGAGCCTGCTGACACGCCTCGCCGACGAAGATATCGCAGCATTCGACCACTATCGAGAGTGCCTTCGGGACGGCACCGGCGTGGCGGCGGCTGCTCGCAAGGCAATTGAGATTCCGCTTGCCGCCGCGCG
>DATAZF010000106.1:0-15570 GCA_036272235.1 Bryobacteraceae bacterium | reverse complement strand
ATGAGAGAAGCGGAACGGATCTCGAACGCCGACGTTTTATCCGACGAACTTGATCGTTGTGGTATCGTTGCCGACTGCCGTCGACGTCAGAATCTTGCCGCTACTCGACTCGATGTTGAGGATGTCGCCCGCTGCGGGATTCGTGCTCGTGCTGTTCGGTCCGCAGGCAAGCGCCGTCGTGAACGTCACCGGCGTGAATTTCGGCAGCGATGAAGTGGGCTCTCCGCCGTCCGGCGCTTCCATGATCCACTCGGCGGACTGCCCGTTGAAACTGGCGCCGGGCGGCGGCGCAAGTGTGATCGAAAAGTGCTGGCCCGTGGTTTCGTTGGCGAAGCTGATCGACCCGCTCGATGTTCCGTTATATTGAACCGAGCAGTAGACCTGCTGGCCCGGACTCACCGGGAAGTTGGCGATGTTGGTCTGGTAGATGTAGCCAGGCGAGCCCGCCTGAGGCGGCGCGAACCACTCATACCAGGCCACGTAGATGGGGATCGCGAGGCCCAGAATCGAGATCACCTTCTGCTGTATTCCCGCCTGCAGAACATCGTTCGAGTAGAAGAAGCCGTCGAGGCCGAGCCACGACGAGGAATTCCAGCCGCCCTCGGTGCCCTGTGCTTCCGGCGGGGCGGTGACAGTGGGAATGTTCCAGTAGCCGATGATGCTGGTCCATTTGCCGGTCTTCGTACCGGCGCCGGACCAGACCTGTCCGGTATAGGTGGAGTCCTTTTGCAATTTCGGCGCGGGTCCGCGGTAGTTGTGAGTGACGCCGAGTTGCGGATGCGATTCAGGAACGATGCGGTCTTTGGCGAGCCATTTTCGCGAGAAAACTTTCTCCCATGCGGCGTGCAATTCCGGCGGATCGCTTTGCGCGGGCTTGCGCCACATCAGACCGTGTTTGATGAGTTCCGATTTGCTGGCGGTTTTCGGATCGAATGTATCGGGCCAGGCGGGTGTAGTATAAGCGCCCTTCAGATTTGTAGCAATTAGTGGATAGGGAGTCTTCGCGCGGAATGCTTCTTCGTCGTGCGCAAATCCGAGGGAAGACGTTGACGGTGTTGCCATGTAGTGCCTCCTGCGGATTCAGTGTCCGATCAGGGGCGCGCGTGACACTCGATCCCTCGGCAATCAACGCTAACTCGCGGGTGTTAACGTGCGCGAAGGTACGACCTGGCCGGGCGAGATTCCTGCCTGAATGTGAGGAACCATGCGGCGGACGCCAATATTCGCGGCGACTTTACATGCCTTGACGAGTATATGCTTTGTGGGGTATATCAGAAGAGTGGAATCTGTGTTCGAAATCATTGCGGAGCCCAACCGCCGCGCGATATTGAGCCTCCTGATCTCATCACAACAATCGGTTGGAGAGATCGAGCGCCAGCTTCATATGCCGCAGCCGACGGTATCAAAGCACCTGCGAGTGCTGCGTGAGGCCGGTTTCGTGGAATCCACGGTGGACGCGCAGCGCCGTCTCTATCGGCTGAAACACGAACCACTTCAGGAAATCGATGCCTGGCTGGCTCCGTTCCGCCGGTTCTGGTCGGCGCACCTCGATGCCCTCGAGCGCCACCTCGACCGCATGGAACAACCAGTATCACAGCCAAAACCAGCCAAAAAAAAGACAAGGAGAAGAAGATGAGCGATCGCGAGCAGTACTCACCGGGTCCGGCCAGTGGTGCGCAGATTAGAAAGGATGGCGAAAAGTGGACACTTATCCTCGTCAGAGAACTGCGGCACTCGCCGGAAAAGGTCTGGCAGGCGCTTACCGACCCGGCGCATCTGCGCGAGTGGGCTCCCTTCGATGTCAACGCAAATCTGGGTACGGCTGGAGCCACGGTGGGTCTCACCTGGGTCGGAACGCCTGCGCCCATTGAAACAAGAGTCACGCGAGCCGACGCGCCCAGGTTGCTTGAGTACAGCGATATCCGGTGGGAACTGGAAGCCTTAGGCAGCGGCACGCGCCTGACGCTGTGGCACAGCATCGATCGCCGCTTCATCTCAATGGGTGCTGCTGGATGGCACATTAGTCTCGATGTTCTGGATCACCTTCTCAGTGGAACTCCCATCGGCCGGATCGTCGGCGCCGAGGCGATGAAGTTTGGCGGCTGGCAGAGGCTGAACACCGAATATGCAAAACTGTTCGGCGTTGAGGCGCCCGCCTGGGCTGCCAACGCGCCGCAAGCTTGATTGCAGGAGTAAGAATGATGGAAGCGATCTTGCAGAACCCGGCTCGTGCCACCACCAGAACCAGCCCGAAGGCCGTCTATTGGATCGTCAACGCGCTGTTCTGCCTGCAGATGAGCTTCACCGCATATGCGCAAC
Source organism: Bryobacteraceae bacterium (assembly GCA_036272235.1). Taxonomy (GTDB): domain Bacteria; phylum Acidobacteriota; class Terriglobia; order Bryobacterales; family Bryobacteraceae; genus BOG-234. Next base: position 13,251 of record DATAZF010000106.1, on the reverse strand, counting down.
TGCGTCTGCAGCAGGTGGCCGGCGCGTTCACCCATCTCGGCTTTCCTGCATACTTCCGGGTGGAGCTCTCACTGGCCAAGCTTCTCGGCGTGGTGCTGATGCTTGCCCCCGTGCCGCCGCGGCTAAAGGAGTGGGCTTACGCCGGCTTCGCCATTGACCTCGCCTCGGCGCTCATCGCTCATCTCTCGGTGGGTGACGGTCCGGAGGCGTGGGGCTGGGCGGCGGCCACCGGTGTGCTCTGGGGACTTTCATATTTCTTCTGGCGCCGCCTGCAGACCACTCGGGCGAGCGCCTGACGCGCATATCTCCTCCGATACCCTGGAATCATCGATGTCACAGGAATACATTGAGATCCGCGGCGCGCGCGAGAATAACCTCAAGAACGTCTCGCTGCGGATCCCGAAGCGCAAAATCACAATCTTCACCGGCGTCTCCGGTTCCGGGAAATCGTCGATCGTCTTCGATACCGTCGCCACCGAGGCGCAGCGCCAGATGAACGAAAACTTCAGCATGTTCATTCGCACATTTCTGCCCCGCTACTCCCAGCCGGATGCCGATGCCATCGAGAACCTGAGCATGCCGATTGTCGTGGACCAGAAGCGGCTCGGCGGCGGGTCCCATTCGACGATGGGCACGGTCACCGACATCTACCCGGTGCTGCGCCGTTTGTATTCCCATGCCGGCAAACCGTATGTGGGACATGCGAATGTCTTCTCTTTCAACGACCCAAAGGGCATGTGCCCGAACTGCAACGGCCTCGGCCGCAAGCTGGGCGTGGATCTCAGTCTGTTCCTCGATAAATCCAAAACACTGAACGAAGGCGCGATCCTGTTTCCTGAATATGCCGTCGACAGCTGGGGTTGGAACCTTCTCGGCCAGTCGAAACTCTTCGACATGGATAAGAAGCTTTTGAAGTTCAGTCAAAAGGAAACAGAACTGCTTTTATACAGCAAACCGTACAAAGTGAAAACAAAGGTCGGAGGCAAGGAGATCAATTTAACTTGCGAAGGCATCATCAGCCGATTTACGGCCAAATACATCACCGGCGACGTGAAGACCCGGTCTGAACGCACACAAAAGGCCGTGACGCCTTACATCACGATGACGCCGTGCACCGTGTGCGAGGGCGCGCGCTTAAGTCAGGAAGTACTGAAATGCAGGATCGCCACGGATAAGAGCGATGGCTACAACATCGCCGAGCTGGCCTCGATGGAGGTGGGCCAGTTGATCGGGGTGATCAGGACGATCAGGGAAACAAAGGCCGCGCCCATTCTTAAAACACTGGCTCAGCGCCTGCAATATCTCGTGGATATCGGCCTCGAATATCTCACCTTGAATCGTGAAACAGACACGCTCTCGGGCGGCGAATCGCAGCGCGTGAAGATCGTCAAGCACCTGAGCAGCAGCCTCGTGGACGTGATGTACGTGTTCGACGAGCCCAGCGTGGGTCTTCACCCGCGTGATGTGCATCGTCTGAACGAACTTCTTCAACAATTGCGCGACCGGGGAAATACGGTTCTCGTGGTGGAACACGACCCCGATGTCATTAAAGTGGCCGACCATATCGTGGACGTGGGTCCGCATGCGGGTAGCCAGGGCGGCCAGGTCGTGTACGAAGGTCCGTTCCGGAATCTGTTGAGCGCTGACACGCTGACCGCAAAATATTTGAAACAGCACGTTGCGATCAAAAGCGATTTCCGTGCCCCCAGTGGAAAACTGCCGGTCAGGAACGCAAAAGCCAACAACCTGCAGAACGTGAGCGTCGACATCCCGAAGGGCGTACTCACGGCCATCACCGGCGTGGCAGGTTCGGGGAAGAGTTCGTTAATCCATCAGGCCTTCCTGCGCCAACACCCCGACTCCATTGTGATCGACCAATCCCCGGTGGGTGTTTCAAGCCGGTCCAATCCAGGCACCTATACCGGCATCATGGACGAGGTGCGAAAGGCATTCGCGGCTGCGAACAAAGTGAGCCCATCCCTGTTCAGCTTCAATTCGGAAGGTGCCTGCGGGAACTGCCAGGGACTGGGCGTGATCTACACGGAAATCCCCGCGATGGGCGAGGTCAAGTCGCCATGTGAGATCTGCGAGGGTAAACGATTTAAAGATGAAGTGCTGGAGTACAAACTCAACGGAAAATCGATCGACGATGTGCTGGAAATGACCGTCAGGCAGGCGCTCGAATACTTCAGGATCGACAGGATCACGAACAAGCTGCAGGCCATGAGCGACGTGGGCCTCGATTACCTGACGCTGGGGCAGCCGTTGAGCACGCTCTCCGGAGGCGAATGCCAGCGCATCAAACTGGCGAGCGAGCTGCACAAACAGGGCAGCATCTATGTGCTCGATGAGCCCACAACCGGTTTACACATGTCGGATATCAGTCACCTGCTCGGGATCATGAACCGGCTCGTAGACGCCGGCAACACGGTTATTGTGATCGAGCACAACACAAGCGTTATCAAAAATGCGGATTGGATCATCGACATGGGCCCGGAAGGCGGCACGAAGGGCGGCAAGGTGATGTTCGAAGGCACGCCCAGGCAGTTGCTCACCGCAAAGAATTCGCTGACCAGCGAGTACATAAGGAATTAACTTGAGCGCAAAGTAACCGCCCTGGCGCTACAACTCCGACAGGTCGTTGAATTGTCCGTTACTGTCGCCGAGTTTCTCCGCCGGTACGCCGAGTTTGTTCAACAGCGTCAACTGCAGGTTGGTGAGCGGCGTGTGTTCCGGATAGACAAGATGACGGCCGCCCTTCAGCGTTCCCGAGCCGCCGCCAACGAGGAATGTCGGCAACGGGCCGTGGGTGTGCCGGTCGCTGTTGCTGATGCCGGAACCGAAGAGAAGTATCGTGTGGTCGAGCAGCGAGCCGCCACCATCCGGTGTGCTGCGCAGCTTTTCAACGTACTCGGCGAAGAGCTTGATGTGATAGCGCTGAATACGCGTGCACTTTTCCATCTTCACCGGATCGCCCTGATGGTGGGTGATGGGGTGATGCGGCTCGGGTACGCCGATCTGGGGATACGGCCGGCCCGTCTGCTCGCGGCCGTACATGAACGTAATCACGCGCGTCAGATCGGACTGGTATGCGAGGAGCTGCAGGTCATATAACAACCGGACGTGGTCCTCAAACTTATCCGGGATGCCGGCGGGCTGCACGACATCCGGCAATTCTTTCGAGCCTTGTTCTTCCGCTTTCTGAATGCGCCTTTCGACATCGCGCAGCGAGGCGAGGTAGTCGTCCACTTTGCGATTGTCGGCGGTCCCAAGTTTGTGCTGGAGCTGATTCACGCGATCGTTGACGGAATCGAGCAGGCTCTTGTCCTGTCTGAGGCGCGCGGCGCGGACGCGGGCGTCGGTACTGTCGCTCGAACCGAACATGCGCTCGAACAGGACGCGTGGATTATTTTCCGCCATGAGCGGCAGCGTCGGGGTAAGCCAGGAGAGCGTGCTGCTGTACGCGCAACTGTAGCCGAGATCGCATGACCCGAGGAGACTGTTTTCATCGGCGGTCATCTGCAGCGACGAAAGCTGCGTCTCGCTCTCGAAGGCTTTGGCGGCAATCTGGTCCATCGAGACGGCGTTCTCGACATTGCTGTCGGACTTCTTCACATGCACGCCCGTCAGGTAGCTGCCGCAGGCCCGGGAGTGGTCGCCGCCGCCGTCGCCGAGGGCCTCCGCCTGATCGCTGGCGAGACCCGTCACAACGATCACTTTGTCTTTGAAGGGTTCAAGCCCTTTCAATGTGGGCGAAAGCTCGTACTCGGAGCCGGCGCCTTTGGGGAGCCATTCGTCGTATATGACGCCGTTCGGATGATAGACAACGCCGAAGCGGCGGACGGGCGCGGTGGAGGCGGCGCGCGCGAAGGCCGGGAGCATGGCATCGAGCAACGGCAATGCGACAGCCGTGCCGGCGCCCCGCAGCATGGTGCGCCGGGAGATGGTTTTCTTCGTCACGAATGTAGTCATCTGGCGGTCCTCATTTGAAATGGCGAGCTTTTCACGATACCGGAAACAAGCGATGACCAGCGATAGTCGCCGGCGGCGGCCTCGTGATCGATGGCGCGAACGGCGGGGGCGTCGTAATACTCCAGCCCTCGTCCCAGCATGTAAGTCAGTAATTTTTCGGTGACGGCTTTGACGAACTGCGTCTTTTGCGCGACGAGAGCATCCCGCAGAGCGCCTGGTCCATCCACCTTCGTGCCATCGAGCAGGACCCCGGAGGCGTCGATCGGATGACCCGCATCGGTGGTGCGCCACTGCCCGATGGCGTCGAAGTTTTCGAGACTCAATCCCAATGGGTCCATGCGGGCGTGACAACCGGCGCAACTGGGATTGGCCCGGTGCGTCTCGAGCATTTGGCGAACCGACATCGGCTTGCCTTCCTTATTACTGGATTCGAGGGCGGGTATGTTCGGCGGAGGCGGCGGAATGGGCGCGGCGAGAATATTTTCCAGCAGCCATTTGCCGCGAATCGTGGGCGCCGTGCGCGTGGTGTAGGAGGTGACGGCCAGCACGCTCGCCTTGCCCAGCAATCCAAAGCGGTTCTGATCCGTGAGTTTCACGCGCCGGAAGTGGCTGCCATAGACACCGGCGATTCCATAGTGGCGGGCGAGCTGTTCGTTGAGGAAAGTCTCGTCAGAGGTCAACAAGCTCGTGACGCTGCGGTCCTCTTTCAACTGCGCGTCGAGAAACATTTCGGTTTCCGTGACGAAGGCGGTGCGCAGATTGTCATCGAACCACGGAAACTTCGTGCTGTCGGGATTAAGCAGCCAGACGTTGCGGGTCTGGAGCCAGTCCTCGAAAAAATTCTGAATCAGCGACGAGCGCGCGCGGTTGTCGGCGAGCATGCGCGAGACCTGTTGCTCGAGCACCGCGGGCTCATGCAATTTGCCGCGGACGGCGGCGTCGAGGAGAGCTTCATCGGGGATACTACTCCACAAGGCGAATGACAATCGCGAAGCCAGCTCGACATCGGAAATGCGATACGCATCACCCGATTTGGCGCCGGCGGGATCCATTTCAATGCGGAAGAGAAAGTCGGGACTTACCAGCACCCGCTCAAGCGCGGCGCGAATTCCTTCGTCGAAGTTGCCGGCGGCCCCGGCATTCTTGGAGAAACCGAGCAACGTCTGCACGTCATCGGCGGTAGCGGCACGGCGATAAGCGCGCCGCGCGAGAGTGGAGAGGATTTTTGTCGCGCAGGCAGTATCGTCCGCGTTTGTCGCAGGGTGGCACACATAGAGAAGGCGGCGGCTCGGGGAATCGATCGGGACTTTCGCATCGTAGGGTCCGCCGATCAGAAGCGCAGCGATGGCGATGGGCGCGGTGGCATTGTCGGAGGAGCGGCTGAAGAGAGGAAGTCGATCGGGTCCGGGACCCTCGGGCTCGACGTCGTCGGTCTTGAGCATCGTCGCCATCACCTGATGCGAGCCGGCTTTGACAGGGACGCGCACTTCAAGGTTTTCGTCGCCATCGTATTGGAAAGTCTTCGACGGCGCTTTCTCTCCGCCGATGGTCAACTGGCCGACGCGCTTGCCGTCGACGCGGACTTCGAATTGCGTCTGCACGTTCAGGCCGCGAATCACGCTGTCCCACGCCCGCTGGAGGCGAAGCTTGATGATGTATTCGCCATCGACCGCGAAATAGTGGTGCGCCGCGACGCCGCCTTTGGATCCGAGCGGAAAGTCTTCGCTCAGACGATCGACCTGGCGGAGATACGTCTGATCGTTGGCGCTGCCTTTGAGCGCGCCATAGCGCACGAATGCCGGCCGGAGCGTTGGATCCCCGATGGCGCGGCGCGCGATGGCCGACGCCGCGGAGACGTAGCGGTCGAGCAGAGCGGGCTGCATCGAAAGCGCTTCGGCGTTGTTTTCGAAGCCGAAGGCTTGTTCGTCCGGCGGCAACATGGCCTGCGGGTCGACTTCGACGGCGAGCAGGTCACGGACGGCGTTGGCGTATTCGGCGCGATTGAGGCGATGCAGCGGCGCCGTGCGGCCAGGGTTCACGTGCGCGGCGGCAGCGCGGTCGATTTCCGCTTCGAGCCAGCCGGCGACCTTGTCGTAAGTGGCGTTGTCCGGGCGGCGAATACCCGGCGGCGGCATGGCGCGGCTGCGCAGCTTCACGATCACCTTTTCCCAGATCTCGGCGGAATTGGCGACATGGTCGGAATCGGCGCGGTCGAGCGCCAGTCCGGCGGTCTTGAGCTTGTCGTTATGGCAGCCGACGCAGTATTGCGTCGCCAGTTCACGCGCCGGCGTCGGCGTCTTCGCCTGAAACCCGAACGCCGCCACGCTACCGCAAAGCAAAATCACCGTGGCGCGCGCCCTCTGCCCAATCCAACTCGAATTTGTCGCGCCGGCGTTCGCAGTTGAAAAGAAGCCGGCCGCCGGCGGCCAAAGATCCCGGACGCTGCAAACTTCGAAGTGCTTCTGGTCCGCCATGGGCATCTATTGTCCCGCCTCGGCGCGGCATTTGTTCTGCGCTTCACAGGGATGGCCGAGTTTGGGATCGGCGCCGTGCTTGAGGAGCAGATCTGCGCCTTCCTTGTTATAGAGAACGCCGCCGAGGCGATCGCCCGATCCACTCGCGGCGAGCCACGGCGTGACACCCGCCTTGCTGACCGCGTTCACGTTGACGCCGAGATCGATCAACTGCGCGAGAAGATGATTCCATCCGCGATAAGCCGGACCAAACAGCGCGTTCTCACCGAACGTCGTTTCGCCTTTCGGTTCAACCCCCAGCTTCAGCAGGAAGTTGACGACGTCGGTCGCCTGCGGCTCGGTGATCGTATCTTCACCGATCCCGTGGTTGCCCCCGGCGGCCGCCAGGATCGCGGATGCGTGGGTAGCCGTCAGGATTTTCGGATCTGCCCCGGCATCGAGAAGTATCCGCATCATTTCAAGGTCGTCGGCGGAGGCGGCGAGAAGGAAAGGTGTGGCGCCCACGGCGTCGAGATATCCGCCTGCGAAGGATGGCTGTGGTTTCGTCATCCGCGCGTTGACGTTTGCGCCATGCGCGAGCAGAGCTTTTACGAGATGCAGCTTGGCCTGACGGTCCGGAATGCCGGACATGGGGCCTTCGAAGCCATATACCGGGTTCGCCGTGAAACTTTCCCACTTGCTGGATGCCCAATGCAAGGGCGTAAAGCCGGCCGCCGGAATGTTGGGGTCTGCGCCGTGATCGAGCAGGTAAAGCGCGAGATCCACCTGCGCCTGCATGACCGCGATTAGAAGCGGCGTGTAGCCGATGGCGCCAGTGCTCTTGGCAATCCCGAGTTGGTTCGTGACACGGTTGGTCGCGCCTTCCGCGTACGTGACGATGTTGACGTCGACGCCGGCGCCCACCAGTTCTTTGACGCTTTCGATGTCGCCTTCGCGGGCGGCGAAGTGGAGCGCGGTGAATCCTTGTTTGGTGTTGGCCTTGAGATCGGCGTGCGCTTCGATCAGGGCTTTGACGGCGTCAGGATGGCGCTCCGCCGCGGCCCACATCAACGCCGTCTGGCTCTGCGTGGGCTCTTTCGTGTTGATCGCGGCTCCGTATTCCACCAGCATCCGGACCGCATCGGCGGTGCCGGTCCTGGCGCACGTCATCAGCGGTGTTTCGCCGGTCGCGATGGCGATGTTTGGCCTGGCGCCCGATTTCAGGAGAAGGCGCACCAGCGCGGCATTGGCGTTGGTACAGGCTTCCGACAAGGGCGTCATGCGGAAGTCGTTGGCCGCGTTGGCGTCGGCTCCGGCGCGTAACAGAAGGTCCGCCGTGTCGGTGTCGTTCCAGTGTGCGGCCCAGAGCAGCGCGCTCGAGCCATCGCTGGCGCGGGCGTTGACGTCGGCTTTTTGCGCAAGGAGCGCGCGGATTGTCTTCTGATCTTGTGTGCGGGCAGCGTCCGCGAGTCGCGAACCGGATGTTTCCGCCGGGGCCGCGAAGGCGACGCCGGAGAGCAGCAGCGCGGACACCAGGCCGGCTACATGCGGTCGTGTCTTATGCCGGTCAAACATACGCCCCCTTATGCTCGAAAAACCGGAAACGTTCCGGCCCGGGGCCATTATATGAGGTTTCGAGGCCGAATCGAAGACCACTGTGGGTATGCGATTTCGCCTGCCGCTTTTCCTGCGAGCGCCCGCTACAGCTTCGGAGCCAACAGTCTTTCAGAAGCTGAATCGTCCTTGCAATTCCACTACCCGCCCCGCGAGTCCGGTGATCGCCCGGCCGAAGTTGGGATCCTCGACATGCGTATTCGAATCCCCGAAGTTGAACGGAGCCAGATTGAGCCTGTTGAAGGCATTGAACAGATTCACCCGCAGGTCGAGCATCGCATTCTCCCCCAGACCGCGAATCCGGCCGAAATGGACCTGCTTGGCCAGACTGAAGTCGTCGCCAATATAGTCCGGCCCGCGCAACGTGTTGCGGCCGATGCCGGGAATCCCGGAAGCGGAGATATCGAAATACTTCGCACCCCCGCCGGGGAAGTCGCCGTTCGGGGAGAGGAAAGTATCGTTGCCGTGGTCGGTGAGAGCGCCGCCGAAATAGGCAATGGGCCTCGTCGGAGAGAGGCTCGGTCCCCCGGGCGTGCTGATCGACTGTCCTGTGACAGGCGTCCACGGGAAGCCGGTATGCGCGGTGAAGATCGCATTGATCTGCCAGCCCGCAAGAGCCGCGCGCGCGAGGCGTGAGGTGACCCGGCCCGATGGAATTTCATAAAGCACCGAGAGGTTGAAGTTGTGGCGAACATCGAAATCCGAATCGCCTCTCTCGAAATGGAGGTCCTGTGGATAAGTCTGATTGGTGACGAAGCCCGGACCTTCATAAGACGCCTGATCGATGCTGTGCGCCCAGCGGTAGTTCGCCTGGAACTGCAGACCGTTCGAGAGAGAGCGCCGTACTGTAAACAGAAAGGCGTTGTAGTTGGAGTTCACATCCGGCTGGATAAAGTAAACCGGGCCGAAGCTGGGATTGTTCGGGTAGAGGTAGTTCTGATTCACGATGCGAATCAGCTTGTGCCCGGTGCTGCCCTGATATCCGGCGGTGGCAACGACGCGGCCCGGAAGCTCAGCGGTGGCTTCGAACGAATAGGTGTAAGCGTAAGGCGTCGCGACGTGCTGCGGCGTTCCCCAGATCTGAACCGCCGCCGGCCCGGTGGGTCCGGGATTCGGCGCGAGCGTCACCGGGTTGATGCCAGTAGCGAGCGCAGGGTTGGCCGGATAGCTGAACGGCGAATCGTTTGCGCCCAGCGCGTAGGCGATCTGCCCCCCGTCGAATGGAGACGAGGCCGTTCCGCAGCAGATGCTGTAGCTCGCGAGGAACGGTGGGTTGCTGCGCGAGTTGTCGAACAGCGCGTCGGGTACCCGGTTGTAAAACATACCGAAGCCGCCGCGCAGCACGACGCGCTTGTTGAGTTGCGCCGGATTCCATGCGAATCCGAAGCGCGGGGCGAAGTTGAGCCGGTCCGCCTCGTAGAGAGTATCGGTGACGGCGAGGCGCGAATCGATCAGTGCGTTCGGTCCGAAGACAAGGTTGCTCAGATTGCCGCGCGTTTCGTTGGGCGCGGAAAAGTATTCGTAACGCAGGCCAAGGTTAAGAGTGAATGAAGGCGTGACCTTCCAGTCGTCCTGAATAAAGCCCGCATAGATGGTGTCGCGGAAGTAGCGCTGCGCGGGCGCGGGCGCTCCGGTGCGCGGATCGGCGTTGATGGATTCGAAAACCGGCGTATCGTTGGCGAGGTTGAACAGCCCGGTGAAAGAATAAAGCGGACGCGCGCCGCCGGCAAGATTGTTGTTGTCCTGCTCGCGGCGCGTCTCCACGCCGAACTTGAGTGCATGGCTGCCGCGCACCCAGTTGAGTGTGTCGCGGCCTTCGATGGTGTTCTGCGCGAAGAGAGCGGGAGACGCTTCGGACTGGCCCGCGCCCCATTCGAGATCCCCGAAAGCATAAGACTCCACCTGCACGCGCGGGATGCCCCAATTGGTCGCCGATGACGCGGCGATCTCATCGGAAGAGAAACGGGTGAAGTTGCCTTTTGCCTCGTTGATCAACGTGGGGCTGAAGATGTGATTCCACGTGGCGGTCTCGGCCATCGTTATCGGTTTGTTGCGCACATCCGCGCCGGGGCGGCTGCCTGTGGAAGGATCCGCGGTGATGCCATTGAAAAGCGTCACGTAGCTGCTGACGGCGATGGTGTCGCGGCCGTGTGTGTAATCGACGCGTCCGTTGTACTGATTGCCGGTCTGGCTCGCGGGATTGCCGAAGAGAGCGAACTCGACGTCGGGAATACCGTCCAGGCCTCCACCCGTGCCAGTGGTGTAGTTGCCGCGTGTGCCGGTGATGGAGCCGAGATCGAGGCCGCCGGAGACCTGCTGGCAGGCTCCCGGTGCGAAGGTGGATGCGCATCCGATGGGAATTCCGGCGATCACGCGCGGATCCATGCCCGCGGAGCCGAGAACTTTTGCTGTCGTGGAATCCGGGCGCAGACTCAAAACGGCCTGGCGGTATTGCGGCGTTTCCACGTAGCCGGTCGTCGGGTTGTTGGAGCTGTTGTGCAGACCCTCATACGAGAAGAAGTAGAAGAGACGATTCTTCCGGATCGGTCCGCCGAGACTGCCGGCGTATTGGCGGAAGCTGTTCTCGACACGCTGCGTGGGAGCGTTGATCGCGCCAAATTTGTTATATGCGTTGAAATTGGGGTCGTCGTACTTGAAAGCCGCGCTGCCGTGCAGTTCGTTGGTTCCGTTCTTGGAAACAACTTGAATCTGCGCTCCGGAATTGCGGCCCAGATCGGCGGAATAGGCGTTGGAAGAAACGGTGATGTCGCTGACCGACTCCTGATTGGGAGTGACGACAGCGGCGCCTCCCCACGTCAGGCTGTTGACGCTCACTCCGTCGAGTAGAAAGTTATTGGCGGAAAGCCGCTGGCCGTTGGCCACGATGGGCACCTGGTTCTCCACCTGGAATATGGAAAGATTCGAGCCGCCAGGACCTGTCGTGTTCGGCAGCGCAATCGATTGCCCTGCGCCGTTACGCGAGCCGTCCCCCAGGATTCCCGGAGTGAGCCGCAGAAGCTCATAGGGATCGCGGCCGATCTCGGGAAGCCGCAGAATCTCGGTAGATGTCAGTGAGCGCTGCACGTTGGCGTTCTCGCTGTCGAGGTTGGGAATTGCACTGCCGTTCACTGTGACGCTGGTGCTTGTCTGCGCGGTGGCCAGATGCAGATCGACACCGCGCACGGATTCGCCCGCGACCTGAATGTCATTCTGCGTGAGATCGGCGAAACCGCTCTTCTTCGCGACGATGGAATACGTACCGGGAGCGAGTTCCGAAAAGCGATAGAAGCCGCTGGAGCTCGAGGTGGTTTGCCGTTCCCGTCCGGTGGCGGGGTCGCGAAGCGTGATATCCGTGCCGGGGACCGCGGCGGTCGACGGATCGAGCACCGTTCCTTCGATGCCCGCACGAAACTGACAAAATGCGGAGCCTGCTATTGCGATAAAGCTGGCGAGCCTGAGGCCGTGAATCGAGACGCGCATTACAACCCCCTTTGAATGGAACCGTTTCCCGGCTATATCCAGGATGATAGTCAGGCTGGGACAAATCGAAAAACCGGAAAAGCGTCGAAGCGCACGGGAAAACGGCCACGAACGCGCGAAAGCGTACTCTGGCTATCGAACAAACACCGCAATTTCCGTCCTGGGGCGGCCATCGGCGCGAAGCAGTACAGTGCTTCTGGAATATTGACCGGCCCATCAAAACCGCACGAGCTTCCTCAATCCGACGGCAGCTGGAAATGAGTAGCCTGAAGGCTTCCTGGCCGCCCTCCTGAACGAATGGGGAACCCTTGCGAACCAACGGTCTGCATGTCGGGTGCGGTACACCCCCGTGACCCGTTTGGAGATAAATCGACAAATGATAGAATCACCTTCGGCCCAATTCTGCTTTTATTCGAAATAATTGAGACGAATTTCCGCAAATCAGGAGGAATCAGCCGATGGTTATCAGAAAAGATCTTCGCGGCATGAACGTCATGCTGTTTATCACCGACCAGCAACGCGCAATCCAGCATTTTCCTCCGGGCTGGGCGGAAGAGAATCTGCGAGGCCTCGAACGGCTCAAGAGACACGGCCTCTCTTTCGAGCGGGCCTTCTGCAACGCCTGCATGTGCTCCCCCAGTCGCGCGACGCTCATGACCGGCTACTTCCCCGCACAACACGGCGTGAAATGGACTCTCGAGCTGGATATGCCGGCGCGGCAGTATCCACAACAAGAGATGCCCACGGACCTGCCGAATCCGGCTACCGTCATGGCCGCGGCCGGTTATCAAGCCCCTTACAAAGGCAAATTTCACGTCACCAAACCCGCCAACCAGAGCGGTACGTACACTGCCGCCGACGTGGCCAAATACGGCTTCGAGCGCTGGAATCCGCCCGATGGAGGCGCCAATCAGGATCCTTCCGAATTCGGCGGAGGTTACACCGATATGGATAAGCGTTATGTCGATGGCGACGGCCCGATGGAGTTTGGGCAGGAAGGTATTCTTGCGTACCTTGGATCCGCGGCCGCGCGTGAAAAGCCGTTCTTTCTGGTTGCGTCTCTGGTCAATCCGCACGATGTGCTGTCCTATCCCCGCACCGCCTTTTGGAACGGCTACACACCGGAGTGGCTCAAAGGCGACATCGAACTGCCCGCGACCATCGACGAGGACCTGGCCACCAAACCCACCGTTCAGGAGCAATTCCTGAAGCTCACCAATTTTGGCCTCGGCAGTCTTTCACCCGTAGAGAAACGCAACTATCTGAACTTCTATGGCAATCTGATGATCTCGTCGGATCAGCATCTGTGCCGTATTCTGGATGCGCTCGAACAGCGCCACATGCTGGAAAACACGCTGATCATTCAGACTTCGGATCACGGCGAGATGGGCCTGACGCACGGTGGCCAGCGCCAGAAGAACTTCAACTTCTATGAGGAGACGCTGCGGATCCCTCTCGTCTATTCCAACCCAACGCTTTTTCGCGAACCGGCGGTCTCCCGAGCCATGGTTTCCCATGTGGACTTTCTGCCGACCCTGGCCAGCCTTTTCGCCGCGCCCCAGCAGTCCCGCGCCAATTGGGAAGGCGTCGACTACTCGCAAGTCGTGCTCGATCCGGCGGCGCCCGGGCCGCAGGACTACGTCGTCTTCACTTACGACGATTATCAGTCCGGACAAGCCAGCCCGCCCTATCCCGAGCCGCCGAATCATATCGTCAGCATCCGCGAAGAGCG
>DATAZF010000105.1:0-2388 GCA_036272235.1 Bryobacteraceae bacterium | reverse complement strand
GTTCACTATCCGGTGATCACGGGTTTCCTGATTCTGCATCTCGCCCGGCATGGCAATTCCGGACCCGCCGCCTTCACTGCATATGCGGTCGTCATTCTGTTTTCGCGCTTCTTTCTGGGCAGCCTGCCGGACCGCGTACATCCGAAAATCACGTATTACACGGGCCTCGCGGGAATGGCGATGGGTCTGCTGATTCTGGCTGCCGCGCCATCGCCGCTGATCGCGATTGCAGCCGCCGCGATTCTTGGATTCGGGTTTTCATTCCCGTGGTCCTCCATCGTGTCGATGGTGCTGAGGCAAACGCCCGAGCGCGAACATGGCGCGGCGGTGGGCGTTCTGGGCGCGTTCTACGATCTGTTCGTGGGGATTGGATCGTTCAGTGCCGGGGCAATATCTGACCGGTTCGGGTACGCGTCGGCCTTTGGAATGGCGGCGGCTGCGCTGGGAGCGGCGGCGCTCGTTGGATTCTTCCTGTTTCCGGCGCGTCAGCTCGAAGTCGCGATCGGCGAAAGCGCTTAGAGCAAATGCGGACACGACAGGCAGTTACTTTTGGAAGCACACCATTAGCGGCGGATTCGGACCGGCACGCCGCCTTTCGGGTGCAGCGTAATCAGGGGCTGCAATCCGGGCGGCCGTGATGAGAGCGGCTCCATCGAGACTTCGCGCGCGATGGTCGAGAGAATGATTTGCCCTTCCATGAGCGCGAACTGATTGCCGATGCAGATTCGCCTTCCCCCGCCGAAGGGCATGTAAGCGAAGCGTGGCAGCGCGGCTTCGCGATCAGGGGAAAAGCGATTGGGGTCGAAGCGTAGCGGGTCTGAGAAATTTCGCGGATCGCGGTGTAACAGCCAGGGTGCGATCAGGACGACCTCGTCCTTGCGAATGGCAAGTCCGCCAATCGAAGTATCACGCAGCGCCGAGCGGGCAACGATGTAAGCGGGCGGATAGAGCCGCATTGCTTCCTTCATCACTTGCAGGGCATAGGGCGCCCCTTCGGAACGCAGGCGGCGGTAATGCTCCGGGTGGCTCGCCAGAAGATACCAGGACCACGCCATTGCCTGTGCGGTGGTCTCGTATCCGGCGACGAAGAGCGTCATGGCTTCGTCGCGCACTTGCTCGTCGTCGAGGCTCTGCCCGGTCTCTTCGTCGCGCGAGAGAAGAAGCATCGAGAGCAGATCGCCCTTGTCGAGACCGCTCGCACGACGATCGCGAATCAGTTTGTACATCGTTTCGTTGAGACGCGCGAGCGCGGCGACAGGCTCGCGGAAGAAGGGAATCCGGAAAGGGATACGCACCTGCCTTACAAGCCAGACCTGCAGGGCGGTGATGTCTTGCCCGAGGGTCGCGGCCTGGCTGAGCAGATCGACATCGAACAACGTGCGGCCCACGATGCCGAGCGTCAGGTGCATCATCGCCTGAGCCACGTCGATGCGGGTGCCTTCTTTCCATCCGGACTGCGCGGCAGCGGCGTGTTCGCGCATGACATCCGCATATTTCGCGACGCGCTGATGCGCGAAGGCGGGCGCGACCAGCTTCCGGCGCGCGAGGTGCTCCTCGCCTTCGCTGTTGAGCAGGCCATTCCCGAGCAGCGGGCGCGAGAAGGTGCGGAGTATCGGGCCCTTCTGAAAATCGGCAGCGCGATCGATCAGAACTTCGGGCACCAGCTCCGGCGTATTGACGAGGACGATGTCGACCGGTCCGAACGCCGCGCGGCCGATCCGCGGGGTTTCCGCGCCGAGTCTTTCGAGCGACCGGATGCGCCCGATGAGCAATGCGCGCAGTGTTTGGATGACGTTCCGCATCAGGCTACGTCACCGGGACGTCAAAAATCACGGCGAGATACTGGACTGACTGCAGGAGAAACCCGCAAAACACGATCATGATTCCGAGCACGCCGAGACGGCGCTCGGGAAGATTATCGGCGTAGTACTCGATATAAGGATTCACGATGGTGCCGGCCGCTGTCACGATGCCGGTGACGATCCCGCCGCGCAGCGCGAACTGCCACGGATGCTCGATGCGGCGCACGAAGGCGCTGCACAGAAGAAAGGTGACGATGTATCCCGCCGTGCGGATGACCGTTGCGTGGAACTGGCGCCTGGTAAAACGCCGGCGGCGCGATGCGGTGTAGTCCATGCCGGGACGGATGCCACGTATGTATGCGACGACCTGGCCAGCCGTGATGATCGCGCCAAAAGCAAGGCTGAAGGGGACGCCGGCCATCGGGTAGAGCCCGATCGCGAATCCGACGCCGCGAATGGCGCTGAAGAGGGCCTCCCACCGCAAGGAATAGTGGACGCCGCCGCGCGACATCCGCTGCATTTCAATCGCGACAGTGATGCCGGTCGCGGTTCCAGCGGCGATTCCAAAGAAGAGGCCCAGCCCCAG
>DATAZF010000104.1:0-46230 GCA_036272235.1 Bryobacteraceae bacterium | reverse complement strand
TTTTAAACGTTTTAATTTGGGGCGGCTGGAGGGATTTGAACCCTCGACATCCAGAACCACAATCTGGCGCTACTACCAACTGAGCTACAGCCGCCGTAAGGATTGAACCCATCGTAACATCACGGGGAATTTAAGCCGTGTCAGCGACGGCCGCTGTGTCCACCGGAACTGGCGTGGCCTCCACCCCCGCCGCCCCCACCGCCTCGATTTCCGCCGCCTTGCGGAGCCCCGCCGCGGAACCCACCGCCGGCCGGGGCCTGGCGCGGCTGGACCACCTGCGGCGAAACCTGCAGGGATCGCGACTGCGGAGCGGGCGCCTGATAGCGCGGCGTTCCGCCATTGCGGTTGTAGGCCGGGCGATTGCCAGGCTGTTGGCGCGGCTCCGCGACACGCTGCTGGGGCGCGGCCTGTGGGGCGCCAAAACGGTCCCATCCAGTCGCGGGCCGGGCAGCCGAGCCTTGCTGAAAGCTTCTCTGTACGCCGGCGCCGGCGCCGGCACCAGCTTGCGCACCGGGACCGGGCTCACCGAAGCGACGCCATGCCGAGGCGCCTCCGGCCTGACTCGACGCCCCACCACGGACCGCGCCTGCTTTCCTTCCGTTGAACGCATTGCCGCCAAAAGCGGACCGGGCCGCTGACTGCTCCTGGGCAAAGGACGTTCGTGGGGCCGACGAGGACGCCGGCATGCGGCTGAAGAAATGCTGATTCGCGGCTTCGCCACGCGGAACAGCGGCCGCCGAAACACCCCGCTCCCCAAAGCGAAGATTGCTCGCCGTCGGGGCCACAGGCACCGAGCCCCTGACCAGCGAAGCCTGCTGCAATTCCCCTCGGCCAATTTCCACGCGGTTCCGGAAAGCGCCGCGCTGGAAGTCCACCGCTGTCACCGCGCTCACGCCGTTGCCGAAGCGGGCATTGCGGTAGACGTTCACGATATTCACGTTGCGCACGTTGTTGAACACGCCAAACCGGCCGCCACCATACCAGCCGCGCCCGTACCACGGGTGAAAGACCTCAAACGGAGCGAGGGGAACCCACCCGATGTTTCCGAAGCCGAATCCCACACCCACGCCGCCGCCGAATCCGAAGAACCCGACCATCGCGGGGTGGTACCAGTAACGGCCGGATCGCGCTCCCGGGAACCAACTCCAGCCATAACCAGTGCGGAAATACCACGAGCCATAGTGGAAAGGAGCCCAGCCCCATGGATCGTAATCGACCCACGTCCAGCCATAGTAATCTTCCCAAACCCATTGGCCATTCTGATAAGGCGCCCAGGTTGCCGGCACGTTGGGCGTCCAAACGTTCCCATAAGCAGCATCGTAGCCCCAACGCCCGTAAGTGTCGAGATCCTCGGCGCCGTTGACGTCCTGGCTTACGTAGCGATTCGACTGCGCGCGCTCGAGGAAGCTATCGCGCTGATCGTTCCACGTATCCCAGGCATCACGCCCAGAGGCATTGACAATCTGGTATTCGGGATCGTCCGGCGCTCCGCGCACCAGCATCATGTTGCCATCGTGAATTCGTTCGGTGCCGCGCGGAGTCGAAACCTCGGCATCACCCCGGCGGAGGATAATCCGCGTTGCTCCGTCTGGGGCGACTTCCACGCGAACCGCCGCCAGACGCAGAGGATGAACGGCGACTGCGGGCGTGCTGATCTCCGATTGCGCGTTCGAGTCGCGCAGAACCCGCCACGTGACGAGGCCTTTCGAAACCTGAATCTGATTTCGGCCATTGTCGAGCTGCGAAATGCGGACCTCGGAATCGCTGCCGATGCGAACGTAATCCGCGTAATCAAGCTGTAATTCAGCGCTGCCGTTTGGCGCTACGGCAACTGAATCGCCGGCCATCAGGGGAGCATTCAAGGCGGCTGCTACCCAATCGCCGGAATCGCCGCGCCGCACCGATACTTCGCCGTTCATGACACCCAGACGCGCCACGGGCTGACCCGGTTGATCGGGAGGCTCCTGCTGGGCAGGTTCCGGCCCGGGGCCTTGCGCCGCGCCGGGCTGTTGCCCCCAGGAAACGCCTGCAACCGCCATCAGCGCCGTTGCGAGAATGATCTGGAGCCGCCACATACGCATCTCTTTCCGACGCTTCAATGGCAATCGCCGGCCCAAACGCTAAATATTTGATTCTTTGGCACTTTCCGCTATCATAGAGCATTCGCAGCATGGCTGAAAACCACCAGGCCGCCCAGTTTCCCCCACCGGTCCGCTATATCGTCGGTTTCACCGACGCCCGCACGCACTATCTCTCGGTCGAAGCGTTGCTGCCGATCGAAGGGCAGGCGGAAGTCGAAGTCTTCCTGCCTGTCTGGACTCCGGGATCATATCTCATTCGCGAATATTCGCGCCATCTTGAAGGACTCGCGGCTTCGCTGTCCGGCGGAGAGCCGCTTCGCGTCTGGAAAACTCACAAGAACCGCTGGCGAATCGAGACCGGCGGCGCAGGGCAAGTCCGGCTGACTTATCGCCTTTACTGCCGCGAAATGTCGGTGCGCACCAATTGGGTCGAGCAGTCCTTCGCGCTCATCAACGGCGCTCCTGCTTTCGTTACCTTGCCGGAGTATCTCGGTCGAAGTTACGAAATTCAACTCGAGCTGCCGCCGCGTTGGAAAACGACGGTCACCGGTCTGGGTGCGGGCGTGGGAGAGCATTGTTATTGCGCGGAGAGCTACGATGCTCTCGTCGACTCGCCGATTCTGTGCGGCAATCCATCGCTCTTTAAATTCGAGGTGGATGGAATTCCGCACGTCCTCGCCAACGAAGGCGAGTGCGGCGTGTGGGATGGCCCGCGCGCGACAGCCGATGCCGAAAAACTGGTCCGGCAGCACCGCGCGTTTTGGGGGCCGTTGCCTTACTCGAAATACGTCTTTCTGAATCTGCTGACGGAAGTCCGCGGTGGGCTCGAACATCGCAATTCCATGTGCGTGATGACCAGCCGATGGGCCACCCGCACCCGACGGGCTTATCTCGGCTGGCTGCATCTGGTCTCGCACGAGTTCTTTCATGTTTGGAACGGCAAGCGCCTGCGGCCGGTGGAACTCGGTCCATTCGATTACGAGAACGAAAACTACACGCGTACCCTCTGGATTGCTGAAGGCATTACCGATTATTACGGGCCGCTCGCAGTGCGCCGCGCCGGGCTTTCCAGCATGGAGGAATACCTCGAATCGCTTTCCGGGATGATCCGGGTGCTGCAGTCCACACCGGGGCGTTCCGTGCAGTCCGCCGAACAAGCGTCCTGGGACGCCTGGATCAAACTCTACCGTCCCGACGAGAACTCGGGCAACACCACGATCAGCTATTACATAAAAGGAGCGGTCGTGGCATGGCTGCTCGACGCGCGGATCCGGCGCGCGACAGCCGGGGTGCGGTGTCTGGATGATTTGATGCGGCAGGCGCACGCACGCTATGCCGCGACGAGCGGTTTCACGGGCGCGCAATTCAAGTCACTGGCTGCCGAAGTCGCGGGCGTGCCACTCGACGATTTCTTCCGCCGTGCAGTCGAGTCGACGGATGAGCTCGATTACAGGGAAGCACTCGACTGGTTCGGCCTCCGATTCCGACAGGAAGCCCGACAGGAAGCAAAGAAAGTAGCCACGCTCGGCTGCGAAACCCGGATCGACAACGGACGCCTGGTTGTCACCCGCGTGCCGCGCGAAACGCCGGCCTTTGACGCAGGAATCAACGTGGACGACGAGATCGTCGCGATCGACGATTTCCGCGTCCGCCCGGACCAGCTTGCGCAACACCTTGAAAACTACCGGTCCGTCGACAGCGTCAGTTTGCTGATCGCACGGCGGGACTTGCTGCAGCGCATTCATTTGAAGCTCGGCGACGAGCCCGCTCGCAGCGAGCTTGAGATCCATCCCGACGCGACGGAAGAACAAAAACGCAACCTCGCAAACTGGCTTGGGTTGTAGGAAGATAGTAGAAATCGCGATGAAGATTCTGGCGACAGCGGCGCTGGCGATCACGGCTTTGGCTGTGCAGGTTCCCGCGTCGGCCGGTCAGAAGCCCAAAAAGAACGATCCGACAGCCATCGGCGACCGGAATGTTTCCAGAGGCCTGAATTTCTATACGCTTGAGCAGGAACTCGCTCTCGGCAAGCAACTTGCGATCGAGGTCGAAAAAGAGGCGAAGATCGTCGACGATCCCATCGTTTCGGAATATATAAATCGGATCGGCCAGAACCTCGCGCGCAACTCCGATGTCACTTTTCCGGTGACTTTCAAGTTGATCGAATCGGATGAAATCAACGCCTTCACACTGCCCGGCGGATACGTTTTCATCGACACGGCGCTGTTCAAACTGTCGGCGAACGAAGCGGAGCTGGCTTCGGCGATTGCACATGAGATCGGACACGCCGCCGGAAGACATGCCACGCGGCAAGCATCGCGCAATCAGCTGATCGGCATGGGCACGATTCCGCTGGCGATCTTCGGTGGCATCGGAGGCCTCGCCGCCCGCCAGGCCGTGAACCTCGGAGAGCCCATGGCATTCCTCAAATTTTCGCGGGAGTTTGAAAACGAGGCCGATTTGCTGGGCCTGCAATATCTCTGGAAGGCCGGCTACGACCCCACTGCGAGCATCGATCTTTTCGAAGCGCTGGAGTCGACGGAACGCCGCCAGCCGGGAAGCGTGGCGAAGCTCTTCCGGACGCATCCGCTGACTCCCGACCGGATCGAGAAGACACAGAAGAACATCGACGCAATCCTGCCTTCGCGCGAGCAGTACGTCATCAACACGTCGGAGTACGAACAAGTGCGCGCGCGCCTGCAGGGTCTGACGCAGAAATTCGCGGAAGATTCGAAGACTCCCATACTGCAGCGGACGCCAGCAACACAATAACTGTTAAATTTAGCCCATTCCAACCGAAATAATTGTTGATCACAGTACACTGTTGTCATTGACACCTGGCAGGATTCCGTTTCGCCTTGCAATTCTGGGCATTCTCGGAATAGCCTCTCTGTACGCGCAAACGACGCAGGGGCTGATCTCGGGAAGCATCGTCAACTCGGTGACCGGCAGGCCCGTCGCGGGAGCTTCGGTCACCTACACGAGCGCCACCCTGGCAGCCAGCGGCACGCTGCAGAGCGATGTGGGCGGCTACTACTTCCTGCCGCTGCTCTCGGCCGGGACCTACAGCATTCGCGCCACCGCCAATGGATATCAGGCGCAGCAGCTCGAACAACTGGAACTGCAGGTTGCCGGGCGCATCCAGATCGATTTCAAGCTCCGGCCTTTGAGCGACGTCTGGGAAGCGGGTCAGTATCGCAGCGTGTTCCTTCCCGGCAGCAAGACGATTGTGACGTTTTACGGGCCGGACGTCGATACGAGCCGCTCGGGTTCATTTGAAGGGCAACAAGGCAAGCGCGGCACGCTCGACACGTCCGCGTCATACGTCATTGACCCGACACAGATCAGCGATCTGCCGCTGCAGGGCCGCGATGTTTACACCATGCTCGTCAGCCTGCCGGGAGTCACGGCCGACAACGGCACGGCCCGCGGACTCGGTGTCAGCGTCGCCGGGCAGCGCCCGTCGTCTTCCAATTTTCTGCTCGATGGCGTCGAAAACAACAACTATCTGGTAACCGGGCCACTGAATCCCGTGGCGCCCGAGGCCGTGCAGGAATACCGCATCTCGACCAATAATTACTCGGCGGAGTACGGCCGCACAGCCGGCTTTGTGGCCAACGCCGTGACGAGGGCCGGCGGCAAGGAATTTCACGGCGTCGGCTATGAATATCTGAAGAACGACGTGCTCAACGCCGCTGACTTCCAGGACAACCTCACTGGGCTTGGCCGCTTGCCGCTCAAGCAGAATCAGTTCGGATATCAGGTGGGTGGGCCGGTCCCGAAAATCCTGAGCAACCGCCTGTTCTTTTCGAGCGCGCTCGAAAGCTTCACCAGCCGAAGCAATCTGGCGCCCGCGACGTACACGCTGCCTACGACGAACTTTATTCCGGCGTTGAATATTCCCACAACGCGCCTCGCGTATCAACTGCTCACCAAATTCGCACCACCCACGATCGTGGGGAAGGCGGGCGCGCTCACCGCCCCTTACACGGTGGAGCAACCGGTGGAAGTCGACCGCCTGATCGCACTGGAGCGCGGCGATTTCACCACCAACGGGGGCCGCGATCACATCATGGCGCGGCTCAACATCGCGCGGCTAAGCGAGCCCGACTTTCTCTGGTACGTTTATCCGGATTTCACTTCAGCGCTGCATCAGAATACGACCGGCGCGGCTACCAACTGGATGCACACGTGGACGCCGCGCCTCACGAGCGAGTTCAAGCTGAGCTATAACGACGACGACCTCTTTTGGGCACGAGCGCATCCAGAGGTTCCGATTCTGCAATCCGGCGATGGCGTGCTGCTGCCTGGCAGTCAGGGCCAGTACGATTACAAGAACCACAACAAGTCTTTCGAAGCGATCTACAGCGCGATCTGGACGCGCAACCGTCACGTAATCTCGGCGGGCGCGGGCGCGCTGTTCCGTTTCAACAGCGGGTATTTCACGCTTCTGCAGAGCGGCGAATTCGGCTTCCAGAACGTAGTGAACTTCGCGTTCGACAAGCCTTCGGAGTTTGAGGTCGCGATCAACCGGCTGTCGCCGGCGCTGTCGCAGCCCGATTCCAACCGGAGCTATCGTTACGCGCAAAGCTACTTCTTCGCGCAGGACAGTTTCCGCGTCAATTCCCGGCTGACGCTCAACTATGGGCTTCGCTACGAACGCTTCGGCTCGCCGGAGAACACGGGCACGGTAAAAGACGCCATCCTTACCCTGGGGAACGGCGGCGATTTCAATTCGCGGCTTGCCAACGCCACGCTCGCGACAGGCACGGGCAATCAGCAGATCTACGGGTCGGACAACGGCGACTTCGCGCCACGCGCCGGCTTCTCGTACGACGTGTTCGGAAAGAGCAAGACTGTTCTCCGCGGCGGCTTCGGCATGTTCTACGACAGGCCGTTCGACAACCTGTGGCAGAACGTGCGGATCAATTCGATCCTGACGCCGCAGTACGATCTGTTCGCTCCGACCACCAACTATCTGCAGCCGATTCCGCAAATCCTTACGCAGTTCGCGAACCAGACGCTGCTGCCGACTGGTTTCCCTCCGCTGATCCTGATGGATCCCAAACTACGCAACGGTTACGCTGAGACGGCCTTTGTTGGCGTGCAGCAATCGGTCGGGGACAAACTGACTGTCGAGGTGAACGCGACCGCGTCGAGAGGCCGGCGCCTGATCACATCGGACATCGTGAACCGGCAGTTCACGACGACCGAAGGATTCGACGGCCGCCCCAACGAGAATCTGCCGGATATCGAATGGCGTTCGAGCCAGGGAACTTCGGATTACTCCGCGCTCACGGTGCTTACGCGTTATCGCCTGCGCACGCTCCAGCTTCAGGGGGCCTATACGTGGAGCCACTCGATCGACGATCAGAGCGACCCGTTCGGAGCCGAAGTGGTGAACCTGCAATTCACCACCGTCGGCGGCAGCGGCGATTCGGCGCTGCGGTCCTCATTCGCGCAGCAATACGACAACAACGGCGATCGCGGCAATTCGGCATTCGACCAGCGGCAGAGTCTCTTTCTGATGGGGATCTGGCAGTCGGGCGCAAGGCGCGTCGCGCTCCGCGGCTGGCAGGCCTCATGGCTGGCGGCATTCCGCACCGGTTTCCCTTACAGCGTTGAAGCCCCGCAAACGGACATTATTCCAGGCATCGCGGCTATTGAAAACCAGCGGGCAGACCTGCTCACGCCCGCAAGCGCATATTACGCAAGTCCGCCAGCCGCGCCAGGCGGCAAGATCCTGCTGAATGCAGCGGCCTTCGGGATACCGGCCGGCGGCGTCGTGGGCAATAGCGGGCGGAATACGTTCCGCGGCCCGGGGATTTATAACGTGGATTTCTCGCTCGGGCGCACATTCGCCGTGCCGTCGCTTTGGAAAGCGAAAGTGCGCGAGGGGACCCGCCTCACCCTGCGCGCGGATGCCTTCAACTTCCTGAACCACGCCAATCTGAACAACCCGGATCAGCTGGTCGGATCGCCCACATTCGGGCTTGCCACCTTCGGCCGCCAGGGTACGGCGTCGGGCTTTCCGGCGGTCTCGCCGGTGAATGAAACCGCGCGGCAGTTCCAGTTGATGGTCCGGCTGGAATTCTAATGTTGCGTCTGAAGGGGCAGGATGGCCATCCTGTGGCGGGTTGGTAACCTGATGCCACGCAGTTTTTTCCGCACCCGACGCGGGTATGGTTCAAACTGGAACAGGCTCCAGGCTGTCGCTGGGGTATTGAAAACACACGCTGAAGCGTGATCTCAGACACTGCGCCGCAGAAAAACTACCTGGTCTTGGGTTGGTAACCCCGCTGGTCCGAGGCTGGTCTCGTCGGGAATCTCACAGCGGCGGATCGGCGGCATCACGGGGTATCGTATTCTATGTGGCACGGTTTCGCATGTGCCACACTCATTGAGTTAACCTCCCCCATGGTCGGCACCACCATCTCGCATTATGAAATCCTCGAGAAGCTCGGCGAGGGTGGGATGGGACTCGTCTTCAAGGCGCGGGACCTGCAGTTGGGCCGTTTCGTGGCTATCAAAGTCCTGAGTGCGGGTGCGGGCGAATCAACGGACCATCGCGCCAGATTTATTCAGGAAGCGCGCGCCGCTTCCTCGTTGAATCATCCCAACATCATTACGATTCACGATATCGTTTCGATCGAAGAAGGCGAGTGCATCGTGATGGAGTTCGTGCGCGGCAAGACCGTCGCCGATCTCGTCGAAGCCGGCCGGATCCCCAGCATCGACTGCCTCAAGTACGCCACGCAGATCGCGGACGCTCTTTCTGCGGCGCACTCCATAGGAATCATCCATCGCGACCTGAAACCTGCCAACGTGATGATCACTCCCGAGGGTCTCGCCAAAGTGCTGGATTTCGGGCTCGCCAAGCTTGCCGGTGATGAAGACGGCCCTGACGCGCTCGGCATGGGCGGCGATTCCGATCGCACCATGTCGATTCACACCAGCCGGCCGAAGACCGCCGAGGGCGCGATCATCGGCACCGTCGCCTACATGTCTCCCGAACAGGCGCAGGGGCAGCGCATCGACGCGCGTTCGGACATCTTTTCATTCGGCGCGGTTCTGTACGAGATGTTCACCGGTGACCGGGCGTTCCGCGGCGGGTCGGGTCTTGCCACGCTCACCGCCGTATTGCGCGACAATCCGCAGGAATTTTCGAAGACCAAAGTCGATGCTCCGCCCGAAGCCCAGGAGTGCGTCATGCGCTGTCTGCGCAAGGACCCGGACCAGCGCTTCCAGTCGATGCACGACGTGAAGACCGCGATCGAACAAATCTACTTCGCGAGCCGGTCGGGAATCCTGCAGCTTTCTTCAGGCGTTTGGAAACGGCCCGCGACGATGCGCGCGGTCCCGTCGATCGCCGTGCTGCCGTTCCTAAATATGAGCTCCGACAAGGAGAACGAATATTTCAGCGACGGACTGGCGGAAGAAATCATCAACGCTCTCACCCAGCTGGAGAATTTGCGGGTAACGGCCCGCACCTCGGCCTTTCTTTTTCGCGGGGCGCAGCACAATATCCGCGAAATCGGCGAGAAGCTGCACGTTTCGAGCGTGCTCGAGGGCAGCGTGCGCAAAGCCGGCAACCGCGTACGCGTCAGCGTGCAGTTGATCGACGTTGCCGAGGGAAACAACCTGTGGTCGGAACGCTACGATCGCGAGATGACGGACGTCTTCGAAATCCAGGACGAGATTTCGCAGGCCATCGTGGGGAAGCTCAAGGTCCGCCTGGCGAGCCAGTCGGGGTCAGGCAGCGCCCTGGAAGCCGGGCACCCGGTGAAACCCCTGGTCAAGCGCTACACCGAGAATCTCGAAGCTTACAATCTCTACCTCAAAGGCCGTTTCGAACTTTACAAGATGACGCGCGAGGGCCTCGACGCCAGCCGCACTATGTTCGAGGAAGCGATCCGGCTCGATCCCAATTACGCGCTGGCTCACGACGGCCTGGCCTATAGCTGGTATCTCGAGGGCTTCCTCGGTTTCGTGGCGCCGAAAGAGGCAATGCCGAAGGCCAAAGCGGCCGTGCGGCGCGCGATCGAGCTCGACGAAACAGTCGCCGAGGCACACTCCACGCTGGGAGTCATCCTCGCCCTTTACGACTGGGACTGGTCCGGCGCCGAGCGGGAACTTCTGCGATCCATCGAGTTAAATGGCGCGTCGCCCGTATGCCACGACGGGTTCGCGTTCTATTATCTGCGGCCCGTGGGCAGGATCGAAGAGGCCGTGAACGAAACGCAGCAGGCGTTGTCGCTCGATCCGCTGTCGATTCTGTTCCGGGTCCATCTGGCGTTTCTCTTTTATCTGCAGCACAAGTTCGAGCACTCGATCGCGCAGTTCCGTAAAGTGCTCGAGATGAGCCCGCAATACTACCTGGCGCACGCGATGATGGGCAACGTTCACACGTTCCTCGGGGAGTTCCACGAAGCGCTCGAATGTTATCGGCACGCGCGCGAAGCGGACGCCAACAGCAAGTTCGTCGATTCACTGGAAGCGATGACCCTGGCCAGAGCAGGACGGCGCGCCGAAGCGACCGCACTCCTCGACCGGATCTCCCAGCGGGCGGCCAACGACTATATCTCGCCGGTCAGCATCGCATATATCTGTACGGCCCTCGACGACAAAGACAGAGCGTTCGAAAATCTGGACCGTGCGATCTTCGACCGCGATCCGAATATCCTCGGGCTGCAGTCGAATCCGATTTTCGAGAGCCTCAAGACAGATGCGCGTTATCATGCGATTCTTCGCAAAATGCAGCTGGAATAACAGCTTTCGCCGACCGGAAATCTGAAAATCTCAAATTCCCGCGGTACGGAACATAATTAAGCCTCCTTACCCCGAAAGGGTATTTCGGCATCTGATGTTTGCGCTATCATAGCCGATCATCCACAGAAGAATTCCGGGTTCCAGCCTCTGAAGTACCAGATCGCGCCATATAGTGAATGATCATGATTCACGTAAAAAACCTGGCGCTCGCCGCTGCTCTGTCAATCGCGATTCCCGCCGCATTCGCCCAGAAGGCGATGGCGACGCGCGAATTCTTTTACGTCGGAGGCAAGTATGCGGGCGACGTCCGGGAAGGCCAAATGTATGTGGAAATGCTGCGCCCCGCGCGCGTCACGCGCAAGTATCCGATCGTGTTCATCCACGGCGCTTCGCAGACGGCCACCAACTGGATCGGCACACCCGACGGACGCCCCGGCTGGGCCGACTACTTCCTCAACCAGGGCTATCTGATTTACCTTGTCGACCAGCCCGCCCGCGGGCGCTCACCATGGAATTCAAAACTCAACGGCCCTTTGACGGTCTTCACCGTCAGCGATATGGAGAAGCGCTTCACCGCCTCTGAAGTCGGCGGTTTCTGGCCGCAGGCCAGGAAGCACACCCAATGGCCGGGCGACGGACCTGACAAAGGCCGCCGCGGCGACCCTTACTTCGATGCGTTCTACGCCACACAGGTGCAGGGCCTCTCGAGCGCCGCGGAAACCCAATCCCTGAACCAGGCCGCGGCCGGCGCGCTGCTCGACAAGATCGGCCCCGCCATCCTTCTCACACACTCGCAGTCGGGACCCATCGGATGGGTCATCGCCGACAAACACCCGCGAGGCATTCAAGGCATCGTCAGTATCGAGCCGAGTGGGCCGCCCTTCCAGAACGCTGTCATGAACGAGGACAAGAACCGCGCGTGGGGCATCGCGGACATTCCACTGACCTACGATCCGCCCGCGAAAACGCCCGCCGATCTGAAACCGATGCGCGAGTCGAAAGCGGATGGGCCGGACGTCACTACCTGCGTCAAGCAATCCGACCCGCCACGGCGGCTCGTGAAACTGCAGGCGATCCCGATCCTGATCGTGACGACGGAATCCTCATTCCATGCGGTCTACGACCACTGCACCGCGAAGTATCTGACGCAGGCCGGGGTGAAGAATACGTACGTGCGACTGGAAGACCAGGGCATACATGGAAACGGTCACATGGTGATGTTGGAGAAGAACAATATTGAAGTAGCCGCGTTTCTGCAGAAATGGATCGCGGCGAATATCAAATAGGCGCCAAAGCGCCGGCGGCAAGGCCGCAGCGGTACACGCTCCGGGTGTTTACTCCAGCATTTCGATGCGGTAGTCCTCAATCACCGGGTTGCTGAGGACGTCGCGGGCAATCCCGTCGAGATCTTCGCCGGGCTGCATGGTGATTTCGAAATACTTTCCCTGGCGGACATCATCGATGCCGGTGTGGCCGAGGCCATGGAGGGCAGCGCGGACAGTCTGGCCCTGCGGGTCGAGGACCGACGGTTTGAAGGTTACGAAGACGCGAGCTTTCACTAACTCAAGTATCGCCGAAGAGGCTGGCCTGGAGATCTTCTGTTTTCGCGGTAGACCGCTTTGATTTCTGCGGCGGCGCGAAAGTGCGCATCAACGC
Organism: Bryobacteraceae bacterium; assembly: GCA_036272235.1. Lineage (GTDB taxonomy): Bacteria > Acidobacteriota > Terriglobia > Bryobacterales > Bryobacteraceae > BOG-234. The sequence continues at coordinate 33,724 of DATAZF010000104.1, read as the reverse complement.
GATCATTCGGACGTGATAACTGTAAATGTCGGCGAGCGCGGTGCATTTTTCGCAGCCGCCGCGAATGACGCCGGGGCCATCCATATAGGGATCAAATCGTGGATGCCTGGGACATTTACCACGCCAGCGCACGCTGCCGATCTTGAGCATCCGTATTATTCTACTGACGCGGTGTGCCGGCGGGCACCGCCGGAGTGGAGACGCGGCCAACGGTTCCCTTGAAGGCTTCGTCGATGGATACGTTGTGGTTGTTGAGGGTCAGGCCGACCGAGCGCTCGTACTGCGTTTTTGCTTTGGCGTAAGCGTCGAGCGCGGCCACTTCAGTGGAGCGGGCCTGGGCGACATACCCCTGATACTGGATCACAAGGAAGTTCGTCGAAAGCCCGACGTCGAATTTTTCCTGCTCGATCTCGAGAGACTGCTCCTGCAGTTTGGTGGTCTGCTGGGCAGCTTCGTAAGCGGCGCGAGTGCGCTGCAGCGCGATAAGCGCGTCTTCGACTTCGGCACGGATCTGATTTTCCAGCTGCTTCAGGCGCACCTGCGTCTGACGCACTTGCAGTTCGTCGCGGGCAACATCGGCCTGGGCCACACGATTGCGCACCGGCAGCGTCAAGTTGATGCCGACGCTATAGGTCGGGTAAGTTCCTTTGACGATCTGGTCAAGCACCGTGCCGTAATTTCCACCCACTCCCGGAAACGTGCCCGTAACGCCTGCCGTGGGATTCAGCGGCCCGGCCAGACCGGTTGACTGGAAGGTTCCGACGAGATCGATTTCGGGCAGCAGCTCGTTTTTGGTGCCTTTGAGACTGATCTCGGAATTGGTCAGCTGTAGCTTCGCGGCCATGAGTTCAGGGCGGTTGGCCAGGGCTTGAGTAGCGATTTCCGCCGGGGGCTGGGTTGGCAGAGGTTCGAGGCTGAGCGTGTCGGTGGGGATGATGCGCGCGTCGTGCACGATGGGGTCGTCGCTCCAGTTCCTCGCGAGCACATTTTTGAGGATCAACTCCTGCTGACGGACGTAGCCTTCCGCATTGATGAGGTCCTGCTGGGCAGACGCCGTCTGGGCCTGGGCGCGGGTGGCTTCGATGGGCGCCAGCGTCCCCTGGTCGACTTTATTCCGGTTGTCTTCGAGCAGCCGCTGGGCGGTGGCAAGCGTCTGCTGTTTGACGCGCATGTCGGCGTTGAGGCTGACGAGATCATCGTAGAGGCGGATAACGCCGGAGATCGTGCTGATCACCTGCTGCTGGAAGACGTAATCGGAAATCTTTTCGCTGTTCCTGGCGATGTGAATGAAACGGCGATTCAGCTCGCTGCCGAAACCGCGCAGCAGGGGCTGCGTCACGGTCACGCCGAGACTCGATTGCGAGAACGGGCTGAAGAGATTACGGACGGCGTTCTGGTCCTGATACTGATTCAGGAAGCCGGCCGAGATCTGGGTGCCGGGAGCGAAGCCCTGCAGGTAGCCGGCGTTCCCAATGAAGCTGTTCGAAGTGAGATCGGTACCGTTGGTCGTCAGGGTACTGAGCTGCGGTGTATTGGAGCGCTGGCCCTGCAGTGTCGCGGTGAGCGTGGGGTCGAAGAGGGGAATCAGAGGGCCGTTGGCGAAGGGGAAAGTTCCGGTGACGCCCAGATTGTTCTGCGTCTCGCCGATGAGTTGCGTATCGGTCACGCTGACGGAGACCGTCGACTGGGGTGTGGCTCCGGTGGCGGCAGTCGTCAGCAACGGGCTGCCACTGGGACCTCCGATACCCGCGGGCGCTTCGTTGACGGCCAGGGGCACACCGCGCAGCACGCCGCCGCCCTGGGCGCGGTAAGTGTCGGTAGTGGCCATCCGGACACCGTAGCGCTCGAGTTCCAGATCGAGGTTGTTTTCGAGGGCGAGGGCGATGGCGTCCTGCAGGGAGAGGTAGAGCTGGCCGGCCCGGATCAGGTCACCGATGCGCGTGGAATCACGGAAGTCGGAACTCGATACGAAGCCGGGCCGAAATTCGCCGCGGAGGAAACCGGAGTTCCAGACGACTTGCGGAGAACGGTCGCCGGGGCTTGAGGCTTGTGCATAGACAGGGTGCGTCTGGAGGCAGCATAGGGCCAGCGCCAGCGCCGATTTCATTGTGGGATACAGAAGTGTTTTAAGGCCGCGGGAGCGGCCGAACGGGACTTTATACAAAAGGATGATCTTCCCCTCAGGAGTCTGCGAGAGACAAACGCACGATCTTAGGGCGCAAGAATCAGTATAAAGGTTAGCTTTGGGGAATCGGAAAACGCGCCAATTCGGGCGTGCCTACGCGCCGAGCAGGAGACGCGATTCCAGCTTCTCACGGTGCGATTTGGTGAGCGTCAGCTCCGTGCCATCCCGAAGGATGACCCGGTAGTCGCCGCGGAACCAGGGCTGCAGCTCCTTGATGCGGTCAAGGTTGACGATAGCCGAGCGGTGGACGCGCAGGAATCGGGCGGGATCGAGGCGCGATTCGAGCTGGCCCATGGTCTCGCGAAGCACATGCGTATCCTTGCCGCAATGGAGGCAGACGTAGTTATCGGAAGCTTCGATCCAGTCGACCTCATCGATCTTCACGAAGACGACGCGGCCGTTATTGCGGATCGCGATACGGTCCGGCGCCCGGCGGCCGTTGGCGAAGTGTTCGAAAAGCGCGAGCAGGCGGTCGCCGGGGGAATCGGAGCGGTCGCGCGTCAACTGGCTTTTGGCGCGATTCAGGGATTCGCGAAAGCGACGGCGGTCGAACGGCTTCATCAGATAGTCGAAGGCGTGGACTTCGAAAGCGCGAAGCGCGTACTCGTCAAATGCCGAGGTGAAGATGATGAGCGGCCGTACTTCTTCCATAGTACGGACGACATCGAAGCCATCCATTTCGGGCATCTGCACGTCGAGAAAGAGAATGTCCGGGGCTTCGCGGGCGAGGGCGAGCACGGCTTCGCGTCCGTCGGCGCATTCGCCGACGATCTCGCACTCCGGCTCCAACGCGAGCAGGCGGCGCAGGCGCTGGCGGGAGAGTCTCTCATCGTCAACGATCAGTACTTTGAAGCGCGGCATTTTCTCCTTCTCTCGATTCCTGTGCGGGGTCGACATGCCTGCGGAACGGCAGCGTAATGCGGACTTCCGCGCCTCCGGTCTGGACTTCCCGGAGGACCAGAGATTGCCGCTCGCCATATAGCGATTCGAGGCGGCCTTTTGTGATCGCCAGGCCCATGCCGGTCGATTTCTGTCCGGATTCCCGCAGCCCGACTCCATTGTCGGTGACGCGCAGAACCAGGGTCTCTCCGTACTTCTCGGCGGCGACGGAAATCCATCCGGGCGCAGAGCGGCGGCCAACGCCGTGGCGGATGGAGTTCTCGACAAGCGGCTGCAGTACGAGGTTGGGCACCATGGCTTCGCGCAGCTCGGGCGGCACATCGAAGTGCACGCTCAGGCGGTCTTCGAAGCGGGTGCGTTCGATCTCGAGATAGAGATCGAGGATGCGGAGTTCCTCGCTCAGAGGCACTTCGTGAATCGTGCTGTTGGCGAGGAAGAGCCGCAGCAACTCGCTGAGCCGCGCGATGGTGCGCTCGGCAAGCTCGGGGTCTTCGTGCACCAGCGCGGTGATGGTGTGCAGCGTATTGAAGAGGAAGTGCGGGTGCAACTGCATCTTCAGGGCGCGTAGCTGCGCCTGCACAAGCTGCGTCTGCAGGTTGGCGGCGTTAATGAGACTCTGCTGATAGCGGCGGTAGTAGACAACCGAATGCTCCACGAGAATGATCACGAAATATAGGAGCGTTCCGGTATCGAAGTTTTGTTCGATGGACCGCATCAGTTTGGGCCACGTGAACTCGCGGAAGGCGGAATTCGGCGGCATCATGCCTGCGTCGAAAACGGTCTTGGTGATGGCGTTGATCGCGGTCAGCGCCAGAAAGTGGATGGCGAGGTTGCGAGCCCAGTAATTGCGCTCGATGCGGAAGCGGCGTGCGAGCCAGAGGATCAGGGGAGTCGCGAACAGCCAGAGCCACCCATAACTCACCTCGAAACGCAGACTGTCCGGCCAGGACATCGGTTCTTTGGTGAAGGAGTACCAGTAATGGGTCTGCCAGGCCGAAAGGCTGCCGTAGGTCGTCCAGATGGCGAAAAGCGCTCCGGCTTTGATTAACGTCGTTCGCGAAATCGCCGGGCGCATAGAGGACTTCTTTTGATACGTTCGAACTTTGAGTTCGTTCCGTTAATATATACGGATATTTGGGATTTCCACACCCGGCTCCTGGTGGCGGTGCCAGAAATCTCACCGGCGACACGATCGCCTGCGCTACCTCAGAAAAGGATTTTCAACGCCAGCTGAATATTGCGCGGATTGCTCGAAAAAACCGCTTCGGGATTGTTGAATATCGGATTGCCCGGCGTCTGATAGTTGAAAACATTTCCGCTGATATTCGGTACCGAAGGATTGTCCACGCGGTTTATGAAGCCCGGCACGAACTGTGCATGATTCAGCAGGTTGAAAAACTGGGCGGAGAACTGTACTTTGGTCCGCTCGCGGATGCTGAAGTTCTTGAGCAGGTTCAAATCGATGTTGTCAATGGGGCGGCCGGCGAGCGTATTACGTCCGCCATTGGCGTAAGCGCCGGGCCCGGCCTGAATGTAGCGGGCGTTGGGGTTCTCAGCGAGGTAAGCGACGACCTGCCCTGCGCTGTTGGTCAGCGGGTCGGAGGCGCTGCCGACGCCATCGCGGCCGGCGGGGTTCACGATCGTGCGATCGGCGAAGGGGTCCCCGTTGAGGTTGGAATCCGTCTGGCTCAATGCGGTGATGTATTCCGGGCTCTCATAAGTGAAGATCGGCGCGACAGACCAGTTGCCAACGACGTTTTTCACCAGAGCGTTGGACTTTCGAAAGAAGGGCACGTCGTAGACCGCGGCGAACGTCAGGCGGTGGCGGTGGTCAAGCGCTGAAGATGATTTGTCGTTGGCGAGATTCTGGAAGTCTTCGGGGCGGCGCGGCGTCAGCAGGGTGGTGGCGAAGTCCGCAGTGCTGTCATCGATCAGATGGCTCCAGGTGTAGGAGCCAATGAACTGGAGTCCGTTCGAGAAACGCCGGTTTAGTTGCAGGGCGAGGCCGTGATAGGTGGAGTTTCCGATCGGCGAGTCTTCGACAAGAGCGGCATTGGTGAAGCCCGCGGCGGCGAAGGCAGGCAGGACATTCGGTTCCGATCCCAACTGGTCGAGGGTGAGCGGGAGCGCATTCAGAGTCGCCTGGCTGGGAGCCTGCAGGTAAGTCGGCAGCGAGTTCGCGGGCGTCACCGGAGCGAGATTGTTGATGCGATCCTGCACGTTCAGGTGAATGCCGCGTGTGGCGAGGTAGCGAGCTTCGAAAGTGTAATCTTTCGCGAAGACATGCTGGATACCGGCGTTCCACTGAATGGAATACGGGAGTTTCTGGTCGGGGATGAAGCCGGATGTTGCGGCTTTAAGCTGGGCCACAGTCCGGGCGGCGGTCTGCGTGCCGGGAAGTACTCCACCGCCCGCAAGAAAGTTGGCCGCGTTGGACTTCGAGATATCGACGGTAGTCACAAACTGCGGGGGCAGCGAGTTGACGCCGATGTTGTCGAAGATCACGTCGTACGCCATGCCGAAGCCGACGCGAATCGAGGTCGTGCCGGATTTGCCGGGCGACCAGGCGAGGCCGAGGCGGGGCGCAAAATTCTTCGTCTGGGCGTCCGGGGCCTTGAAGACCAGTACACCGGGCACGCTCTGCGCGGAGTTGAGGGCTTCAAGGCTGTCGGAGAACGGCACCGTCGTGTATTCGTAACGCAGGCCCAGATTCAAAGTGAGATTCGGGCGGAGGCGCCAGGTGTCGTTGGCATACGCGTATGAGGCCCAGTTGTCGCCATAGTAGGTCGAATTGCCGAGGGTGCGCTGGCCGAAGAGGTCAGGTGCGACGTCATGCAGGAACCGGTCGAGAGAACTGTACTGATAGTTGCCGCGCGCGTTCTGGACGAAGTGAGTGGGCGCGATGGCCCGGCGGCCATCGAAGCCGAACTGGATGGTGTGGGCGCCTTTGGTCCACGTCACGTTGTCCGTGAGCTGGTAGGTATTCTGCGAGGAAGATTGCGGAGCAGCGGGGTCGGGCCCGATCTGGAGCCCTCCAAGATCGGCGATCTGAATGTTGGGGAAGGAATCGAGCCCCGGGAGTTTGAAGTTGCCCGGAGGTGTATCCGCATCGTAACGATTGAAGCCGAGCCGCAGTTCATTGGTAAGGGCGGGAGTGAAGTTATGGTACTCGGATATCGTCGCGAGATGGTAATTGTTCGGCTGAATCTGGAAAAAGACCGGAAGGTTAGCCTGATGGTCGAGTGTGACGATGCGGTTGAAGATGTAGCGCAGGCGAAGCTGATCGGAGCCCGAGGGATTGTAGTCGGCGCTGGCGACGGCGTCGATGTTGTTTTGATAGTTCGGGGCGAGGATCGAGAGTTGCCCGGCTTCGATGGGCACTCCGCCGACAATCGGGAACTGGGCGGCGTTCGAAACGGGAGTTGCAGCGGGCGCGACATACTGCTTGAGCACCGCAAGATTGGTTGGGCTCAGCGAGGGGATGCCGGCGAGGGTGGCGTATCCCTTTGCCGTCGGCGCCAGAACTTCACCCGGCGTGGTGGACTGGCCGAGCGTGTTGTACTCGTAGTTTCCAAAAAAGAATAACTTGTTGCGGATGACCGGACCGCCGATGGTTCCACCGTAACGGTTCTGGTCGAAGCGCGGATTAGTCAGCGTGCCCGAGTTGGCAAAGAGTTGATCGATGGCGTTGAGGTTCCGGTTCTGGAAGTATTCATACAAGCTGCCATGCAGGCTGTTGGTGCCGCTCTTGACGATGACGTTGAACTGCCCGCCGGAGGAATGTCCGAACTCGGCGCTGAACTGATTCTGGAGGAGCGTGAATTCTTCCGTCGCATCGTTCGGGACGACAAGAAGCGCGCCCGTAACGCTCTTGTAATTGTTGTCGACGCCTTCAATCGTGAAGTTGTTGTTGCGCGGGCGCTGGCCGCCGACGGTGGGTCCGCGGCCGACGTTGAGTCCGCCATTGGAGCCAACGCCCGCATTGAGCAGGGAGAGATTGAGGGCGCCGAGTCCGATGCCGGAGGTGGGGAAGTCGCGGGATTCGCGGGCGTCGAAGGAACTGCCGATGGTGGCGGTGGTTGTGTCGATGACGGCGGCGGCATCGGTGACGTCGACCGCCGTTGAAATCTGGCCGACCTGAAGAGCGAGGTTCAGGGTGGCGACCTTGTTCACCTCGACGAGCACGCCTTTGAGCGAAGCGGCGGAGAATCCCGTGGCGGAGGCGCTGACGTCGTACTGGCCGGCGGGAAGGTTGGTGAAGCGGTACTCACCGCTGGCGCCGGCTTTGGTGGCGGACTTGAGATTGGTCGCAGGGTTCAGGGCTTCGACGGAGGCCCCGGGAACGCCGGATCCAGAGGTGTCCTGAACGGTTCCGACAAGATCGCCGCTGATGGCTTGCGCTGGCAATGTGGATGGCATCCACAAAGCGATGCCGGCTGCGAAAACAGGCAGAGACATCCTTAAAGACCGAACAGGTTTCACTGACATCTCCCCCAAGTGCGCGCGGAGACACGCCTGTGGCTACCACGGCGCGTCCGCGCTTTTCAAGCCGAGCGTACAGGGGGGTGATGAACGAGACAAGAATGCTGGGGTGAATGTGCGAAATGATGGGGTGAAAGCGTGTTTTGCCGGGGTGGACAAATTATCCGCGGTCGCCCTTGGGGCCGTCCTTTCGTTTCAGTAAACCCGCCGGCGCAACCTGAAGATGACCTTGTCCTGGACAAGACTAACCGTGCACCTTCGTCTAAGGTAAAGACCGCCAGCGCTACATGTCCCCGGAGCTTCTCCGTTTTCAGGGCATAACCTGCAGCGTGTAACCTGGCAGAATGCTCTAACCCGCGAGGGAACGGGCGCGGGCCTCGATGTTTTTCACCTCCGCTTTGGGAGCGCCCTGATGCTTCAGGACAGCCGCGTAATCGCGCAGGACGGGAGCGATGTCGGGGTGATCGGGTCCGAGGTTGCGTTCGTAGAGTCCGATGGCCTCCCGATAGAGGGACTCGGCTTCGCTCCAGGCATGTTGCTGGGAGCGAAGAGCGGCGAGGTCGCGCAGCCCGTCCGCCAGAGTCCTGCGGCCTTTAAGGAGACGCCGTTCGGCAGCGACGGCCGAGGGCAGCACTCGTTCCGCGTCGGCGATTTTGTGTTCGCGGACGTAGAGATTCCCCAGATTTACCTGCAGGAGGATGCTCTCGACGCTGTCTTTTTCGTCGCTGCCTTTTTCCGCGCGATTGGCCGCCAGGCGCCGGTTGAGGATCAGAATGGCCTTCTCACAATAATCCTCCGCGGCAGCGAAGTGCCCGGACTCCTTCTCGACGGAAGTCTGCTCTGCGAGAACGTTGATGAGTTGAAAACTGTCGGGTCCCAGGCGCGATTCGATTACGAAACGGGCCCGGCGCAGCAGCGTGCCGGCGCCATTGTACTGGCCCTGGATGAGGAGGGCGAGGGCGAGATCCGTGGAATAAGCCGCGGTCTCGGGGTTATCCTCGCCGAAGGTCATGCTGGAAAGCGCCAGAGCCTGGCGCAGATTCGACTCGCCGGCCTTGTAGTGGCCGGAACGAAGATCGAGCATGCCGAGCGAGTCATACGCATATGCGAGTTCGAGAGCGCCGGACTGCGGCAGGGTGCGAAGAGTGGCGATGGCCTCATCGAGCATCCGGTGCGCGCGGTCGGATTGATCCAGGTCGCCGTAGAGAGCTCCGGCGCGGCCAAGCACGGTCGCATAGAGCGAGGGATTGGCGGCGGCCAGCGGCATCACGAGATCGTGTGCCTGAGAGAGAACCGCTTCAGCGTCGGCGAGAAGCCGCCGTCGGCGATACACGCCTCCTAGATTGGTCAGAGTCGAGATGCGATGCGGGAGGTACGCAGGGCCGCACTTCTCCCAGAGCGCGAGGGAATTCCGGTAGTGGCTGGCGGCTTCTTCATCGCGGCCGAGGGCCTCGGCGAGGGCGCCGAAGTCATGTTCGCAAAGGGCGGCCTGGTCTGGTGGGAACCCGCTGAGCCGGCCTTGCGGGCAGGCATCGGCCCAGGCATGTTGGGCTGACGGGATATCGAAGGCAGTAAGCGACGCGCGACCCTGCTCGATGAGGGTGTTGAAATCCGGCGGAGTTGCGGGAGCCCTGGCGGGAGTGCCAGCTGCGAAAACCGCTGCGGAGAGTATGAAAAACGGGAGAACGGACCTCATGGAGACATGCTGGAGGCCGGCGATGGAAAAGGAAACGCGTTTGGGGCGAAAACGCGAGGAAATGTGGCCGAAACCGAAGTCAGCGGGGCCGGGTATCTGTAAGATGAAGGTGATGGTTTTCCGCCAGATGCGCCGCTTTGCCGTGAAATTGCCGGTGCTGTTGTCAATCCTGTTGCTGGCGGCCGCGATGTCATCCGCGCAGGTGATCGAGTATGAAGCGAATGGGTTGAAGTATCAGACCCTGAGCCGGAGAGGGCTCACCATTATCGTGACCCACATGCCCAATCACGTAGCGGGATTCGGGCTGATTCAGGTGTCGATTTCGAATGGTTCGGATTTTTACTGGACGGTGCAGCCGGAGGATTTCGCTTATATGAAGCAGGAAGTCCCGATGACGGCGATCTCGGCAGGCCAGGTGGTGGATGTGCTGCTCGATAAGGGAAGTCATTCGGACGTTGTGAAGCTGGTGACGTCGTACGAGAATTCTCTGTACGGTATTCCCCACATGCGATCCACAAATGGATATGAGCAGCGGCGGCAGAGCGCGATGTCGATGGGGATCAACGCCAAGCTGAAGGCGGCTGCGACCGCTTCCGCGATTGCGCTGGCTCAGACACGGCTTGCGCCTGGACAGTCGACGGATGGGTCGATTTTCATCCCCCTGACGCGTGAGTTGAAGACGCTCTCCGGAGGCCATTTGGTGTTCCGGGCGCAGGGCGAGACGTTCGAGTTCAACGCGGATTAAGAGCGAGACAGACTAAAAACCACCGGGCGTCAGGATCGCCGGCGGCACCAGAATCCGGCGTTTCTCCGGTCTGCCTCTGCGGTGTCCGGGCGCGTCAAAATCTCAAATGCCGAAATTTACTGCGGTAAATCTCCAACGTCATGTATTCGGCGACCGGAACTACACTTATGGCTCCAGCTTCCAAATGACGCAGTTATTTATGCGCAGCAAGCACTTCGTTATCCTGTCTGACTGGCCCCTTTATGGGGCCTCAGCGACAAAGCCGACTATCGCGGCTTCGCTTCTGGACAAGACCGCCGGCGCCACAAGGCGACATTGGGCTGAATGCATGCCCAATCCTGACTCTCGCAAAGTGATTTGAAATGGCGGCTCGGGCAGTTGTTCGATAGCATCTTATTCGACACCCTCATGAGCAAATTACAGAAAGCATTTCGGATCGGCGGCGACCTTGAGGTCAGCCGTCTCGGCTTCGGGGCGATGCGTATCACCGGCAATGGTGTCTGGGGCGAGCCGCAGAATGCGGACGAAGCGAAGCGCGTCCTGCGCCGCGCGGTCGAGCTCGGCGTGAATTTTATCGATACGGCGGATAGCTACGGTCCGGAGGTCAGCGAACGGCTGATCGGGGAGGCCCTTGCGCCTTATCCGAGGGGCGTCGTGGTCGCAACGAAGGCGGGATTAACGCGGCAGGGTCCGGACAAGTGGCTCGCTGTCGGGCGTCCCGAGTACCTCACGCAGCAGGTCGAGATGAGTTTGCGCCGGCTGAAGACGGATGTCATCGACCTGTGGCAACTGCACCGGATCGATCCGAAGACGCCGGTCGAGGAGTCGCTGGACGCGATCGCGAAACTGCAGAAGGAGGGCAAGATCCGGCACGTTGGTCTCAGCGAAGTCAAACCCGCGGAGATCGACCAGGCGCGAAAGGTCGTGGAAATCGTGAGTGTGCAAAACCTCTACAACGTGGGCGACCGGCACCACGAAGACGTTCTGCAATATTGCGAGCGGGAAAACCTGGCGTTCATTCCGTGGTTTCCGGTGGCGGCGGGTAAGCTGGCTCGCCCCGGCGGCGTTCTCGATGGCATGGCGAAGCGGCACGGGTCAACCGTTTCGCAGCTTTCCCTCGCGTGGCTGCTGCACCGCAGTCCGGTGATGCTGCCGATTCCGGGGACCTCGTCGGTGCAGCATCTCGAAGAGAACATGAAGGCGGCGGCCATCGCGCTCTCAGACGCGGAATTGAAAGAGATCGAGAGCGCCGTCCAGTAAGAGGCGAAGAGGCGTGCTTATTGCGCGCGGGCGGGGCCGCCGCGCCCGCCACGAGCCGGCGCCGGCGGCAGCGTGCCGCCTTCGGCCAGGATCTTCATGTTTTCGAGCGCGGTCGTGAACTGCGCTGCTCTCTGCGCTCGATCCTTTTCGCGAGCCGCATCGTCGGCCATTGCCGAGTTATCGAGGATCAGGGTGTATACCAGCTTCGACGTAGTGGCGGTGACCGGTTTGGCTTCGAGCGTCCCGTGATACATGTTGTACTGTCGCCCCGTGCGGACCGGCTGGGTGTAGGTGTAAGAGAGATCTGTCTTGCCGACCATGACTTCGTTGCCGATCGATCGCACAACGCCGACTTCACCATCCTTGCCCGAAGTGATCGTGCAGGGGAACCTCAGCCATTCGCCGATATCGCAGTACTTGCCGACACGCGCCCACACCTCGGCCGCGGGGCGATTCACCATGATTTCGAGTGGTATGGCGATGTAGTGCGGGCTTGGGGTCTCGAGGGGCGCTTGCGCCGGCGGCTGGGCGCCAGCCACCGATGCCAGTCCGGCGAGCGCCAGCGCGCACGACATTGCTTTTGTGAAATTTTTCCGCATAAGTTTTGATTCTCCAGAGGACTGCGAATCGTCCGCAGCGCGAACGGACATCTTATCGTGAACCAACTCCCATACACAAACGGGGCGGTATTATCAGGGCGGAAGTGTTGAAACTCGCGGAAATCGCTCTGTTGGCGGCACGGCTGCTGGTCGCCATCGTATTCCTGCTCGCGGGTGCGACCAAACTTGTCGACCCTGTGGGAACGCGCAAGGCTCTGCGCAATTTTGGACTGCCGAGAGCGCTCGTGGGTGCCGGCATGATTACCTTGCCTCTGGTCGAACTTGCTGTGGCAGCGACGTTGATTCCAGTGAGCCTCGTGCAGTATGGCGCGTGGGGCGCATTGGCGCTTCTCGTCGTGTTTCTATTGGCGGTCGGGGTCGCGATGGCGCTCGGACGTAAACCGGATTGCCACTGCTTCGGCCAGTTGCATTCGTCCCCGGTGGGCTGGTCAACATTGATTCGAAATATCGTGCTTGCCGCCTGCGCGGGCTGGCTGGTTTGGGGAAGCCGGCGTTACCCCACGGTGGACCTCGGCGCATGGTTTGCCTCGCTCAGCGGCATGGAGACGCGAATCGCTCTTCTGGCGGCCTCTGTTGCGGGCTTCATTTTCCTGCGCGTGGTCGCGCTGTCACGGCCTCGGACCAGGCCCGCATTGGCAGAACCGGTGGCTCTGGCTGACGACGAAGACGCTGCAGAAGAGAAACCGGCCCCCATCGTGCGGCGCGCGGCGCCGGCGCCCGAAACCCTGGCATTGCCTGAAGAACCGCCGGCGCCCGAAAAACCGGGACCTTTGGGAATCGGCCTCGAAATTGGAACGACCGCGCCGGAGTTCGAGCTTCCGTCGATCACCGGAGAAAAGCGTTCGCTCGAATCGCTGCGGGTGCGAGGCCGCGATGTGCTGTTGATTTTTTCGAGCCCGTATTGCGAACCGTGCGCAGCCTTGCCGCCGAAGCTGATCAAGTGGATCCGCGAAATGGAGGGGCTGCCGCAAATCATCATCATCAGCCGTGGCACTCCCGAAGAGAACATCGCCAAGCTGAAAGGCTTCGACGTCTCGCGCGTTCTGCTGCAACGCGAGGCGGAAATAGCGGAAACCTACGACTCCATTTCGACTCCGACCGCGGTCCTGGTCGGCGCCGACGGCCGGATTCGGAGCGGTCTTGCGACCGGGGCCGCGGCGATCAAAGAACTTCTGACGTCAAGCCAGAAGGTGGAGAATCGAAAGCGAATCAACCGCCAGGCGCCGGTTTAAAAGCTTACAACCGGGTTCAAAGATAAAACGCTTCGGGGCAATTCGCCACCGGCAGCTTCCGTCGGATCGAAACCCGGGTGCATTCGGCGCAGTCTTTCGTCAGGATCCTGCGGCCGGCTTGTGTGATGCGGTAGTTGCGCCGTGTCCGGCCATTCTCAGCGGACTCACACGAATCGGGAGAGACCAAATTTTATTCGCGCGCGGACTCGATCTCCGGGCGATAGAATGTGTCCCGGAGGTGGTCAGGATGAAGTTTTCGCAAATGCCGGCAGTCGCGTTCGGCGCGGTGGTGCTGTTGTATGGTCAAGCGCCGGCGGGGGCGCCGCCGCCTCCGCCGAGCGTGGCAACGCTGGGGTCAATGGAGCGTATCAAGGTCCATGGGAAGTCACTCGCAGGCAATCTCGAAGGTGACTCGGCGGACCGCGACGTCTTCATTTACCTTCCGCCGAGTTATAAGAAACAACCGAACCGGCGCTACCCGGTGGTCTATTTCCTGCATGGTTACGGGATCGACGCCGAGCGCTACTGGAACATCATGAAAGTGCCGGAGGCCGCGGACAAAGACATGTCCGGCGGCAGTGCGCGTGAAATGATTCTCGTGCATCCGGACGCGTTCACAATTTACAACGGCAGCATGTATTCCAATTCGCCGACGACGGGCGATTGGGAGGCATTCATCGCAGAAGACCTGGTCGCATGGGTGGATAGCCACTACCGCACGATCCCGGACCGCATGAGCCGGGGGCTCGCCGGCCACTCCATGGGCGGCTATGGGACGATGCGGATCGGAATGAAGCATCCCGAAGTGTTTTCCAGCCTCTACACCATGAGCTCCTGCTGTCTGACTGCAAGTCTGAATCCGGGAGGACGCGGCGGCGCGCAGGCGGAGGCGCTGAAGAGTCCGGCCGACGTCAAGAGCGGAAACAATCGCGGCATCATGACGCTGCTTGCGGAAGCGGCGGCGTGGTCGCCCAATCCGAAGAATCCCCCGTTCTTCTTCGATCTTCCGACGAAAGACGGTCAGCCGCAGCCCGAGACCGTGGCGCGCTGGGCCGCGAACGCGCCCCTTGCGATGCTCGACCAATATGTGCCCAATCTGAAGAAGATGCATGCGATTGGGCTGGAGGTGGGGTTGCAGGATACCCTTGCCGCCAGCAACGCGACTCTGGATGCGACGCTCACGCGCTTCGACGTTCCGCACACCTATGAAACGTACGAAGGGAATCACACGAACCGGATTCCGGAGCGCTTCGATACCAAACTGTTGCCGTTCTTCTCGAACAATCTGACGTTCCCTGCCGGGAAAAAAGAAAAGAAGTAGGGACCTCACCGGGGTTTCAAACGGAAAGACAGCCCGGCCCGTTATACTGGCGGATAGCATGACCTTTCGCTCGGGAATGCTGGTTTTTCTGGTGTCTTGCGCCGGGTTCGGGCAGGACAGCATACGACCAAATCCGGCCGCCGCCGCTCCCGAAGCGCCTCGTTTCGTGGGTTGCCCCGCCGGTGGCCCTCTTGGCGCCGTGGATTTACGCGTCACAGCGGGTGACGAGCCGCTTCCCTTCCGCACCATCAACCATCTCGGCGAAGGCGACACGCTCGACTACTCTCCCGTGCTTCGTGGCAAGGAAGAGCGTTCCGGCGAAATCGCGCTGGTTCTCGTTCCGGAGAAGATCGGCAAAGGAGATCCGGAGATCATCGTCACCGATCCGAAGCCCGCCGGCAAACATCAGCAATGGCATATCGAACAGAACATTTCGGTGGCGGCTCTGGTGTACGGTCCCGCGGGTCTGAATAGGAAGAAGGTCGCGAGGTTCCTTTCGCGTGATGAGGTGTTGATCGCGCAACTCGCCGACTACGCCGACAAAACGTCACAGGCGGAACAGCTTGTGGCGACGTTGTCGAACAGTGAGAGCTCCTCCGCGAGCGTTAACGCGGCGCTCAACGGGTTCGCCTCGCAATATGGATTCGCCGTGCAGATCGACCGTAATGCCCCTGTGGCCGCTCAGGCCGAAACGCTGTTCGCCAGCATGAATCCGCAACTGGCGACCTACAATCCGTTAACGAACTCGACGGCCGCACGGGCTGGACAAACAGCGAGCCTCGCGACGACCGCGGCCACGCTGTTCTTCGGAAGCCCCATCGGGCTTGCGGCCGGCGGAACCGCGATGTTGCTCGATCTGCGTTCGATCGCGTTTCCCGACACGCAGTTCCGGGCTTCGTTCGCGCAACCGCTGCCCGGCGAAGACACCGGCGTCAATCTCTGCGGTCAGCAAGGCGTGGCCCCGCCGCATACGCGCGTTGCATATATGTGGGCGAGCCGGATTCCCGACGCCGCGTTGCCCGTGGTGCAGATCGGCGACGCCAGCTTCATACCCGCGGGCCTGAAGACGCCGCTCCCGGTGAAAGTTCCCGAGCCGTCCTGGAAATATCTGGAACGCGCGCGCCAGTGGGAGCTGGTAGACGAGCAGGGGAAAAAATCGCCGGTCAAGGTTGTGAAACTCGGGAATCAGCAGGCCCTCGAGATCGACCTTGCAAAGGGCAAGGTTCCGCCCGGCGACTACACGCTTGGAGGGTTTTGGGACTGGGCCCATTTTGAAGCAACCGGAAAGGTCCACGTAGCCGAGCTCAGCGACTTCAGCAAGGCGCGGGTTGCGCAGGCCTCGCAGGACAAACTGATTTCGAAAGCCGGCAAGCTCCCCGTGACGCTGGAAGGCAGCGATTTCGAGTTCACCAGCAAAGTAGAGTTGCGCAAACCGCGGGATGAATTCGCCGCTCCCGAAGCCGTGCGGTTCCTGCTCGCCAAGGGGCTCCGTAAAGGTCCGCAGAATCAGATGGACGTGCAGATCGATACGAACGATCTTGCCCCGGGCCCGTATGAGCTGCTGATTTCGCAGCAGGATGGCAAAAGTCAGCCGGTGAAATTCGAGGTACTTCCCAATGCGCCGCAGTTGAGTAACTTGCCGGTCACTGTGAACGCGGGAGCCAGCGTGCAACACTTCGTGCTGAAAGGCGAGCGGTTGGGGCTGATTGCGAAGCTGGCGGCGCCGGGAGCCGTTCTCACTCTGGATTCAAGTTCGGCTTCCAATCAGACTGAGCGAAGTCTGACGGTCGAATGGAAGACGCCGCCGCAACCGGGGACTGAGCTTCCAGTCCAGGTGTCTTTGACGGATCGCGACGAGCCCCTCACGTTCGCGAAAGGCCTTGAGGTCACCGGCCCTTTGCCCGCGATTGCGAGCTCCAAACTTTCGCTGCCCACTGGAATGGCCATTGCGATCGAGCCTGGCGAGTTCCCCGCCGGTTACACGCTGAATGCGCTTCTCGATACGAGGAACCTCGAACGCACGAGCACCCTGCGGCTCGCCTGCGCCGACGGAGTGGGCAACGAGACGGCGCTGCACATTGGGGAGCAGAACGGCTCTTCGAATCTGCAGCAGCTTTCGGCGGACCAGCTGTTTCTGGCTTTCGACACGAGCACGCTGCCGGCCGGGTGCTCTCTCGAAGCCTCGATCGATAACGGACGCGACGGCGAATCGAAGCCATCCACGCTCGCCCGCATTGTGCGAGTGCCGCAGATCGATTTGTTTGTCCTTGCCGAAAACGCGACGGCGAGTGGTCCGAGACCTTACCGGCTTACAGGACAGAATCTCGAAATGATCGCGAAGGCCGGCTGGGATGAAAGCATTGGCGTGGAACCGGCGGGACTTCCCGAGCCCCTTCCGGGTCCGGGTTTGAAACAATCGGTGCAAGTGGTTCTGCCGGATCCGCCGAATCCGCAAGCGTTGCTCTATGTTTGGCTGCGAGGCGATTCGCATGGCCGCGCCACGACCATTCAGGCGCCGGCTTTGCCGGTGCCGCCCGCTTTGCCGGTTTTACCGGTGCTGCCGGCGGTGCCGGTGGTACCCGATCCGCCTCCGCAGTAAAAGGCGTCAGCCGGCGGGAATCCAGAGCCGAATCGCGTAATAGACTACAGCCGAAACCGTGGCTGCCGCAGGAATCGTCAGTACCCACGCCGTCACAATTCCACGCGCCACCTGCCAGCGCACGGCCCGCAACCGCTGTATCGAACCGACCCCTGCGATAGCGCCGGCGATCGCATGCGTGCTCGAAACAGGCAGCCCCATCGATGTCGCGAACAGGATCGAAATCGCGGCGCCGGTCTCCGCGCAAAAGCCGCTGCGCGGACTGAGCTTCGTCAGTCTCGTTCCCATCGTGTGAACGATCCGCCAGCCACCGCTCAGCGTTCCAAGCCCGATCGCTCCGCTGGATGCGGCAATCACCCACGGCTGCACGTGGAAATCCTTCTGTAATCCCGCCGCAACCAAAAGCGCCGTGATGATTCCCATCGTCTTCTGCGCGTCATTGGTTCCATGCGAACAGCTGAGAAGGGCGGCGGAAACCAGCTGATACCGGCGGAAATGCCGATCCATCCACGCAGGGGTGGAATTCCGGAAAATCCAGTAGACGGCGACCATCAGCATATACGCCACGACCAGCCCAATGAGAGGCGCCAGCACAATGAAGGCGAGGGTAATGACCCATTTCCCGGCCACAAGCCCCGCGAGGCCGGCCCTGGCGAAAGCCGCTCCGGCGTAGCCGCCAATCAAAGCATGCGACGAACTCGTCGGTAAGGCCAGAAACCACGTGAACAGATCCCAAAGAATGGCGCCCAGAAGACCCGCCAACACGACCCGGGGCGTGACGAGATGAATGTTGACGAACCCCTGGCCGATGGTCGCGGCGACACCCGTACCGAGCAGGTACGCGGCAAGGAAATTGAAAGCCGCGGCCCAGGCCACCGCCACCCCGGGAGTCAGTACGCGTGTGGATACGACGGTCGCGATGGAATTCGCCGCGTCGTGGAAACCATTGACATAGTCGAAAACAAGCGCGACTCCAATGATGAAGGTGACCAGAAGGACCGGACTCATTGCGGATCAACTGTGCTTCAGGGCAACATTCTGAATCACGTCGGCAACGTCTTCGCAGCGGTCGGTCGTCGCCTCCAGCCATTCGAAAATTTCTTTCTGCCGGATCAGCGCAATCGGATCCGTTTCGTTAAGAAAAAGATCGGCAAGAAGATTCCGTTCCATGTGGTCGGCCTCATTTTCGAGGCGGTTGATCTCGATGCAAAATTCGATGACAGACGTTTTTCTGTGCAGCGCCTCGACGGCTTTCAGCAGGAACCCGCAGGAGCTGTTCACGTTGTCGGCGAGAGCGGAAACCCCGGGGGGAATTGGATCGAGCCGGTAAGCGAAGATCCGGAAAGTCACGTCTTCAATGCTGTCGAGGACATTGTCCAGCGAAGTCGCGAGCGCCTGAATATCTTCCGGGTCGAAAGGCGTAATGAAGGTAGCGCGCAGGCGCCTGAAAATCTCGTGGACGAGCCGATCGCCTTCATCCTCGATCGAGCTCATCTCTTTCTCGATCCCGCGCACTCCTGCATATCCGCCCGCGATGCCGGCAAGGAGAAGTTTCGACGCACGGCAGAGAATCCGGGCGTGATTCTCGAAAAGCTCGAAAAACTTCTCGTCTTTAGGTAACAGATTCATGACAATCGAACACCCAGCATATACGGAACTCCGCCACGCGAGAGGTCGTCTTTCCCGAATTCGTGCCGGGCGCTGGATCACCGGTTCGCTGCCTTCGCCTGCACCCTTTCGTCTGATCCGCGACAGCGGGAACGGACGCAATATGGCGGTCAGTGCCGAAGGAAACACCCGCGGAAAATGGGGGTTCCGCACTCTGTCTTGATCCTCCACTGGCAAGCTTCCTGCCTGCCATTCCCCCGGAGGTGTGATGAAAGGACTCTCCCGTTCTGCAATGTTTACGGTGTTCATTGGCCTGGGAATTGCGGTTTTCGCGCAAACCCCCGGCCAGCGGACTCCTCCCGCGCAACAACCAAACCAAGGCGATCCAACACCACAAGCGGACAGCGGCCAGCCGATGACGCTCACCGGCTGCCTGATGAAAGGCAGTGCCGCCGATCAATATGCCGTCACAGACAATCAATCGGGCGAAAAGTTCTCCTTCGCGGCGCCCGATCAACTGGGGAGGTATTTAAATCAGACGGTCCAACTCACGGGCACTGTCACGGTGCGGGGGCGCGAAAAAGCGTTCCGGCCCCAATCGGTAAAAACGATATCGGCTTCCTGCGAGCGTACTCAATAAACGCTGTGGGTTTTCGATAATTCATGCGGAAGGGGCGATACAACGCAACGGCCACTCTCGCCGATCGCCTCTTCCGTTATTTGCGCCAGCTCAGTTTGACCAGACGATCGCCGCTGAATGCTCCGACATAGACGGAATTGCCCACCTGCAGTGCCACGGATGCCCCATTGATCAGTGGCTTGCTCTGGGAATCGTAAACATCCTTCGCTTCCATGTTCAAAGGAGTGATAACGGCCACGCCAAACGCCTGTGAGCATGCGAGGCCGCGGTCCGCGCACTCGCCGCGCGCACCGATCACACCCGCGGCGAGCATCTGACCGCGCCTGGTCCACGTGATGTTGTCGGGCAGGAAGCCAAGCTTCACTTTGCCGGCATCCTGCATCTGCTTCAAATCATATTTGTGCACTTCCTTCGCGGTCCAGGCATTGAAGTACATGAACTTGCCGTCGGGGCTGACGAGCACCCCATTGGGATAGCCCTGCCGAGTGCCGGGCAGTTCGCTCTCGCCCATTCCGGGAATCCAGCGCGAAACATAACCGCTCGGCTCGCCGGCGAAGAGATTCGTCTGGGGTGTCTGGAGCGCGGTGGGATGCGTCGCGATGAAGCTGCCATCGGGTAAAGCGGCGACATCGTTGAATGCCTGCTTTGAAACCACGCAGCCGTGCCACGCAAGCGTCCATGCGCCGCGCGTTTTTGCGAGCTCGAACATTTCAATCGACTCGCGGCCGGCATGGTTGACGACATACAGCTCCCATTTGCCTTTCTCGCGTTTCGAAAGCGAAATTCCATGCGGCGTGAGCACGTCGCCGGGCGCGCCGGGACACGCGGCGTCGCCCCAATCCTTCAGCGGCACGGCGGTCACGGGAATTTTTTCGAACGTTTTCTTTGCCAGATCGAAAAGCACGAGCGCTCCGTGAGCAGCGCCGTTCCGGGCGTTCACAAATTCGCTGACGATCAGATATTTTCCGTCGGGCGTCTGCTCCAGATCTTCGGGGGAGCGTGTTCCGCAGAGAATCTCCACATCGCCCTGAACGCCGCAGGCGAGGAGCGGCTTCTGGGGCGCCGGAGGCGCTTGAGCATTTGCCGCTATGGAAAAAAGCAAAACGCCGGGCATCAGGAATGAGGGGTGAATTTTCATGGTGTTGCTGCCTGGGCCATTCTATGCGGCCCGCGTTGAGGAACACAAGCGGAGAGGTGTATACTGCCACGCATCGGAGCAGACAACCGCATGAAATCCCACCTTCTGAGTTTGACGGCCTTTTCGATCACATCGCTCTTCATAACGTCCGTTTGCGCGCAGGATCTTACGATCACCAACGCCCGCATTATCGGTCCCAACGGAACGGTGATCGAGCGCGGATCGATCGTCGTTCGCGCGGGCAAGATCGTTTCCGCAGCGGCGGGCGCGCCATCGTCCGCAAGCGGCAAGACGATCGACGCAAAAGGGATGACCGCGATGCCCGGCTTCATCGACGGCCACAAGCACATCAACACCGGGCCGAATGAGAAGCAGCAAATGCAAAACCTTCTCGAAGCCGGATACACGACGGTGCTCTCGGGAGGCGGTCCGGCGGAAGGAAATATCACGCTGCGCGATCACATCGAGAAGGGCGTGATCAATGGGCCTCGCATCATCCCATCGGGATCGCTGCGGCTGAACAACACTACGCCCGAGATGGCGCGCGCCGAGATTCGCAAAATGGCCGCGATGGGAATCAAATTTACGGGTGAGATTGCGCTGACGCCAGAGCCGGGTCCGAGCGAAAAGGAAATCGAAACGCTCAAAGCCGCGGTGGACGAAGGGAAGAAGGCCGGCGTGATGATTCAGGTCCACGCGGTCAGTTCTCCGGCGATGATGGCGGCGGTTGATGCCGGCGTGAAGCTGCTGGTTCACCTTCCGAATAAAGATTGGGTCAGCAAAGAGGACGCAAAGAAGGTCGCAGCCGCCGGCGTGCATGTATTGGGGACCGTCAGCTTCGGCTCGCCGGTCTTCGGCGTCTTTGCGAATGACAACACGCCGCGCTTCCGCGATGGGAAGTCGTGGCCCGATTCGATTGTCGGCGGCGTCCGGCTGGGCGAAGAAGCGGGGTACATGCCGGTGAATGCGCGCACAGTCTGGGACGCGGGCGTCATGCTGGGCTACTGCACCGACACGTCGTATGAGGCGAAGGCCGGCCTCGATCACGAGCTGAAGATGCTCAACGTGATGTTCTCGATGAAGGACCTTGTCAAGATGATGGGTCCGAATACGGCGTCATATATCCAGATGGGGGATCAGCTCGGGACCCTGGAGGCGGGGAAAATCGCGGATATTATTCTGCTGGACGGCGACCCGCTGGAGGGGTACTGGAATTGGCTGAAAACCAGGGTGGTCGTTAAGGGTGGCGCGGTTGTGGTGGATAAGCGGTAGGCCTCCGCATTTGGCCAATGGGCCGCAGGGTGCCCACCTGCCTCACAGCCTTCGCATATAATTTTTGATGCTGGAGGAAGGTCCGCATGCTGAGAGCAACGATTTTCGCTACTACGTTATTCGCATTGGGGGTGGCTCAGGCCGCCATCGACGACCCCGTGCACCTGGACGCCGGAATGGTTTCGGGCGCGCCCGCCAGCGGAGACGTTCGTGTGTTCAAGGGAATTCCCTTCGCCGCGCCTCCGACAGGCGATCTGCGCTGGCGCGCGCCCAAGCCCGCCGCGCATTGGGACGGCGTTCGCAAGGCCGAGCAGTTCAGCCCGACCTGTATGCAGGGTGCGGGCACCGGTCCGAATACGAGCGAGGATTGTCTTTATCTCAACGTCTGGACAGGCGCCAAATCGGCCGGTGAGAAGCGCCCCGTAATGGTGTGGATCTACGGCGGCGGTTACAGCACCGGCTCCGGGTCGCAGGCCATGTACGACGGCGAGGCGCTGGCCAAAAAGGGCGCCATAATCGTAACGCTTAATTACCGGCTGGGCGACCTCGGCTTCTTCTCCTATCCTGAGCTGACCAAGGAATCCGACCGCCGCGGCGCGGCCAACTTCGGCGTTATGGATTCCCTCGCGGCCCTCGAATGGGTACAGAAAAACATCGCGGCTTTCGGCGGCGATCCGAAACGTGTGACGATCTTCGGCGAATCCGCCGGAGCAGGCATGGTTGCTAATCTTCTGACCATCCCCCAGGCCAAAGGATTATTCGAACGCGCCATCGGCGACAGCAGCGCGTGGTCCACAGCCACGGTGGCTCGGCTCAGTACGCTGCCGGAAGCTGAAGCAGCGGGCACGAAGATCGCCGACGCAATCGGTGCAAAATCGCTGGCGGAGTTGCGGGCAAAACCAGCTGAAGCGGTTCTCAAAGGCGGCCGCGGCACAGGACCGATTGTCGACGGCTGGCTGATCCGCGAGGATCCGGGCAAGGTCTTTGCCGAAGGCAAGCAGATCGAAGTGCCGGTGCTCGTGGGATCGAACCGCGATGAATCGTTCGGCGGCAATCCGCGCAGTGCGCAGCAGTTCATCGATCAGTCACGCAAACGCTACGGCGATCTGGCGGACGATTTCCTGAAACTTTATCCCGCGGGCAGCGATGAGCAGGCTAAGGAATCCGCGTTCTTTTCGGGGCGCGATGAAATGGCGTTCTTGATGCGCAACTGGGCGCGGCTTGAATCAAAGAACGGCAAGACAAAATCGTTCGTTTATTACTTCACGGAGCAGCCGCCAGTACTGGCGGGGGCAAGGGGACCATTCGCGCCCGGTCCGCATGGAAGCGCGACGCACGTTTCTGAAATCCTGTACGTGTTCAATCACCTGGACGGCAGCCGCCCCTGGACCGACGCGGACCGCGACGTCGCCGACCGCATGTCCTCTTATTGGGTGAATTTCGCGACGAACGGCGATCCCAATGGCAAGGGGCTGGCGAAGTGGCCGGTTTACGACGAGAAGACGAAGACGCCGATGGTGTTCGGGAATGCGCCGGATGGCGCGCAGGCCCCCACAGAGGCGCAGTTGGCTTTCTTCAGGGCATATTTCGAGAAGCTCAACAAGCAATAGCCGTCGAGTCTACTGGCTCGCTTTTTTCTCCGCCGTACGGGCTCCGGCTAAAACTCCCGCCAGCCCGTAATTTCCTTCGTGGCAGGCATACTCGTACAGCTTGTCCTGGCTGGCGCGGAACGGATACTCACCTGTCCACTTCGACGTGAAGACAGTCGGATCGTCGACCGTGAAAGTGTAAAGAAGCGTGTCCGGACCGGTCCGCCGAAAGCGTTCGATCAGGTGCAGGTTCTCATCCGCACCCCTGAATTTGGTCTTCCCCGTGAAATTCGTGGAGTCGACGACAAGCGTATCGCCTTCCCAGTGACCGATTGGGTCACCGAACCACTGACGCACGTTCGGCGGAAGATGTGGACGCCCGTCGAGCGGGATGATTCGTCGCTCGTGATTGTGGTCGATGTAAATCTCGAGGTAATCGCGGGTCTGAACGATCTGATAGTTCGTCTCCAGCGGCCCGTAAGGAGTGCCGTTAAAAAAGCTCGGAAGCATGGGCGGTCCGGTCGTCGGAAACACCAGACACCGTTCGATGAGGGGCCTGTCCTCAGGACCGTCGGCGGGATGCTCTCGGGCGTATGCCCGCTCCTCCTGCGCAATCTTCGCGGCCGCTGGAGTTAACGGCGGAACTCTGCCATCGGGAGGATCGACGATTATCGAGGTATTGCGATTGCGCGCCAGCTTCGTGGTCGAATCCCACCAGAAGGCATTGTAGGTACCGACGCCGGTTTGCCCCGGCCGGTCGCGGTCGGATCGCTGGAAGACCTTCTTTTCATACTCGGCATATTCCGCATCTGTGAAGGTCCGCTTGCCTTCGAGATCTTTCGGCCGTTCGAGTGGAATGATGGTGGCGTTGCTCCAGGTCCCGGAGAGATCGGGATGGCCGCCGGCCGCTCGCGGAATCGTTTGCCCGGAGAGCGATAAGGCGGCGAGCATGCCAACTGCGCACCGAGCCGTGTTCATGTTTGAACCTCCTGCGAATGCCTTAATTGTTATATCCCAAACCGCCTCGCGCTATGGGGCCATCTGCACCTGGACGTCCCGCTCGGCCATGCGCCCGTGGTCCGTCGATGACGCGTATAAGGTGTGCGCCCTCGCGCCACGGCATCGCGCAACGCGTAACTTACGTCGCGCAGCGGCGACTCGATGGGCGGACCACCCTGCGCATCGTCAGCCCACAGGCCACGCGGCTTACAAACTGACGAAGAACTCTCGAAGCGGCGGCATCACGAGGAGCACGATGGCGCCAACTTCTCGATCGACGTATTCTGTGGAGAACTCGCAGGGCGTTGATTCTCTGCAAAACGGAAACCGAATCGCTCGATGCACGGCACGGTGTCCGCTTTCCAGACCAAGCGTTGGGCGGTCACTGAAAGGGCTCAAGGTGAGCTGCCGCTCGAACTCTGAACTTCGACTTGCAGAGAATTGTGCTACAAGCTACAATACACCTGTAGAAGCCAGTGAAGTTCCTGACGTTTCTAATCCTCTTTCTTCCGGCTATTCCCTGCTTCGCCCAGGCAACTCACGCCAACTGGACCGGCCACTATGCTCCATGCGACCGCCACTCCGATCTGCTTGACCACGGACATCTCGACATCGCGGTGCGGATTTCCACAACGAACGATGCTCTGGCCGAGCAATTCCAAAACGCGCTTGAGTTCTGGAGCAGCGTAGTGGATCTCGACTGGCACGAAGTCAATTCGGAAGACTGCTCAATGCAGCTCGTCGATGGAACGCCGGCACTCTTCGATTGGTGTATTTGCATGAGCGCCCGGTCGCAGCTTCCGGATCGCGAAGACTTTCAGGGCTGGATCGCCTTCAATCCGCGTTTCAAGCTTTCGAAAGAGGAGATGTTTCTCGATTCGGTGCACGAAATCGGGCACGTGCTCGGGTTAGCGCATAATCCCGACGACTCTTCGGTGATGTTCTCGTTCGGAGTGGAGAAATCCGCGTGGCTTGATGTAGCAGATTTGGATGCGCTTGCCCTACGACACGTGCTTCGCCCTGGAATATCGGGCGTGCATGGAAAAACGCACGTCCTGGTGAAGCTGCCTATTCGGGTTGCGGACCGCGGGCGGAGAACGATTTCGCCAACGCCGTAGCCCGCGACGGGCCTTTAATCGTTTTCGGTGTCGAGAGCAGAATCCTTCGGCGGATATTCCGCCGGGACATCGTCTTCCGGCACTTCGTGCGTGCGAACAGCCGATTCATCCGGATAGGGTCTCTCCAATCCGGCCACGGCTTCAGCCTCGAAGTACTGACCCTCGTCCGCCAGTTCGGCGACGCTCTCCGATCCGGCCTCCTCATCAGTTGAAAGGCCCATATCGTCGCCGGACTGCCCAGCCGATTCCGGACTTGGGCGCGCTGATTGACGCTTTAGGGAATATGTTCTCAGAGTCGGATCGTCTGGTTCCTTCATGCCTTGTCGAGAGCACGTGAAAGACTTAAGTGCGAACAGAGACAACCGTTCGTCGAGCGAAGCGCCAGTAAATCCTGCCAAGCGAATGCACCGCCCCCGCCGCGGCCTCTCTGGCGCTCCAGCCGTAACCAGTAACCAGCAGCACCTTCTTCTCAGCCGGAGTTTTTTGCTGACTCTTGTCGATATACCTGACCTGATGGCAAGCCGACCGCGTGTCTCAATGCGCTTCAGAACGAATTGAACATTTGCCATGTCTGGCAAGCGGACGAAAACATACCAGATTCAGGGTGCTTTGGCCAGTACCGTGCCTGACCAGGCAGAGTGAAGCGCTCCCTGCTGTTTTCACTCGCCGCAGCCGCCTGTTTTCAAATGGCCGCGAATGGCCAGGTAGATCCCAAAGAATTGGTTCGCCAGTCCATTCGGAATTATCAACGCGACTGGCGTGAAGCCAGCGCGAGTTGGGCATACACCCAGACAGACACCACTGCCGACGACGGCACGAAGCAGACTGAGGTCTCTGAAATCATCCCGTTGTGCGGCACACCATATGAGCGCTTGATTCGCAAAGACGGCCAGCCACTGACGCAGGCCGAGCAGCGCCGTGAAGACCGCAAATACGAGCGTGCGGACCATCAGCGGGAGCGCGAGACGACAAGTGAGCGTGAAGCGCGGATCCTCAAATACGAAAACGAGCGGGCGTTCGTCAACGACATTCCGGAAGCCTACAGGTTCAAGCTGATGGGCGAAGAAAGTGTCGGCGGACGTCCCGCGTGGGTGGTTTCCATGACTCCGCGGCCCGGGTTCATACCCACTACGTCGCGCGGCGCGATGCTCGAACACATTGAAGGCAAGCTCTGGATCGACAAAGAAGACGTGCAATGGGCGAAAGCCGAAGCGCATGTCAGGGACACGATCGGCATCGGCTGGATCCTCGCCCGTGTCGAACCCGGGACGCGATTTGCCGTCGAACAAACACGCGTCGACAACGGCCTTTGGATGCCGCGCCGGATAACCATCAACGGCGCTGCTCACGTAATGCTCGTGCATTCGAAATCGCTCAATGAAGAGCTGACCTACTCGGGCTATCACAAAGATACAAGCGCGACCGCCGACAAACACGCGCCGTCGAAACCAGAATCCGCGAAATCCTTCCGCTGAAGTGATTGCTGGCAGGGATCGAGACGAGACCAGTGGGCGATCGAGATGGCGATGCCGCTCTTCCGCAAGGGCCGCATCTGCGGAGGTTGCAAGTTGGCACGCGAGTGTCGCGAATTCCCGCGAGCCCCAGAGCTCGCAGCGAGGCATGCCCGGGTGGTGGCTCTCAAGTAGTCTGCCTCGGCCGCCCGGAAGTAACTACGACGGCGTCGGGATTCCGGGTTGCGGTTCGTGCTCAGCGCGCTGCGACTTGATTCGCCCTCTTGACCGGAGTCCTGGATGGCGGGGCCTTCGGCAGGCTGATCAAATTCGCCAGCAATTGATACGCTCCATCCGTTCCCGCCGGCAATTGCCGCCACAACCCGATGCCAAGGTAGATCCAGCGGCCTTTGCCCGTTCTGCCTTCGACAAACGACCCCAGCTTCTCGCCGGGATTGTCTTTGAAGGAATCCGTCATCGACACCAGGTCGACATACTTCGCATCTTTTTCGCCCAGAAAGTAAAGGCCGCGCTCCTGCACCCACCCGGCCCAGGCAGCCTCGCCGATCTTGTTCGGATAGTTGAACACCGGATCATTCGGGACCAGAATCTTCACCGGCACCAGTTCATCCGACACGCGATTATTGCTGACTTTCGCGGGCCACGGACCATAATCCGCCTGGTTGAACTCCATCTTGTTGTATTGCACGATCACCGTGCCTCCACGGCTCGCGTAATCGAGCAGCCGCTGGTTGTAGGCCCGCAGATCGGCGCGCCGCTCGTAAGCCCGCACACCGGTCACGATCACGTCGTATTTCGAGAGGTCGCCGCCCGCCAGTTCGTCCGTATCGATGTAGCTCAGCTTCGCGCCGAGTTGCTCGATCGCGGGAGGAACCTGATCCCCCACGCCGACAATGTACCCGACCCGCACGCCAGGCGTCGTCTTCACGTCGACCACTTTAAGAGCCACCTCGGCCGGCTTGATCACCTGCCGCCGCTGAATGTGCGGATACTCGATCTCCTGATAGCCGGTCGTAAATTTCTCGTCGCCCGTCGCCGCCGAGGTCGCCGTCGCGTGCAGTGTATATCCCCCAATTTTCGCCTGCGCCGGGATCGTTACCTGAAAGCGCGCCGACAGCGATTCGTCTTCATGCGCGAAATGGATCGGCTCGCTCGCCGGCGTCACTTTCCATCCCGCCGGAACATCCAGCGTCACGTTCGTCTGCGCCGCGCCCTTGGTTCCGTTCGTCACCGCGACGCTGATCTCACGCGTCACAGGCTTGCCGGCAGGCACCACCGCGAGCGGTGGACTCACCCGCACCGAAAACGCAGGCACCACGTTCAACTCCATGCGCTTGTCGCCGTTGTAAATGTCCTTCACGTAACGGAACTGGATGGTCACATCGCGCGTGACGTCCACCGCGCCGGCTTTCACATGGAAGGTGACATGGAATGGCGTCGGCGCGAATGGCACTCCGAACGGCACGCTCGGATCGAAGATGTCGATTGCCTGGTTTTCAGGATGCTTCCAGTAGTTATCCGTAAAGTAAGGGGTCGTCGGCTTCGCGTCTTTCGGGACGTGCGCATCCACATTGCAGTTGAAGACCGCGTCTTTCTTCACCGCAGCCGCCGTGCAGGCTCCCGGACCGTCGAAGCCCGCAATCGCCACGCTCGTCATGCTGATATCCGTCGCGCCGCGATTCACTGCCAGCAGCGAAAGCTTCACCGGCTGACCCGCGATCACAAGGCCGTCGTCGGATACCGCGTCAAACGTCAAACCGTGCGCAACGAGCACCGCGTCTTCGTAGTTGCGTTCCTTCGTCTGCAGCCGGAAATCGATCTCGTAACGCGCGCCTTCGCTCAGCGGCATCACAGCGAGCTGCGCGCGCAGAGTTCGCACTGCAGTGAGTCCGGCTTCGACCGGCGCGGCTGTACCGGCGTCGTTGCCTGCGTCGAACGCGCTCTGCGCCCGCTTCGCCTCGACAACAATCGCGGCGATTCCAGCTGTCAGAGCGGCAGGGGGATTGGGTCCGGCGAACCGCGCGAGACCCGAGAGACTCGTATCGATGCCGTCGAAGAGCGAAGTCTCGTCCTTGCCCATTTGCGCGGAGAGCGTGGTTTCCATCAACTGATAGCCGCCGATATTTGGACCGCCCCCGCGTCCGCCCGCCACTCCCGGCAGAGGAGGAAGTCCGGTCGTGCCCTGGCATTTATGATTGCTGCGCGCGTCCACCCCGATATCGGAGTAAGTGCGCCCGAGCAGCGAATCATACGAAGCCGTGTTCACGCGCGCGAGCTTCGGCTGTGGAACTGGCTGCGACGCAGGAGCCGCAGTCGGCTGGGCCTGCGGGCCTGCGGGGGCAGCAGCCCCACGGCCCGCGCCGCGACCTCCGCGTCCGTTTCCACCACGCCCGGCTCCATTCGCCGGAGGCGGCGGCTGGTACGTGAAATACAACTTCTCCGGCTCCCACGCCCGCAGCCCTTGCTGGATTTGCTCGGGATACATCGACGGATCCCCCGCCGCCTTCCATGCCTCGTGCACCAGGATCGTCGTCGCCTCATGCGCCCGGTCTCCGCCGCGGCCCTGAATGTTCATCGTCACCATCACGTCCGGGCGTAACGTGCGGATCAGCCGCACGTAATCGCCGACGATATCTTTCCTGCCCCACTTCGTGATGACTTCCTGCGGATCGAACGAGTACCCGTAATCGATCGCGCGCGTGAAATACTGCTCCGCGCCGTCGATGCGATGGGCGGAAAGCAGCTCCGAAGTTCGCAGCACCGCCATATCGCGGAAGAGCTCCGGACCGATCTCGTTCTGTCCGCCGTCGCCCCGGTTGTTCTGCACGTCGATCGAGCGAAACCCCATGCCACGCCCGTAGTAAGCAAGCAGCGCATTGGTTTCGTCGTCAGGATGCGCCGGCGCCTGCATGAAGGTTCCGGAAACGTTCAGCTTTCGCAGCGCAAGGCCGAGCGCGATGTGCCCGCTATCCTGCGACACCAGCGAAAAACCCATGCGGTTCTGCGCCAGCGCGCGACGGCTCTGGGGAGCTAACACGAGAACCGCGAAACCGAGGGCGCAGACACTTGTGAAAACTGTCCGGGAACGTTTCATATGATCAAACACATTATTGCCGATTGGACGCGACGCGTCGGATCATTAAAAAATCGAAATCCACTCGCCAACCGCCCGGCGCGGATGGTACCCTCAGAAAATCCAATCAACACCCACGAAAAGGAGGTGCTGAATATCGATGACTACAAAAGCCAATATTGAGCGCTCCGATTCACCGCTCGCACACGCCGTTTAAACCACAACGGCATTCCTGATTCGACAAGCGCACAGCCCGCGGGGCGTTGTGCGCCAGAAACAACGAGTGTACAGCCCGCGGGGCGTTGTGCGCCAGAAACAACGTGAGCCGGCACGGCCCCGGCGCAGCATCACGAACATTTCATAAGGAAAACCATGAGCAACCAGACTGAAAGTTTCTGGGAGGGACTCGCTCACCCCTGCTTGACGCAATAAAGCATGCCCGTTTCTGCGATATCTGCGAGAGCGGTGTCGTCAGAAAAAGGCGCGCGCGGAGAGCGATGAAGGTATCTATTGCACGATGACCTGCAGCGGCTGGCCCGCGGTGTCGTCGAGTTCAACAGTCGAGTGCAATCGTTACGTCGATCGCAGTCAGCTCTGACTTTGCAAGACGGCACTTTGCCAGGCGACTGGGAATCAAAGAGACAGGTCCAACCGGAGAGAGGAGGAAATCGCCAATGGTCATCACTCTGTCAATGGAATTGAAAAAAGAAGTCGAGCGTGAGCTCGCGACCGGCCGCTACAGGCGCGCAAGCGACCTCGTCGAGCAGGCCATTCGCGATTTCCTGGAGGATTGCGAGCGCGCCCGGCGGCGCGTGGTGGCGCATCCCGCGGACCTGTACGAGCAGGTCCTGAATCCCGAGCCGGAGTGAAATCGCTCAGGTTTTCACTAGAAAGGTAAGCGGCGCGCCGGGCCCAGCGCACCGTTGCCTTTGTTCGCCGCCGGCACCGGTCCGCCACCGTCCGAGAAGTGACCCGCGCCACCCGTCGTTGTGAAGTTGACCTCGCTCGCCGCAAAAATCAACGGGCGGTCGAGAACCATTTCGATTGTGCTCCCTTTGGCCAGCACCGCATCCGGACCGCGCGTCAGCAGTACGCCCGCCAGTCCCGCCGCTGCCCCCGCCGCCCCGCCGATTCCGGCGCCCATCCCTGCATGCCCTACAGCGGACCCCGCGATCGCGCCGATACCGGCTCCGCTTGCAGCGCCTTCGCCGATCGTGCGGGCATCGCCGCCTTTGTTCGAATCGCCCTGGACCTCGCCCTCTTTCTTGTCGAGGCGCTCATCGCCGCGTGCGTCGATGGAGCCGAGCCGCGAGCGGAAATTGCGCGTCACGCCGTTCGGCAGCGTGATGGAGTCGAACCGGACATACAGCTCCCCGCGGCCTTTCACGCGGCCCGGACGCTTCACTTCTGTGACAGTACCAGTGACATAGCTACCCGGCGGGATCACGATGTGGCTGTTGATCACGATTGGAAACACCGTCTCGAGATAGATCCGGTCGCCCGCGGCAGAATGCTTCGTGCTGACGCTGTTGATCAGACCTAGTGGAATGTGCGTGCCCGTCTGAACGGTATACGTGGCGGCGGGTTCGGTCGCGTTCGGTTCCGGGGTTTGCGCGAACAATCCCGCACCGGCCAGGGCGCCCGCCAGAACTCCGGAAAAGATCAGCGCAAGGCTGCGTGTAAGTGCTGCGGTCATACCTGCCTCTTGGTCATACCTGCCTCTTATTGTAGAGCGCGCGCGGACTTTGGAAAGTTGCGTTATTTTTGCGCTACTGCACGGAAAGCTGGATCGCCGCCGGACTCGTCTGCGCCCCGATCACGATTCGGATAGCCGGGTTTGCGGGCAGCGTATCCGGAAGCTTGAGATTGATCTGGTAAAGCCCCGCATATCCTGGCGTCAGACCCGCGTAGTAAATGCTCGATGCCGGGCACGGCGCCCCATTCAACAGAATCTGCAGTTCGGAGGCGTACAGAATGGTTGTCGCAGTCGAGACGACGTGCCCGGAAGGAACGTCCGGGATAGTACGTCCGAGGCCGGCCGCGTAAAGAACGACGATCTCGCCTGCGCGGGCCGGGGCAGCGTCTGAAATCAGACTGCCATCCGCGTGCTCGGCCACCGCGAAGTTGCCGTTCCACTGAAAGAATCCCGGCGCTGTCGTAGCGAGTTGGATCGTAGCCGCGGGGCCGCCGACGCCCTGGCGGACAACCTCCACCTTTCCCGTCGAGTCGGTGATGTCGTATGGAATCAGAAAGTTGATCTGTCCGGGAGATACATAGAACAGTCCGCTCAGAATGCCGTTTACGTAAACGCTGACTCCTTCGAGCGAGGTCGGAAGCGTACCGCCGTTCAGATCGCCCACGGCTGTCGCGTGGGTCATCCACGAGAGATACGTGCCATAGATCGTCGCGATCGTATTCGGCGCCAGGGCTTCGGCAGTCTGCGTTGCCGCGTGAACGATACCGGCTGCGGTGTAAGACGGGGCTGTCGATTCGGTGGTTAAATCCGCGCGCGCCGATGCGACCGGTAGCAGCACGAGGCAACAGGAGAAAACAAACGGAATGTGATGGCGGCACCCGCGCATGGTTCCTGGAGCTTGAATTATCCGCTGGCGGGTGGAGAGCCTTCATATCTCTCAGCACAAGGGAGGGTAAGCCTTCTACTGCACGGTGATCATCACGGTCGAAGGCGTTCGCAGGCCAGCAGCCGTCGCCACCACAGGGATATCGCCTCTTTCAACGTTAGCTGGAATCGTGACCTTCACCTGATACAGGCCCGCGCCGAAGATCTTCACGGTTTCGCTTTTCGTGTTGTTTTTCGGCTTCGCCGCCGCGTATTGAACGCGAATCCTGGCGCGCCCAGCAGATCAAACGTGCCGCCCGCACAGGCACCGAGACCGCGGGGAGGATAATCTTCACCCCATTTGTGCCCTGGGCCCGCTGTTCACGGCGCCGGAACGGCATCCGCTGGAGACGCACGCGGTCTTGTTATCGCCGGGAGCGGCCGCGGACCTCTTAATGTCTCGCGGCTCCAGCCAAACGTTCCAGGTTCTAACTTTGTCTTCGCAAGCTCAGAGCTTTTCGGGTCACGGTGGTGACCGGCAAGCTCTCCAGATCGTCGATCCCTACCCACCTCGCCGCGGGCAGGTCCCAGGCTGCTGCATACAAGCCCCAGACGGTCACGCAAAAACGATCGTTCACGATTTGATGCCGGAATTCCCCCAGCTTTACGGCATTTTGCTTTACCCTGCGCCGCTGCGGGAACAAGTCCTTCCCCGGCAACTCCCAGAACTCCGCCAGCCGTTTCTCGCTGGCGCCCCGTTGCACCAGCAGCACGCAACCGTCCCGTTCGACGATCGCGAGGTCCAGCATCACTTCGCGCGCCCGCGCGGTCTTCAACTTCACCGGCAATTCGCGTTCGCTCCCCGCCGCGCGGGCGGCGCAGAATTTCGCCACCGGGCAGGCGCCACATGCGGGGGTGCGCGGCAGGCAGATCGTCGCGCCGAGTTCCATCATTGCCTGATTGAAATCGCCCGGCCGCCGGCGATCGAGCAGCCGCTCCGCTTCTTCGGTGAAGCGCCGCCGCGTTGCGGGCGACGTGATTTCCGAAGCATCGTTGGTCAGGCGCGCGATGACGCGGATCACATTGCCATCCACCGCAGCGTGCGGCAATCCCAAAGCGATGCTTGCGATCGCGGCCGCCGTGTAGGGACCGACGCCCGGCAACGCCAGCACCTCTTCAAATGTTGCCGGGATACCGTCGGCCGCCACTTGTTGC
>DATAZF010000103.1:0-8020 GCA_036272235.1 Bryobacteraceae bacterium | reverse complement strand
ACGTTTTTATCCAGAATGGCGCGGCGGATTTTCGCGCGGCGGCCGATGTCGCAGTTGTCGAGAATCACGCTGTCCTCTATCGAAGCGCCCGCGTGCACGCGCACGCCGCGGCCCAGAATGGACCTCCGGACGCGGCCGCCGGAGAGAATGCAGCCGCCCGACACGATCGAGTCGACAGCCTCGCCGCGGCGGTTCTCGTCGTCGAAAGTGAATTTCGCCGGCGGATCGGGATAGCTGTTGGTGCGCAGCGGCCACTGGCGGTTGTAGAGATTCAGGGCGGGTTTGACGGCGCGCAGGTCCATGTTGGCTTCCCAGTAGGCCTCGATGGTGCCCACGTCGCGCCAGTAAGGTTGCGCGTCGGGAGGTTCGCCGGGAATCTTGTTGGTTTGATAGTCGTAGGCGTAGATTGCCTGTTTCTGCGCCACCAGTTTAGGAAGAATGTCGCGGCCGAAATCGTGCGAACTGGTGAGGTCGTCGGCGTCTGCGTCGAGTGCCTTGATCAGGGTCTCGGTGGTGAAGATATAGTTGCCCATCGAAGCGAAAACGCGTTCGGGATCGCCCGGAATCGCGGGTGAGTCGGGGTTCTTTTCGTGGAAGGCGAGAATGCGATGGTCCGGACCGGTCTCGATGACGCCGAATTCATGCGCGTGCTTGCGCGGCACGGGGATCGCAGCTACCGAGACCGCGGCGCCGGTCGACTGGTGATTGGCGATCATGTGGGCAATGTTCATGCGGTAGATGTGATCGGCGCCAAAGATCGCGACGACGTGCGGCGCGGCCTGCTCGACCAGGTTGACATTCTGGTAGATCGCATCGGCGGTGCCCTGATACCACTGTTCGTCGGCGGACCGCATCTGGGCGGGCACGGGAATAATGAACTGGTTCTTGAGAATGCCGCCGATCTGCCAGCCTTCATTAAGGTGCTGGAGCAGGCTTTGGCTGCGGAACTGGGTCAGCACATAAATGGAATGGATCCCGGAGTTGATGAAGTTGCTGAGGACAAAATCGATGATCCGGTATTTGCCGCCGAAGGGAACGGCGGGTTTGGCGCGCTCTTTGGTGAGCGGATAAAGGCGGGTCCCTTTGCCGCCGGCGAGGATAATTCCAAGCACACGCAGTTCCATAGGTTTTTAAACGCTCACGACAGGCCATGCTCGTGGCAAGGCCATTGTGGCAGTCCGGCGGAGGGTCCGCAAGGTGTGTGTGTCGGAAACGGATCGTTATTCGCAGGGTGGGATCAGGTGTAGAATTTTGCCTTGGTTGCAATCTCATGGAGCTGGAATCCAAATGAAACAAAAAACTCTGCTGATCTCTCTTCTCGGACTTTCCGTGGCGTGCGCCTTCGGGCAGACGCCGGCGCCATCGTGCAAGCCTTCCGCGCAGGAAGCGGCGCCGGGCGCTGGAGGAGGCGGCCGCGCGGCGGGCCGGGGCAGGCAGGGCGGAACTCCGGCAGCGCAGCCGGCGCCGCGCAAACTTGAAATCAGCGCGATCCCCGGTGTCGTCGCGGCCGGCGGGAAGTGGACGAAGATCTGGCAGGCGGGCGGCAACAGCGCCGATGGGATTATTCCCGACAAGAACGGCAACGTGCTTGTGGCGCAGGAAGACTTCGACACGGTCCTGCGCATCGATGCCGACGGCAAATCGTCGGTGGCAGTGGCGGATGCCAAGGGCATCGGGTCGGTATCGATGGATCCGAAAGGACAGCTCTACGGCGCGCATCGCACGGAGCGCGCGGGATCGACGAAGGCGGACAAAGACTCCATCGTGAACGCGATCACGCTGCTTACGCCCGGGAGAAAGACGCTGGCCGAGAAGTGGACGGACGGCACGGCGCTGACGGTACGGCCGAACGATCTTACGTCCGATGGTAAGGGCGGTGCTTACTTCACGGCAAGTTGTCTGTACTATGCGAGTCCGAAGGGCGTGGAGGTGGAGGCGGATAATCTGCGCACTAATGGGATTGTGTTCAGTCCGGATGGCAAGACGCTTTACGTCACCAACGGCGGATCGCTCGTGGCGTTCGACGTGAAGGGACCCGGCATGCTCACGAATCGCCGCGATTTCGCGAAGCTGCCGGAAGGAAGCAACGGCGACGGGATGGTCGTCGATACACAGGGGCGGCTCTATGTGACGGCGAATCCGGGGCTGCAGGTGTTCGATAAAACGGGGATGTATCTGGGGTTGATTCCCACGCCGCGCGGCGTTATCAGCGTCACGTTTGCGGGCCGCGACAGGAAGACACTGTACGTCGTCGGCAGCGGCGCGGACGATGCGAACGGGCAGCCGATCCGGCAGGGCCCGCAGCAGACGGCGGCTACGATTTATACGCTGCCGGTGCTGGCGCAGGGGCTGAAGGGACGGGCGAAGTAGAGGGCAACAGAGTTCACTGGTCGACGATACCGTCTTCTTTGGCGGCCTGCTGCGCCCGTTTGTCGTTGGGATACCAGTAGTGCAGATGGCAGTTCTCACACGCTTTGTCGATGCCATCGATGGCGTGGAGCAGGGCGTCTTTATCCTTCGCATCGGCGGCCTTCATAGCCAGCGCCGCCGCATCGTGAAGGCGGCGGGCGCGACGAATCAGGCTGGGGCGGTCGGCGTCGAGCAGCTTCTGAACACTCTCGGGCTGTTCTTCCACCTGCGGATTCCGGGACCGGTCGATGGGGTGCGCGCCGATGCGGCCCGGCGCGGTGACGAGGTCCGGCACGCTTTCCAATACCAGAAGATGCTCACGGACTTCCTGCCAGTCGGCATCGGTGCGCGGCGCTTTTTCTCTCACGCCGCGGGCATCCGAGATCTGCTGAACCGATTGGAAGACGGCGTCTCCGGTGGGGTCGACCATCGAGTGCATGATGTCCTTGATGGTGGCGGGGCCGCGGCCGGCGCAGATGACGCCCGTCCAGAGGAAAAGGGAAAGAGCACCGGCCAGCTTTGCTTTGCCGGGAAGTAGCGCGGCGTTTTCGTAAATGCGCCGGAAGAGCAGGTAGTGAATGCCGACGATGACGAGCAAACCGATTTTGATCCAGAACCAGAGGTTGGCCGCGTATTGCGCGGCTTCGGTTCCGAACAGAAGAAGTCCGGTTGCGACGGCGAGGAGGAAACCGAACCGCTTCGAGTTGCGCAGGCCGGAGAGCAGCTCTGCGATCGAGTAGCTGCGCATTCCTAAGCCGAGCAGGCGGAGGTCGGTAGCGATGATCGTACCGCCGAAAAACGCGAGAGCGGTGATGTGCAGCGACAGGATGATTGGATAAACGTAAGTCGACTGGCGAATCCAGATGAAGAAGCCGGTGTCCTGTAGCGACTGGAAGACAGGCAGCATTTTCAAATCCTGTCGTTCAGGGCCGCGCCGATGGAGCCGATGAAGATCCCTCCGAACAATACAGCGGCCCAGAGCACAAGTGAAATCGAGGCGACGATGCGGCTCAGCGCGGGTGGTGCGGCGGTCGCGGCAGTTTTGTAAACGGCAGTGTAATAGAAGACGATGGCGAGCACGAGGGCCGACATTTTCGCGACGAAGACGTGGTTCGTGTAGTAGGTGTCGGGGTTAACGGAGAAGAGCAGCAGGCCGGAAAAGATCACGAGGGAAAGGCCTGCGAGGGTCCATGGCATGGTGTCGCTCCAGAGCTGCGCGGCGGTCTTGTGCGTCAGCCCGACGCCGAGCAGACGAAAATCGACAAGCGCGATGGTCCCGACGCCGCAGATGAAGCCGGCAATGTGAAGGCATTCGAGGAGCGGAAAGGTCAGGCTCGATTCATTAAGTGGATTTACAATCAGGAGCGGGTTTGGAAGCAGCATTTGACGGCGGCCGTCCGCGCCAGAGGGATGGCTGAGGCCGCATTCAGCCTATCAGCGAATAGGCGGGTGCGGGTGGAGAATCCGCCAGGCAAACGGTCATCGGCCGGTCAGTGACCGCCGCTTGACGGTATGTTTTCAGGCGTTTGGCCGTGTACGTCCCAAGCCGGTCGCCTGTATTCCTTGACATTGGCCGGCGGGGAGAAGTAGCATACCCGCTTACGCCAGGGGATTTTGCGTAACGTGAGTCCCTGTACAGACGCCTTTTTGAGGGAGTGACATCATGAGAGCCAGACTAATCGTTCTTTCGTCCTCGTTTGCCGTTTTGACGGCTCTCACGTGGATGTCGCCCACCGCCACGAAGGTGTTTGCCCAGCAGGGCGGCCAGCGGAACGCGCAGCCACAGGGCGCGCCGGGGCGTGGGCGGGGATTTGGACGAGCCAACACCCCGACGTTCCCGGGACCGCCGGCAGGAATGCAGGCGCTGCCCGGGGACCTGTTCTCATCCAAAAATTTCTACAAAGACCAGAAGCTGTGGTCGGACCAGCGCTATTTTCGCTGCAACACGCCGCGCCAGTTGACGGACATCTGGACTTCCCACCGCATAGGCGACAAGCCGCCGCTGTCGGCGTCCTGGGGCGACTGCAAGGAAGATTATCCGCGTGACCAGATCGTCAGCCATTATCCCTACAAGACGGCCAAAGAGCACTATGAGGCGTTGATGGCGGCGGCGAAGGCGAAGGGCGGTCCAACGGTTTATACGAAGGCGACGGTTCCCGATTGGGATGGCTATTACACGCGCGACCAGGCGGCGGACCACGGCGCGGAATGGATCTGGGGGACGGTAAATCAGGTCCCAACGATTTTGTCGCTGCTGACGCCCGAGTATCAGAAGCGCATGGTGCAGATGAATTACCACGAAGCGGTCGACAATGCGCCGCAGTGGGAAGCGTCGTTTTGCTATCCCGAGGGATTCATGCGCTGGTGGTCGCAGGCCTCGCAAGGCGGAAACTTCCAGTTGACGATGACGCCGTGGAATGAGCAGTTCCTTTCGGGCATCGCGGCAAATTTCCTCCGGCAGGTTTTGATCGGCAAGGAGCACGTACAGAAGG
The DNA here is from genome assembly GCA_036272235.1 of Bryobacteraceae bacterium. Classification (GTDB taxonomy): domain Bacteria; phylum Acidobacteriota; class Terriglobia; order Bryobacterales; family Bryobacteraceae; genus BOG-234. The sequence goes on along the minus strand of DATAZF010000103.1, from coordinate 3,119 downwards.
TGCCGCAGTGGTACGGCGAGACGGTCGGATTCTGGGACGGAACCTCGCTCGTGGCGTGGACCGCGAACGTGCAGCCATGGACGCTCTCACATTCGATGTTCGAATTCAGCAGCAAGATCGAAACGGTGGAGATATTCAAGCCGGTGATGAAGGACGGCAAATTCTACGGCCTCGATCACGAGACGGTTTTCTACGATCCCGACGCGTTCGTGCAGCCGCTGCGCGCGACCTATCGCTATGTGCGGCGCGCGACACCGGACAATCCGACCCAGCGATATACTTACATCGAATGTTTGAGTAACCTGCGGAACACCAACGGCAGACCGACGCAATTGACGAAAGCCGATCCGCGCTATATCGATTACTACGGGCGCCCGTGGGCGCAGGATTGGGAAAAGTATTTCGAAGTGGGCTGGGACAAGCCGCAGGACACGCTGCCTCAGGACGTGCTCGATCTTTTCAAATAGAAGGAAGCCATGACAGTGAAAGAACAATCAAAGGGTCCAGGCGCGAAACAGACGTGGATCGCCGGTGGCCTCATCGCGCTTGCCTCCCTGGGTCTTTGGGTGACGCCCGCTCTCGCGCACCACTCGTTCGCCATGTACGATCAGACGAAGACGCTGGTGCTGACCGGAGTGGCCTATCAGTTTGTCGCGCAGGCCAACCACGCCGAGCTGCATTTCTATCTGATCGGGCCGGATGGCAAGCTCGTCAAAGACAAAGACGGGAAGAATCAGGACTGGGGCGTCGAGATGGCGGGCGCGGCGGCTGTGGCGCAGCAGGGAATTACCGCGGCGTCGTTCCCGGCTGGGACGATCTTCAGCCTCAAGATGAATCCGTTGCGCGACGGCAGCAATTTCGGATCGCGCGCGGGCGGCACGGCCATTGCGAAATGTCCGTGGAAGACACCTCCGGCTCCCGGCATGACCTGCGACACAGTGAAGGGCAGCGAGCTTCTCGGGGCGGAAAAGTTCTAGCGGCCGTGGGATGACGCGCGCGGGTTGTTAACGTAGCGGTCCTCCGAAACCTGGGTATTCTGAATTGAATCGTTTTGCCGAGTGGCTTTCCACAACATTCCTCAGCGTCTATATCCAGAACCATAATGCCTGGGCGGTTCCCGGCATTCAATCCATTCACATCGTGGGGATCGGGGTGGTCATGGGCTCGGTCCTCATGATCGATTTACGCGTCCTGGGATGGGCCGGGCGCGATCAGACATTACAGCAGACCGCCGCCCGCTTCGGTCCATGGCTGACCGGCGCGTTGTATTTGATGCTGGCGACGGGACTTCTGATGGTGATCGGCGAGCCGGTGCGCGAACTGATCACGATTTCGTTCTGGCTGAAGATGTTTCTGGTGGCGGTCGGGACGGTCATTACGGCAGTGTTCCAGAAGACCGTGCGCAAACACGATCTGCAGTGGGAAGCGGAAGTTTTGAATCGCCGGTCGGTTCAAGTGATGGCGGTGCTGACGTTTCTGATCTGGGTCGCAATCATCGTGCTCGGCAGACTCATCGCTTATGACCACGTTTGGGGCTCATGGTCACCGGCCACGAAAGCCTGATACATGGATATCGCGGCAATTCTGAAATGGCTCGAAGGCACGAGCCTCGCGGCCGGGATTCGCGGGTCGCTCTACGTCTTTCCGCTGCTTGAGGCGACCCATGTGCTGGGTCTCGCGCTGGTGTTCGGCACGATCGCAGTGATCGACCTTCGATTGCTCGGACTGGCTTCGACGCACCGGCCGTTCCGGCACGTCGCGGGGGACATTTTCAAGTGGACGTGGGCCGCCTTCGTGCTGACGGCTGCCACTGGCGCGTTGATGTTCACCACGAACGCCGGCGTTTACTATCACAATTTCTATTTCCGGACGAAGATGATCCTGCTGGTGCTGGCGGGCCTCAATATGGCCGTGTTCGAGATGACTGCCGGTCGAAAAGTGGACGAATGGGACAAGGCGCCGGCGGCGCCACGGGCCGGGAAAGCGGCGGCGGTAGTGTCGCTTGTCGTTTGGATCGCGGTCATTTTTATGGGCAGGATTATCGGGTTCACGACGACGCGGGCGGCCGTGACGACACAGCCCCCGCCGAGCGTCAACTTCGATGATTTTCTGGGCGGGGGCGCCGCCAATCCAACGCCACCCCCAGCCTCACCCCCAAAGCACAAGAAGTAGCCACCTGCCAGCAGCGGCGCGTGACCAGATCCGGGCGTCAGCAAGGCCCCGACCGCCGCGAAAACGGTGGGCTGCCACAGGCGATTGATTAGTGCTGAGTCACGCGATCCGCGTTAGGCAAAATGTCATTAATTTATATTGACTGCCGTTATTGATTATGGTAACTTTTGGTTATAAATAATGGTTAACAATAGAAGGCGTGGCCAATGAGAACACCGATTCGATGGCTTCGGCGATTCCCGGATTCCGCCAACAATTTCGACTTGATCCTGGGAAGTCCCCGAGAGATCGATTCGGCCCGGATGAATGATCTTCTCCATAGCATTGAAGCGGAGGAATACAGAAAACTGACCCTCAGCTCCCGTGCTTCCAAAGAGTTTCACCGATGGTTCCGTCAACCGGACACACCGCTGAAAAGTGAAGCTTACATCTTGCTTAGCAACTGGTTCCTGACAAACGGCGGAGATCGTCGCAGCATGCTTGCCACATGTTGCGAGGCTCTCTGGGACGCGCTTTTTCCCTGCCGTCCCGCGGGCAGGCTGTCCTCGTCCGCGCCCGGGCGAAATCATCTGATGATTCCTTCCGAGTTTGAACGCTTTTGGCTGCGGCTGTTGGCGATTCAAGGCGATGGCGGGCATGAAGAGGCCGGAGCGGACACGGTGTCGGACGGCAGGGCCCGGTTCGGAACGGGCCACGTGCCTGAAAGCAATGCGGGATCCAGCCAGCTTCGGGCAAAGATTCGCAAAGAAGGTCTGGAATGTGAAGTGGAGGGATCTCCACGCGCGGTCGCCGACTTCCTGCAGCTTGTCTCAAACTGGGAAGCCTCGCCGGAGCCAGAAGGTAAATCATGATTCACCTTCCTGGGTTTGCCTGCCTCAGATACGACTCGTCCCGGAGTTTTCCCGATGCGTTCCGCTCTATCGAGGGAGGACGCGTTTGGTCAGGAT
>DATAZF010000102.1:0-47985 GCA_036272235.1 Bryobacteraceae bacterium | reverse complement strand
GAGGTCTCGGCTCCAATTGACGTAGCGAAGCCGAAACTTACTCCAGGGTCTACCGCCCGCGTCGACGTTGTCGTACGCACCCGGGCGATAGGCCACTCCTTTCCCGGCGGCACTCTCGATTCCTTCGATATATGGCTTGAGCTACAGGCCACCGACGCTACAGGAAAAGTCATATTCTGGAACGGCAAAGTCGAAGACGATGGCAAGGGTCCTGTCGATCCTGGCGCTCACATGTACAAAGCCTTCCAGCTGGATGGCGAAGGTAACGAGATCAACAAGCGCAACGCGTATCAGGCCCGCAGTGTTCTCTATGTCCACTCGATTGCGCCTGGAGCCGCCGATACCGTGCATTATCTGCTCAAGATTCCAAAGGACGCCAAAGGACCCATCACGCTGACCGCGAAGCTGAATCACCGCAAGTTCAGCTGGTACTACACGAATTTCGCCTATGCCGGGCAACCGAAGGCGGGACAGGATCCAAGCCTGAATACGATCAATTACAACGGACTGGAATACAGCTTCGCCAAGTCCAACATCCCGGCCAATGTTTCGGGCGAGATCAAAGGCGAAGTACCCGTCACACCGATCACGGTGCTCGCGACCGCGAAATCCACCATCGACCTCACCAACAATGCTTCGGAGACCAAATGGGAACCGGTGGCTGTTAAAAAGGAGCGCGAGCGCTGGAATGATTGGGGGATCGGGTTGCTCCTCCAGGGTGATGTCAAAGGCGCCGAGTATGCGTTCACCAAAGTTACCGAGGCAGAGCCCGACTATGCAGACGGCTGGCTCAACCGAGCCCGCGCCCTGATTCAGGAAGGCGAGACCGAAGCCGCCAAACCGATAATCAAGAAAGCTCTCGAGGTGAACCCCGAGCTCGGACGGATCTGGTATTTCAAAGCCTTGATCGAAAAGGCGGATGGCGATTACGACGCCGCCCTCAAGTCACTGGCGGTCGTCACCGCAAAGTACCCGCGCGATCGTGTCGTCTGGAATCAGGTCGGCCGGCTTCTCTTCCTGAAGCGGCAATACAAAGAATCGATTGAAGCTTTGCAAAAGGTGAACGCCATCGACCCCGAGGACCTCCAGATGCACTACACAGCCATGCTCGCCTACAGGGGTCTGGGCGACGTAGAAAGCGCGACCCGCGAGCAGAAACTGTTCCAGCGTTTCAAGGCCGAAGAATCGGCCCAATCCATCACCGCCAAGCGAAGGCTGGTGAGTCCGGAAGATAACAATGAGCGGCAGCCTATACATGACCATGAGAGTATCGCCTTGAGCGGTTCGGGTTCCGTACCTGCAGGCACTTCGGTACAGAAGCACGCTCCTCCTCCAGTCAAGACTGCATCTGTCAACAGGCCCGCGCATAAGACAACTGAAAATGCAGGGGGGAACTAAGTGAAGCTGGTTTGGGGATTAACAGGAACTCTTGGGGCTGCGGCCGGGATCGCCGTGCTTTTCGCCGCGAATACGCCCGTGGCAAATTCGGTTGTTTTTAGCGATGTGACAACGCAGGCCGGCATTAAATTTGTCCATAACGCCGGGAAGACCGGTAAAAAATACCTGCCCGAAACCCTGGGGTCCGGCGCCGCGTTCATCGACGCGGATGGCGATGGATGGAGCGACGTCCTGCTCATTAACAGCAAAGACTGGACACCGCGCGGACACAAAACAACCGCCGCTCTTTACCGGAACAACCATAATGGGACCTTCGCCGATATCACCCGCGGCAGCGGCCTGGATGTCGAAATCTATGGGATCGGCGTTGCCGTCGGCGACTACGACAACGACGGCAGGGATGATGTTTATATCACCGCGCTCGATGGCGACCGGCTCTTCCACAATGACGGCGGCGGCAAGTTCACCGATGTAACGAAGAGTTCCGGAATCAACAACGCCAACTTCGGAACCAGCGTGGCCTGGCTCGATTACGATCATGATGGCAAGCTCGATGTCTTTGTCGCCAATTATGTTCAGTGGACACAGAAAGGCGATATCTGGTGCTCGCTCGATGGCTCAACCAAGTCTTATTGCACGCCGGAATCCTACAAAGGAACTTCGAGCAAGCTCTACCACAATCTTGGCAATGGCAAGTTCGAGGATGTCACGGCTAAGGCCGGCCTTGGAGACCCTACGAGCAAGTCTCTCGGCGTGACGGTCATTGACGTCGATGGTGATGGATGGCCTGACCTGTTCGTCTCCAACGACACGCAGCCCAACAAGCTCTATCGCAATAATCGTAATGGGACATTCTCCGAGAACGGGATGACCGCCGGCGTAGCCTATGGCGAGGACGGCGTCGCCAAAGGCGCCATGGGAGTCGACTGGGCCGACTATGACCGGACGGGTCGTGCCCACCTCCTGGTAGGAAATTTTTCCAATCAGATGATCGGGCTTTATCACAATGAGGGGAACGGCCTTTTTGTTGACGAAGCTCCCATGTCATCCGTAGGTCGCGAGAGCCTGCTGACCCTGGCTTTTGGAGTGTTTTTCTTTGACTACGATCTCGATGGCTACCCCGATATCCTCACGGCCAACGGGCATATCGAAGAGGAGATCGCGCGTGTACAGCCTAAAATTCATTATCAGGAGCCGCCTCTGCTTTTCCGCAATCTCGGCTCCAAGAAATTCGAGAATGTTTCGAACAAGGTTGGCGACCAGTTCAGCAAGCCGCTCGTCGCCCGCGGCGCGATCTACGGGGATTTCGACCATGATGGCGATTTGGACGTTCTGATTACGTCGAATGGAGGCCCCGCGCATCTTTTCCGGAATGATGGCGGCAATAAGAACCATTGGATCTCCGTCAAAACGGAAGGCACAAAATCCAATCGGGATGGTATCGGCGCCGTTGTCCGAGTCGAAAGCGCATCCGGCAAGCAATGGAACATAGTGCGCAGCGGATCGAGCTATGCCTCCCAAAGCGATCTGGCTCTGACGTTCGGACTTGGACAGGACACAGCAGTGACTTCGCTTCAGGTTGAATGGCCCAGCGGCACAAAGCAGAAGTTCGCCAACGTTCCCGCCAATCGCGCGATTATCGTGGACGAAGCAAAAGGCATATTGCCGGCCGCCAAATAGAAGGCCCACGTTAGTCCACCAACGATATCTACGAGCGCAAGAGTTCCCGCCGGGTCTCGCTCAAACGTAATCGCGCCGCCGGCTCTCAACTGGACAGGCGTGGCGTAACCGAGCGTATTAGAGCAATTTCACAAACACTTTGGGGCAGGATGGCATCCTGCGCGGCGTTGGTAACGCCGCTGTCCAATGTCAGGTGAAATAGCCGCGCCGACTGCCCATCGGCAGCGGATTCACAATCTGCCCAAACACTTTTAGTGAATTGAGCCGGCCCGCCAGCAGCACGGTAGCTGTTCGTAATCACCGAGTATCTAAGCGACGGAAGAAGTGAAGCATCACCTAGAAACCCCGTCCGTGTTTATCCCGTTCGTCAGCCAACTGCTCTATAGTTTAACGACAACCGGCTTAAAAGGCGGGGGGATTGGTCGCGACTGAAAGCCGCCTGAAGTACGGACGCAGTGCGCGTCTCCCACCGAATGTCACCGTTCACCACAAAGGCGGAGGGATTAAACTCGGCGAGCGGGCAGTTTCGCCGCGTAAGAGTCTCCGCATGCCAGTCCGGACGGTCCAGGACGGCTTTTTGACGCCAAAAAAATGGCGGATTCCCTTCGGAACCCGCCTCAGAGGTTTTACTTCAAAGGCTTACTTCGTGCCTGCCGTCGTCGCTTTGTTATGATCGGCCATCGCATGGTCCGCGGGCGCGACGTGACGGAATGGCGAGAACCGGTACGAGTAACTCGCCAGCCATACATAATCGGCAAATGCCGCATCTCCGTGTCCACCCGTCAACGTATCCGGAACACTCAGAGTCCGGTCGCGGTAGAATGCCTTGCCTACCTGCGCTGTAAATACGGAGCCGCCGCGGGCGTACTGGAATCCAGGCTCGATCGAGATCGCAAAGCCAGGCCGCCGGAAGCCGAGGTTATCGCCCGGGAACAGGTTGCGGGCCGGTGCGCCTTCCATGCGCGGTCCGACAGTCAATGTCAGGCCTTTGACCCTCGAGATCGGATGGGCAATGCCTCCCTCGAGTAAATACTGGTCGGAGATCGAATTGTATTGCGTGAGAGTCGTAGCGTTAAGCGTAGTGCTGCGCAGAGTGTTGTAATTGATGCTCTGGAACATCGCCGTGTAGCTGCCGTTGAAGTACAACTGGCTGTTGCCGACGTTCTTGAAAGCAATCCACTGGAACGGCATGCCCCATCCGCCCTGCCCGGGCTGAATTGAATAGTCCACAAGCTTCGTCTGCGGACCCTTGCCGTCAAAAGCATCGACATTGTTCGTAATATTGTTCTTGCCGGTAGGCAGCAGCAAACCCGCTCCGAACTGGATGTTGCCGCGCGTGTTCTCCTTCGGGTTCCATACCCAGCCTTCCACCATGAATGAAACATCGCCAATCCCCGATGTCGTATACGTGATCGGCGAGTTATGCGTGTGCCGGCTGGCCAGCAACAGCGGGACATCGGCCGTCACGCTGAACCTGGAAGTCAACTGGTACGTGAGCGCATAATTCTGCAGGTTCAGTTTGTTCATCACCTGCGTCCCTTGCTGGATCCGGTAAGTCTGCTCCTGGGGCCCGACAAAATGCCGGAAAGAGAACTGGTGCCGGTAGCCGAGGCCAAGGTTAAATTCGCCCGGCTGGAGGTACCCGCCTTCGCTTTGCGGACCACCCACTTCACCGTTCGAACGGGATATTATGCAGCCCTGGCCAAATGCCGGCTGCACTGCGGACAAGCCCGCGAGGGCGGTGACTACCAGCGCTAATTTGTTGCAGGTTCTCATTCTGTCTCCTCGAAATTAATCCAGGGTCAGGCGCTTGTACACTTCTGGCGACTGCGTTTCAACCCTTGGATTGTCCGATGATACGAGTAAGAGCAGATTGAGACAATACTGGAAAGACACTACATTTGGCTAGTACAAATCCACTATTTTCAGGGTAAGTTGCGCACAAGCGCCTGAGGGGCCGGTCCTTTCCTGTCTCCAGTCAGCCATTCGAGACGTTCGAGGATCTCGCTCTTCTTGATTTCACCCTCGACCCGCGCAACGATGACGCCGCCCTCATCGAGAAAAGCCGTATCGGGAACGGCTTCGCCCATTTTCAACTTATCCATGTCATCGAGCGTGGTGCCTGTCCAGACCGGGAAGTCGATCTTGTATTTCTGCAGAAATTCCGGAATGGCCTTAGCCGTCTTCTTGTCATCAAGGGAGGCGCCAATGAAGACAACACCTTTCGGAGCCCATACCTTTTCCACGTCAACAAACATCGGCATCTCGTCCTTGCACGGACCGCACCATGTCGCCCAGAAGTTCAAGACAACGATTTTGGACCGATAATCCTTCAAATGAACCTTCTTACCCTCCAGATCCGTAAGGTTAAGATCAGCGGGAGATTCTTTCTTACCCGCCCCGCTTAGAAGAAGCGTCGCGCCGAATATAAGGGAGAGACAGGAGACGGTGAGTGATTTTCGCAGCACACGCTATTTATCGCATAGGTCTGCCGGGGCCGCAACCGCTTTGACGCGGTATAGCGTCTCTCCGGCATTTGGCACGACGTACCAACTCTCTCGCCAGGACCCGGCTTATCTCACGCCCAACAAGCGAAAAACTCCCAGGCTCAGAGGAACTGGCGCCAGCCCCGTCATCGCGTCCGCAATCGACCAACAGAGGATCGAAAGCGTGAGCCCGCGCCCTACACCGAGGCGGTCGAGCGCCCATCCGGCGAATGAATACGAAGCCGCATAAACAATCAGAAATGCATTCACGATCGCCGCGCACTGCCCGTTGCTCATATGGAACTCGGCGCGTAACGCCAGTGCCAGCACCGAAACTACCTGGCGGTCATATAGTTGATCGTTGTCTCGCTGAGCAGGAGCGCTACAAGCAGTATGAGTGCCGCGCGCATGAAGACTTCCTCGAACTCCGCTGCGCGTTCCGATGGCTCTGCCACAGGGTCCTTGATGCCATTGACCATCGCAAAGGTAACACATTGTGGGAGAATCGAAAACGTTATGAAACCCCCGTTCCGCACACTTCTGCTCGCCCTTGTGGGCATGGCCGCAACCAGTCACGCCGCCACTACGGATTGCAACCGAGCCTGCCTCACCGGCTTCATAACTCAGTACCTCGATGCTCTCGTGGCACACAACCCTGCAGGGTTGCCGCTGAGCAGCAAAGTCCGCTTCACCGAAGACACGATCGATATGAAGCCTGGCGAAGGCTTGTGGAAAGCAGCCTCGAAGATTCGCAGCTATCGGCAGGATATTATCGACGTCCGTCAGGGAGTCGCTGCCTCGCAGGTCATTGTCGAGGAAGCCGGCACGCCCGTCATGCTGATGCTGCGGCTAAAGGTCGCCGACCGGAAGATCACGGAAGTCGAAACGCAGGTTACCCGCAAACAGAGCGAAGGCGCGTTGTTCGCGATCGACGCGCTGACCGCTCCCGGGCCGGTGATGTCATCCCCGCCCGATCGCGCGCAGCTCATGTCGCGCGACGATGCCATAAAGACTGCCATGTTCTATCCCGCCGGAATGAAGATCGGCAGCTTCGTCAAAGTCGACGCGCCTTTTGCCCCCGATGCCTACCGCATTGAAAACGGCGTCCGCGCAGCCGGCAAGGGATGCGCACGCGCCGGCTGCGAAGACATCAGGAACCAGACCATCATGGAGCACCCGGGCATTTCGACGCGCGTCATCGCGGTCGACGAGGAACTCGGTATCGTGCTGCTCCGCATGAATTTCGGACAAACAAAATCCTATGGCGAAGGCAACGCGCTCATCGTCTGGGAAGCCTTCAAAGTCTATGGCGGCCAGATCCACGGCGTCGAGGCATTCATGAAGATCATGCCCGTCAGTTCGGGATCCGGCGGCTGGAATTAGCCCATCAAAAAGAACTGAGCCTGCATGCAGGAATACGCCGGCTCAGTTCTTCGACGCAACCTGATTGATCTCCGTGGCCCGGAGTATCAGCGATGACCCGGGTACGCATCGCAGAATCGCCTCATCCCCCAGCACGGATTCCAGGTTGCGCCTCGAAAGCTGCACATGCTCCCGCGCCAGGGCCTCCGCGCGCGTCCCCTGCCGCTTTTCCAGCGCTTCGAGCAGGGAGTGATGCTGCTCCTGCCCGATGGTCAGCATTCCCGCCGCGCCTGGCAGCTTTGACCTCGCAAATACCATTGCGCTTGGGGAAGCGAATGGAAGCGCCGTAAGATGCGAAAGGCTTCTCCGGAGCATTGGACTCTTCGCCAGTTCAACCAGCTCCGAGTGAAATGCCTCGTTCAGGTTCATATAAACCGCGAAGGATTCCATCGTGCTGTGGCCGACGCTGCGGACCAGAGAATCCATCTGCTCCTGAAAGCCGCGGATCTCAGCCAGTTCGGAAGAATCGGAAAGCCTCTCCGCCGCAAGTCGCGCGGCCGTGCCCTCAAGCACGCCACGCATTTCGATGGCATCCCATATATCCGCCATCGTGAATTCGCAAACGACGAAGCCGCCCGACGGCGCCGACTCAACCAGGCCTTCATGCGCGAGCCGGTCGAAGGCCAGCCGGATCGGCGTCCGCGAAACCCCGAGCCGTTCCACCAGCGCCAGCTCCGACAATCGCTCACCGGGACGAAACTCGCCCTTCAGCAACAGTTCCCGCAGCATCAGCAGGGTACGCCCGGTCTGCGATACGAATTCGTTATTGCGGGCGTCGTCGCGCATACTTGTCGGAAACCTCTACTGCGAGGCCCGCAGCCCCTTCTCGTCCAGCGCCTTCTGCAGGATCTTCGCCGCCGCCGGAAATTCCTTGCGCGAGTTAGCCATGAAGATCCCCTTTGTGATCATCACAGGAGTCCAGCCGAGTCTGTTCTTCGCGTCTACTTCGGCCCCGTGATCGACGAGGAACTGTACCAACGACGGCTGGTTCGACATCACGGCGCCATGCAGCGCTGTCATGCCATCCCACCGCGGATCGCCCACGCCAAGATTCAGCAGATCTTTCATGTTCTTCGGGTAATCGAGCAGCGTATACTCCGGACTGCCGATCATCGGATAATCGCCGAAATGCGTGTGTGCGTTGATCGGATTCCCCAGCGCAAGCGCAAGCTTCAGAGCCTCGAGCCGTTCGGGCTCGGGAACACCAGTCAGCGGACCGGGCGTCTCGCCTTCGTAGTAATCCAGGCCTGCAGCCGCCATCAGGGGGGTCACACCGACATCGGTATTGATGTTGGGATCCGCCCCGTGATCCACCAGCAAACGCATGAACTCCACGTCGCCATTGCGGGCCGCGCAATAAAACGGAGTAGCGCCAACGAAACTCAAATGGTGCCGCCCCAAATTGATATTCGGCGGATTCCGGGTGGTCCCGAGACCCACGGTCATCGGCATTTCCTTCCACGTCACCTTCGCGTTCGGATTCGCGCCCTTCGCGAGCAACTTCGTCGCGAGTTGGAGCGCAGTCACATTGCCGTTTGGATGCGGCACAGGTTCAGGCGTCTCGGCAAGAGCGGCTGCTTCCCATGATGTACCGGGTTTCCGCAGCCACACGAGCGTGTGCAAAGTCGATCCGCGCGGATCCGCCGCATTTGGATTCGCGCCCAGGTCCAGCAGCACCGAAGCGAGGTCATAATACGCGTTGACCGCTGCCATGTTGAGAGCGGTGGTGCCATCCGGCGCCTCATCCTCAATGTTGGCGCCCAGCTTGATCAGCGTTTTCGCAGCTTCGATCCGGTTATTCAATACGGCGAAAAGCAGCGGCGTGTACCCGCCCCTGGACTTCGCCTTTAGATTCGCCCCGAACTCGACGAGCATTGCTGCCGCATCCGCGTTCCCTTTGCCGGCGGCCCACATCAACGCCGTCTGCCCCTTATAAGGCTCGACCTCGTTCACCTGTGCCCCGTGCGTGAGCAATATTTTGATCGCGTCGACTCTGCCGTTTCGGGCAGCGGTCATCAGCGCGGTCTCACCATCCTCCGACTTGCTGTTCGCCTCGACTCCAGCCTTCAAAAGTCGTTCGATAATCGCTGCGTTGCCGTTCGTCGCGGCCAGAAAGATCGGGGTGATGTTATAGCGGGTTTTCGCGTTAACGCTCGCGCCGGCATCGATCAGCAGGTCCGTGAGTTCGACATTGTTCTTCTGAACGGCCCAGTCGAGCGGCGTCGAGGTATCGGCATCGGAAGCATTGACGTCCACTTTCTTCGCGATCAGCGCCCGCGCGGCGGCCACGTCCCCGGCCTTGACTGCATCCACCAGGCGCATATCCTGCGCGCCAAACGCGACACCACACGCAGCCGCAATCCCGATGGCAATCCAACTCTTCAGACGAACCATTGCAAGGACGTTTCCTTTCTCAATCGGCTCAATCAAAATTTTGCTGTATTCCTGCATGCAAAGTTTGCTTTCCCGCGTCACAATATATCATACTGTCATTCGGAATGCACCGACCAAGCCGTCTGTTGTTGAGTCCCGTTGCGAGTGCGCTATCTCTCCTGACTCTTACGCTTTTCGCCACTTCCGGACAGGCTCAGACCGCGGCCGCCCAGCCCGATTCCCGCCCCATTTCCGACGCCCTCGGCCGATATTGTGGAACCTGCCATAGTGCCGCAGTCAAGACGGCGGGCGTGATCATCGATCCCGCCGCGCTGGCCAAACCTTCCAGCTTCGCGGGAAACAACGCCGAACTCTGGGAGCGGGCGGTCAAACAACTGCGCGCGAAGAGCATGCCGCCCATTGGACTTCCCCGCCCGGACGCCGCCACCTACGACAAAATTGCGTCTTACCTCGAAACCGCGCTCGACAAACAGGCCGCTGCGCATCCCAATCCGGGCGAACTCCCCAATCTCCACCGGCTGACTCGCACCGAATATAAGAATGCCGTCCGCGATCTCCTTGCGCTCGACAACCTGCCGAAGGAAATGGATTACACGCTCCTCCTGCCCGCCGACAACGCCAGCAGCGGCTTCGACAACATCGCCGACCTTCTCTATGTTTCGCCGGTTGTGATGGAACGCTATCTCGATGCGGCTACCAAAATCAGCCGCCTGGCCGTCGGTGATCCGGCGATGCCGGTAATGGTGAACATTTATCCGCTCTCCCTTGAAGAGCCACAGGATTCCCGAGTCGATGGATTGCCTTTTGGAACACGCGGCGGCCTTGCCGTACGCAGCTATTTCCCGCTCGACGCCGAATATGAAATTCAGGTCGAGCTTGCCGGCGCTTCTCGCGACCAGCACCAGCTCGAACTCACCGTCGATGGCGAACGGCAAGGATTGTTGCCGATCGGCGGCGGTGGCGGGCGCGGTGGACGCGGCGGTGGCGCTCCCTCGCAATTCCACATCCCGGTGAAGGCCGGGCCACACCTGATGGGCGTAACGTTTATCCAGCATACGGAAGCGCTGGATGAAGGCACGCTCCACACCCGTCCGCGCAGCCGTGGCGTGCAGCCTGCCATCGGAACGGTCACGATCCGCGGACCTTTCAGCGAAACTGGTTCGGGCGAAACGCCCAGCCGCGAGCGCATCTTTGCCTGCCATCCCCGGAGCGCTTCCGAAGAACTGCCCTGCGCAAAGCAGCTTCTGAGTACTTTGATGCGCCGCGCTTACCGGCGGCCAGTCACCGATGCCGATCTGGCGAAGCTGCTGCCCTTTTACGAAGATGGCCGCAAGGATTCCACCTTCGAGCACGGCATCCAGATCGCCCTTGAACGCCTGCTCGTCAGCCCGCAATTCCTCTACCGCATCGAGCGCGACCCCGACGGCGCCGCGCCCGGCTCGACTTATCGGATCAGCGATCTCGAATTAGCGTCGAGGCTTTCCTTCTTCCTTTGGAGCACCGGCCCGGACGACGAACTTCTCACCGTCGCCGCTACCGGCAAATTGAAGCAACCGGATGTGCTCGAAAAGCAGGTGCGGCGCATGCTGGCCGACACCCGCTCGGAATCGCTGGTAAACAACTTTGCCGCCCAGTGGCTGTTCCTGCACGACGTCGAAGTCAAAGAGCCCGACCTCTTTCTGTTCCGAGATTTCGATGAAGGCCTCCGTAAGTCCATGGAGCGCGAGACCGAGCTCTTCCTGGACAGCGTCCTCCGCGAAAATCGCAGCGTCAAGGAACTCCTGACGGCCAACTATACGTTCCTCAACGAACGACTGGCCGAGCATTACGGAGTTCCCAACATAGAAGGCAGCCAGTTCCGCCGCGTCACCTTTCCGCCGGGCAGCGAGCGCGGTGGATTATTTGGCCAGGGCAGCATCCTTACGTTGACTTCTTATTCGACTCGAACGTCGCCGGTGCTGCGCGGCAAGTACGTGCTGGAAAATCTTTTGGACGCAGCCCCGCCACCGCCGCCGCCCAACGTTCCTTCTCTCAGCACCGAGGGCAAGAAGCCGGGCGAGCAGCTTTCATTGCGTGAAGCCATGGTGCAACACCGAGCGCAGCCCGCCTGCGCCAATTGCCACGCGCGCATGGATCCAATCGGCTTCGCCATGGAAAATTTCGACGCCATCGGCAGGTGGCGCGACGAAGATGCCGGCAAGCCGATCGACGTTTCCAGTAAACTGGCTGACGGCACCGTGGTGGATGGAATTCCCGGAGTGAAGAATCTCGTGCTGCATGACCCAAACCGCTTCGCCGGAGCCATCGCCGATAAGCTGCTGATGTATGCCACCGGCCGCAATGTGCAATATTTCGACGATCCGGCGATCCGGCAGATCGTGCGCAAAGCCGCCGCCGGTGATTACAAGTTTTCAGACCTCGTTTTAGGCATCACCGAAAGCGTTCCATTCCAGACGAGGCGCGTTCCCACCGCCAGCACTAATGAGGAGAAACATCCATGAACTTCATCACGAAGAAATCCCTGTCGCGCCGCACCATATTGCGAGGACTCGGCGCCTCCATGGCTCTGCCGATGCTGGATTCCATGATTCCCGCCCTCAAAGCCGCCACGAAAACAGTCCCGCGCCTCGGCTTCGTGTACGTCTCGCATGGAATCATCTTCGACCAATGGAAACCCGTAAAGATCGGTCGTGACTTCGAGCTCACGCCAAATCTCAAACCACTTGAGAAAGTGCGCGGCCAGTTCAACGTTCTCACCGGTCTCTCTCATCTCGAAGCCGACACCAAAGGCGACGGCAGCGGCGATCACACCCGCGCGTCCGCCGCATGGCTGACGGGAGTCCACGCATATGACCGTACCCGCCCCGGCGTGGAAGTTAAACTCGCGACCACCGCAGACCAGCTCGCGGCGCAGGTGATCGGAAAAGACTCGCCGATCCCCTCGATCGAGATGACAGTGGACCAGCCTTCGCAGGGCGCCTGCGATTCCGGCGATTGCTTTTACGTAAACACCGTTTCCTGGCGCACCCCCACGACTCCGAACGCAACCGAGAATCAGCCGCGTGTCATCTTCGAGCGCCTGTTCGGCGATGGTGGGTCGAGCGCCCAGCGCCTCGCGCGCGTGAAGAAAGAAGACAGCATCCTCGACTCTGTCGCCGAAGAAGCCAATTCCCTCGCGGCCAGCCTCGGCCACAGCGACCGCTCAAAACTGAGCGAATATCTCGACTCCGTCCGCGAAGTGGAAAAGCGCATCCAGAGCGCGGAAAAGCTCGGCCCGGATACGATCGAGCTCCCGGAACGGCCCATCGGCATCCCGGCGTCGTTCGAGCAGCACACAAAGCTGATGTTCGATCTGCAGCTGATCGCTTTCCGTGCGGATCTGACGCGCGTTTTCAGCATGATCCTCGCGCGCGAACTGAGTGGCCGCACCTACCCGATGATCGGCATTCCCGGCCAGCACCACCTCATCTCACATCACCGCGACGATGCCGAGCTGGTATCGCAAAAGGCGCGTATCGACACGTATCACGTGCAGATGCTGGCCTACCTGCTTGAACAAATGCAGTCCATCCCGGATGGCGACGGCACGCTCCTCGACCACAGCCTGATCATGTATGGCAGCGGCATGGGCAACGGAAATCTCCACCGCCACTCGGATATGCCCGTCCTCCTCGCGGGAAAACTAAACGGCAAATTCCAGACCGGCTACCATTACGATTACAAAATGGATACGCCGATGGCGAATCTTCTCGTCACGATACTCGACAAAGCGGGCGTACCGATCGAAAAGATGGGCGACAGCACAGGCCCATTGAAGCTCGATCCGCTTTCGATCGGCTGAAGATACTCAGGAGAAACTTATGTCCGCAACCCGCCGCGAAATTTTTCAGAATGCCGCCCTCGTCACCGGCGCAGCGGCCCTCCTCGCATCGAAGGCGAAGGCCCAGCCCCCCGCAGCGCCAACGCCAGCGCCAGCCTGGCAGCATCTGTTTCCTGCTGGCTTCCGCAACGAGCGTATCAAGACATCCGGCGCGGAAATCAATGCCGTAATCGGCGGCTCCGGACCGCCCGTCCTCATGTTCCACGGCGCTCCGCAGTCCCTCATCACATGGCGCCTGATCGCTCCCGACCTTGCAAAAGACTACACGCTCGTCATGTGCGATCTGCGCGGCTATGGGGATTCCAGCCGCCCGCCCGGCGGTAAGGTTGTTCCCGCGCCTCCCGGTGGCCGCGGCCCCAGAGGCGCCGAACAAACCGATCACTCGAATTACTCGAAACGGCCGATGGCACTCGATGGCGTCGAGGTCATGAAACACCTCGGGTACAACCAATTCCGCATGGTCGGTCACGATCGCGGAGGCCGCGTTGGCCGCCGCATGGCCATCGATCATCCCGACAAGATCATCAAACTCGCGGTGCTCGACATCGTGCCTGCCCACTATCTCTACAGCCACGTAACGATCGAATTTGTCCAGGCGTATTTCCACTGGTTCAACTATCTGCGTCCGTCGCCTGGTCCGGAAAACGAGCTCAAGACCACGGCCGACGCGCAGTTTGCCCGGGCGATCGGGCAAAACAACGAAATCCAGATCGAATATCTGCGGAACAATACCGACCCGGCCTCGATCCATGCCATGTGCGAGGACTACCGCGCCTCCGGCTCACTTGACCTGAAAATCGACGAAGCAGACCTCAAGGCGGGCAAGAGGATCGAATGCCCTTTGCACGTCCTTTGGGCCGCCGCCGGTTCCATGGGCAAACTCTACGATGTGCTCAGTATTTGGAAGGACGAAGGCACCAAAGTAACCGGCAAAGGGTTGCCCGGCAGCCATTCCTTGCAGGAAAGCGCCCCGAAAGAAACCCTGGCCGAGCTGCAGCAATTCCTGCGCGCCTGAAGTGGGGCAGGCGGTTTCGCCTGCTATTTTTCCGTCTGCGCGGCCAGATCCACCTTCACCCCAGCTGCTCTGTAAGCCAGCAGCACCGCTCCCAGCGCCGGACCGTGCCTGGGCGCTTCACATGTCGCACCCTCTTCGAGAGTGATCAGCGTTCGGAATCGCTCCAGCAACATCGTGCTTTGAAATACTCCGCCAACCCACGCCACGCGCACCGGCTCGGCTTCCACCCATAACTGCCGCCTCACACACCCGACCAGCAGCGCCAACTCCCGCGCCGCGTTCTGCAAAATGCCGCTCGCGATTGGGTCGCCCTCCTCGGCGATTCGACTCACAAGAGGGGCCAGGGCCGCCACTCGCTGGCGGGGCCACTCGGGAGTATAAAACGCGTGCAGCAGCTCATTCGCGTCCGCGGCGGCCCCGGCTTCAAGCAAGGCCGGCGTCAACGCGGTCCGCGAACCCCAGCCCTCGTGCTCCCGTACGATCGCCCGCAACGCCTGCCTCACAATGTCGAACGCGCCACCCTCATCTCCAAACAGGTAACCCCATCCTCCCGCTCTGGCAGTTTCCCCGCGCTCATTCTGTCCGAAGGCAATTGACCCTGTTCCAGCGATCGCAATGATCCCGGCGTCATCGGCCGTCGCCCCGGCCAGAGCTATCCGCGCATCGTCAGTCACCAGTAAGTGCTCCGCGTCGATCAAGTCCCCGAGGAGTGCCGCTTTGTCCCCCGGACCGCCGCTCATCCCAAGGCAGGCGGCCTTGAACGTCCATCGCGGCCCATTGTTCTCCAACCCCGCGCGCATGGCCGCTGACGACAGGCACTCGCGCATCACCCGGCGAAATTTGTCCCTGGCCTCCGCCCCCGCCACGTGATTGCAAGGCCCGGCGCTGCCCCATCCGACGACCCTGCCGTGGGCGTCTCCAATCACAGCCGTCGTGCTGGATTGCCCTCCATCCACTCCGAGAAATAAGTCGCTCATCGTAATCGGTAAAGCTTGTTCCCTCCGCGGTCGGCAATATATTCCAGGCCCCACCGCGCCGGATCTTTCTTCATGTCATCCGCCAGCCAGTTCCCATCGTTGATCAGGAAATAGTCGATACCCCGCGCTTTCGCCGCCCGTGTTGCCGGCAGCCGCAAATCCTGCGCCGGATCCTCCACTTTCTCGATTTTCGCTCCGACGTCGGTGCACTGCCCATCGCAAACGTTTAGCCGCAACTTCACGTATCCCTCATCATGTGGTCCGAGCACTTCGACGCGATCGATTTCGATCGGAGCGCCGAAATCCACATCCACATGCATCTCCGGATAAATCGCCTCCCACGATCTCCACCGCGTGGCTGGATTGCCGTCGAACGCCAGACCGATATCCCATGGAAAAGGTTTCGCATCGAGCTTCCACGAGGGTGCGCGTGAAATCCTTTGTGCGCCATCGAAAATTCTCACTTCGCCAATACTCCACAGATTCCCCATGTTCGCGGCCCGCGCTTTTTGGAGCAACTGCATATGTTGGATGCTTCTCCTCGAAAACGTGAAGCGCCAATTCAAAGTTGGCGCCATGTCGTCGCGTATCGCGGTGGTGAGCATGTCCTCGATCAGCTCACCTTCCGCCGACTGATAGCTGATCATGACGTCAGTATTTGCCCACGCTTCGCCGACCGGCGTCGTGCTCCATACGCGCTTGCCTCGTGGCACGAAGTAGTCAAGCATCTTCGCTTCGACCCACAGCCCGGAGTTCGCCCGCAGATAAACATCCTGCGGCTCAATGCGCAGGGCTGCCCTCCAGGGTGCATTGCCAATGCGCCATGTCTGCGCCGGCAGGATACCCGGCCACGCAGCCACAGCCGCCGCGCACGTGAGCCCAATCAACGCAGCTCTCGATGACTCCACCGCGTAAGCGATGCCCAGCGCAAGAAATGGCAGCGCGGGAATGAGGAATCGCGCACCGATATTTTGCGGATAGGTGACGAGAAAGAATGCCGCCGCCAGCAGACAGTGTCTTCCAGCGCGCGATCGCAGTGCGAACGGTGCCACGGGAGCGAGAAGAAACAGCGGCCCGATTATCCCCGCAAGATCTCCGCCCATCGTGACCGACCAAAACCACGGCCGGAAACCGGTGAGTTCGTAATGGCGGAAATACTCCCGGATCTGATCTTCATACAGCACGTGCACATACGGATTTGGAAACACGCGATTCAGAAAGGGCGACACCGGATTCCCCAGCCAAAGCCAGTCTTTGATCATCCAGGGCACGGCAACCATCGCCGCCGCTGCTGCGACGGGAATCAACGCGCGCGGCCGCCGGCGTGTCGCGATCACGAACACGGTATAAACGAAACCCATAAAGCCGGTGATCTTGATCGCCATACAGAAACCCGCCAGCAGTCCGATCGGGATCAACAACGCGTCGCTCCCCGGCTCCTCACGCCAGATTTCCAGCAGATAAAAAAGAGCGAATACCGTCGTCGCCAGCGCCACGTCGTTATACGCGCTGACGCCGTCGATCCCCACCACGGGCGACAGAAAAACGATCAGCCCCGCGCAGATACCGGCTCGCGGCTTTCCGATTCGCCGCGCGTAACTCACGATCAAGAGCGGCAGCGCCAGCAGATAGCAGCAATGCACTGTGGCCGCCGCCGAATTCCTTCCGAACGAGAACGCAAACAGAAACAACATCTCGGCGCCCAGCGAGAGATTGCCGAACGAATTGGTCGTCAGTCTGTGGAAGCCATGTTCGCGGAAGAACCGGTAGACGAAGCCGAGATGATACGTCTGCCCGTCCGGGCTAATTTCCGGCGCGAAACTGTTCGATAGATAAAGAACCGCGTAAATCGCCAGCAAACCCGCGAAGAGTAATTTCCAGAAACGCGGCAGTTCGGGAAAACGCCGGCGTTTGTTTCCCCTTGCAAAACGCCAGTAGAGTGCGAGCGCGGAACACGCCATTCCGAGGAACACTGCGGTTCGAGCCACGCCCGCCGCGCAAAGGATAAAAACCGTGAGGCTGAGCACCGCGCCTCCGGTGACACCCGCCAGCAGATCGTGCTCGCCCGCGTACAGCGCGATACCGGCGTGCCGGAATAATAACCGCCCCATCGCCCACATCACTGCGATAGTAAAACCAGCACTGAAAAGAATCGATATGGGTTGAATCGACATGAGCGTCTGTCGACTACCAGCTCACCCCGCGTTTCCGTAGCTCCGCTTCTATCTGCGCGGCCGATTCAAACGGCACTGCGTCGATGCCCTGCGCGCGCGCCCCTGCCACATATGCGGGAATATCGTCCGTAAAAAAGCATTCTTCCGGCAGGCAGCCCGCGGCCTCAATCGCCCTCTGGTAAATCAACGGCAGCGGTTTCATGGCGCCGACCTTATACGAGAGCACGTACTCGTGGAAGTGTCGAAGCAATGGATAATTTCCGCGGATCATCTCGAAATGAAGTGCGTTCGTGTTCGACAACAGCAGCATCCGGTAATTGCGCGCGATCCCTTCCAGCATCGATTCGGGCAACAGCGTTTCCGGCAGGAAAATCGAGCTCCAGATCTCACAGAAGTTTTCGTAACTCGTTTCCAGACCCAAATGCATCGAGAGCTCGCGCACGAATTCGCGTGGTTCGATTCCCCCCGATTCGAAACGCTCCACGAGGCCAGTCAGCGCGATACGCCCCGGTATTTCATCAGCCGGTATCCCGCAATGCGGTTCCAGGCGCCGATACCCGCGTTTAAAGTCGAAGGGTACGATCACCCGCCCCAGATCGAAGATCACCGCCTTGATTGCCATTCGCGCCCGCTCAAACGATTCTGACATCCGGACCATTTGAAAGGTGGATTATGAGTAAGGTGACCTTCCCTTCATGCGACGTCTTTGTGATCGGTGGCGGACCCGTTGGCCTTGCCGCCGCCATCGCCGCTCGCCGCAAAGGCCTTCAGGTCACGCTCGCCGATGCTCTCGAACCACCCATCGATAAATCCTGCGGCGAAGGCATCCTTCCGGATGGCGTGGCCGCCGCCGCGCACCTCGGCCTGCAGCTACCCGCCGCCCACTCCTTCAATTTGCGCGGCATTCGCTTCCTGGGGGAAGGCGTCGACGTTGCAGCGGATTTTCCAGAGCGCCCCGGCCGCGGCGTCCGCAGGACCACCCTGCACAGCACCCTTGTCGACCACGCCGAGCGCTGCGGCGTTAGCCTTCACTGGCATTCTTCCATCGATAGACTCAAAGACGTTGATGCCCGTTGGATCGTCGGCGCCGACGGCGCCGCGTCGCGCGTGCGGAAATGGGCCGCGCTCGATCGCTTCCGCCGCGATACCCGGCGCTTCGGCTTTCGCGTGCATTTTCAAATAGCTCCCTGGACCGAATATGTCGAGATCCACTGGGGCGACGCGTGCCAGATTTACGTCACGCCCGTTGGGCCGGATGAAGTGGGCGTCGCGCTCATCTCACGTAATCCCAAACTTCGCGTCATGGAAGCGCTCCCACAGTTCCCCGCACTTGCCGCAAATCTTGCAGGCGCGCCGCAAAGTTCCAGCGAACGCGGCGCTCTCACGGCCACTCGCAGCCTGCAGCGTGTCACAACCCGGGTCGGCCGCTCCACGGTTGCGCTGATCGGCGACGCTTCCGGCTCCGTCGACGCGATCTCAGGTGAAGGACTCTGCCTCGGCTTTCATCAAGCCCTCGCGCTCGCCGATGCCATCCAACAAGGCAAACCCGCGCTCTACGAATCAGGCCATCGGACCCTCGCGCGCCGCCCGCGGATGATGGCGGATTTGATGTTGACCATGGATCGGCGCCCGTGGCTCCGCCGCCGCGCCCTGCACGCCCTCGCGTCATACCCGGATCTCTTCGCAGGTCTTCTTTCGATGCATGTCGGAGTCGCCCGCCATGCGGATTTCGCGGCCACATGCCTCACCCTCAGCTGGAAAATCTTCACTAGCTGATTCACGCCGCTGTCCGTACGCTCCAATACACGAAACATTCCGCCGATCACGCACCTTTGGAACCCAGGATGCTATTAAATCCCGTTCACAATCGCGCTCCCGCGAATCCGTGAGCCCGAAGGAGCGCGTCTGCAATCGCAGGCGGCGAGACTTCGCGAGAAGGTTTTTGAGCGAGAAGTTGGGCATGAGAGGTTTGGCATACGATGGCGATAGAAACGGGTGACAGCGGCAACAGTACCGGCACTCTCGACCCGGTCGAGGTCGAATACCTCAATTGGGAACCCGAGGGATCCGGCATTTCCATTCACATGCATCTCGGCGCGGTCGATGGCATCGCGCGCGATGTCATCGAAAGGCTCGGAAGGCAGGCGCGGCCAATTGTCGAAGTCGGCGGACTGCTTCTGGGGCGTCTGCAGCCCGGCGATCGCGCGGAAGTCTGGATCGAGCGGTACCAGCGGATTCCCTGCGCTCACACCTTCGGGCCCAAATTCGTCCTCGATAGCGATGATATGGATGGCCTCGAAAAGGCCGCCGCCGGCATTCTCGCCTCGGGTGAGCTCAGTGTCGTCGGTTTCTATCGCA
Organism: Bryobacteraceae bacterium; assembly: GCA_036272235.1. Lineage (GTDB taxonomy): Bacteria > Acidobacteriota > Terriglobia > Bryobacterales > Bryobacteraceae > BOG-234. Next base: position 28,201 of record DATAZF010000102.1, on the reverse strand, counting down.
GTCACGTACGGCCCGGCTTCCAGCTGGAAGAGTCCGATTTCGAACTGATCCGCCGGTACTTCAGCGATCCCGCCGATCTTATCCTCCTGATCAAGGCCGAAACACCCGCGAACATTTCAGGTGAGTTTTATACGTGGGATGCTGCGACCGGCCCGCACCCCGTCGGCGGCGAGCTTCCCTTTCATGGGCGAGTGGTCACTCCTGACACACTTCCTGACACAACTGTGACGGCGGACGACTCGGAGGCGACGGGACTCTCGCGGCGCCCGCCGGCGGTCGCCGCCGCCCCCCGCGAAATTCCCCGTCGTTTTGTGCCGGACTTCACGCCCTCGAGGAGCGAACCCGCACCGTCCGTGTACGGATTGATGGGGAATGCCGAGCCCTGGCCCGGCCCTCCGGTGCCCGAAGAAACGACCGGAGGAGGCAAAAAATGGCTGCCTCTGTTTGCCGCCCTGCTCCTCGTCGGGGGTATCGTCTGGTTCATGCTGCAGCCCGGCCGGCGGGCGATATCGAACCCCGCCCCAGCGCAGATCGCCGAGACCGGTCGGCCATTGGGTTTGTACGTTGACTCGACAGGTGTCGCCTGGCGCGTCTCGTGGAACACTAATGCGACCGCGCTTCACGACGCGCGCAATGTACAGCTCTTCGTCCGGGAAGGCGACGATCAGACCCATGTCGAACTCTCGGCGAAAGATTTGGCTTCCGGGAGTTACAAATACACGCCAACCGGAAACGACGTGACCTTCCGTTTGGAAGTTGTCGACCACAGCGGACAGGTTTCGGCCGAATCTTTCCGTCTCCTGCGGCAGGCGCCCGCGGCCGCCGCCAAAGCCGCCGCGCCAGCTGTCTCTACACCTCCGCCGCCGGGCTCCACCGATTCGCGGCCCCCGGCGGTTGAAAGCAACCAGCAGGGCCGCTTCATTCCCCCCAGGGCGACTTACCGCGCGCCGCCTGTTGTTGCGGCAGGCATCCGGCCCCGGATCAAGAGTCTGATCGCAATCGATGTCCGGGTGCATATCGACGCCCGCGGACGGGTGACTTCCGCCACACCTCTGACTAAGCAACATTCCGGCCTCGAAGACTACCTCGCCAGCCGCGCCGTGCAGGCAGCGCGTCTCTGGCGCTTTGAACCGGCGCACGAGAAAGGCGTCGCGGTGCCGGGCACGCAGACGCTCCATTTTGTTTTCGATAAGTAACCGGTTTTGCTGCAAAAGGTTTGTCCACGCATTCCGTGCCGGACCGCGAATCGTGATATCGTTCCACTTGTAAAGGCATGTCAATCCAGAGCTGCCGGGTAACCGGACGGACCAGGAATACGCTACTTATTGCAGATGGAAGAAACCACCCAGTTCCGTTATTTCTGGTTTAAGGCTTCCATCGTTCTCGGCGTTCTGCTGGGCCTGGTGCTCCTTGTCCAAAGCGTTCTGACGTACCGCTTCGTAGCCAGCAACATGGTGCGGATCGAGGCGAAGCGCGAGGCCGACCGCAAGATGCAGGCGCTGATCCGCTCTTCTCGCCTGGCGGGGAGGCGGGATACCATTACCCTGCATCCAGTGATGGACGAACTCATCACAGAGGCCCCGCAGCAGATCGCCTGGATGCGCATTCTCGACCTGACCGGCAAGGAACTTGCCGTGAGCGGGAAAACTTCCGGCGCGCCCAGCTATGACAGGTCGAAGCTGGACAAAATCGTCGAGGATCGCGATCGCCCCGCTGACGTGCGGGAAACCGGTGGTGGCCCGGTCCTGATCACCCTCAATCCCTTGTTCGTAGGCACCGGCCGCGCGGCCCGGGGTCCGCGTGGAACATTGGCCGCCATGCCGGGGGTTGGCATCGTTGAAATCGCTATCTACCTGAACGGCGTCTCGACTCGTTTCGGCCCGTTGCGCCAGAATCTTATCGTCGGCTGCTCCGCCGCCTTCGCCCTTCTCGCCGCGGTTATCGTGATCGGCATTCGGTTCCGCAATTATCTCCGAGGAAAACAAGTCGAAGAGCAACTGGCGATGGCGCGCCGCGTTCAATTCGATCTGCTGCCTCCCGGCAAGCTCCTGACACATGATCTGGAATTCGCCGCGCAATGCGTACCTGCGTGGCAGGTCGGGGGAGATCTCTATGACGCCTTCGAAACCGACGATCACAAAATCGCGCTCGTGCTCGGCGACGTTTCCGGCAAGGGACTCTCGGCGGCGCTCCTGATGGGCGTGGTCCAGGGCGCGGTGCACGCGAGCAGCGCCACAGGTCCGGCCGCGAATCATGAACAAAGCGCCGAGCGCCTTAACCAGCTCCTTTGCATGAAGACGGCCCGCGAGCGGTTCGTCAGCCTCGTGTGGTGTTACTTCGATCCGGCGGCCTCGATGCTTTCCTACATCAACGCCGGCCACCTGCCTGCGCTCCTGGTACGCCAGATGACTGACGGCAAGTTCGAAGTGCAGCACCTCAATGAGGGTGGGCCGGTGCTCGGAGTATTGCCCGGCGCTACATACCGCCAAAGCCAAATAGCCATCCTTCCGGGTGATCTGCTGGTAGTGTTCTCCGATGGAATTTTTGAGGCCGTCAACGCCTCCGATCAGGAATTCGGCGAAGAACGAATTCTCGACGTCGTGAAGGAGAATTGGACCGGCACCCCGACCCGGATCTGCGACGCCGTGCTGGCACAAGTGCGCGGCTTCCTCGGCAAAGCGCTACCCCATGACGATCAGACGCTGATGATAGTGCGGTTGCAGGGTGCCGCCAGGAGTTCAGGCGAGCCGGGATTCGAGGCAGCGCCGGCGGAATTGCCGTTGCTACGCGGGTAACTGGGTGCTCTCCTCAGCCGATTCTGCGTACAGTCCAGATCAATCCGGCCAGGCACGCCAGAGCCGTCGCTAATAGAAACGAAGCCGCAGGCTCCGCTGCACGGCTTCCCCATAGCAGAGCCACCAGCAGTGCAACCAGCAATAGCCCTGCGACGAAGCTCATCCGGAGCCTGCGGCCTCCACGCCTGGAATCCGCCGCCTGGAGGTCGAGAAGAGAAGGTCTCGTATCCGCCGCCAGGGTAATGTTGTGCTCGCGAACCTCCTCCGCCAGCCGGTTCGCCTGCCGCATCGTGCCGAAGGTCAGCAACGTGAGGCCGACCGACCATTCCTTCAAAACCGCCGGATCGAGAAACTGCGAAGCGCTCGCCTTAAGTTCGCGGCTGACGACGGGGCTGTGCGCCGCGGTAATCGTGTCATGAGCCGCACCGCCGGCCGAAATGGCGTCCGCCGTCCAATAGCCGATCGCAATCAGGTTGCGGTGCAGGCAGTCGAGATATAGCGGGCGCGCCCGCGAAAGCCCCAGCTTTTCCAGCGCACGCCAGTTGCTTTCGAACGCCGCCGCCGACCCCGGATACCAGAGCCTTATTTTTAACTCCGGCTCGATTCCGGACATCAGGTTCAGCAGTCTGGCGTCCAGTGCGGCGGTGGATTCGCCCGCCGCCAGCGTCAGCAGCGTTTGCACCGTAACCGAAGCGTTGCCTTCGAGCACCGCGGCAACATATTTCATCCCGACGTTCACGGAAGGAGGCGGCACCGAAAGCGGCCTGTTGAATCGTCGGACGGCGAGACGCATCCCGCCTGTCGGCAGCACCAGAGCGTCGGCGTCGAGATCCGCATCGACCATCGCCAGCGTGAAGAACTGTTCCAGCACCGCAACCGCGACCTGAGTGATCGCCTCGACCGATCCCCGCCGGATCAGCGAACTCACTGGTTCCCCCTCGACCCACGGCCAGCAGAGGATGCGGTCCGTCGTAATTTCCTCGATCAGCACCGGGTAATCGACAAGCGTTTGTCCCTGATTGCGCCCGAGCACGGCCAGATACGAACGCTCGCGGACTGTAGACTCAGCCCCCCGAATCCACTGCCGGAACTCAGCCAGAATGCCGGGCGTGGTCACGCGCGCCAGATCCGGGTGTCCGAGAAACTGGATCCCAACCTCGAATTCCGCGAGCACGGAATCGACGATGGGCTCGCGAGCCACCTGAACCACTACGATGGTCTCTTTGTGCCAGCTTAGATATGCGGTGCGGAAGAGCGTCGACCATACGGGCTCGGCTTCCATTCGCCGCGCAATCTCGTCTCCCGGTGGCCCCAGTTCGACGCGCACCAATGCCGCAACGGCCTGCTGCGCTACCGGCGCAATCACGGGTTGAATCTGGCGGAGCGCGTTGAGGTAATCCACCCCCAGCAGGTCGGCTCGCCACCGGAGAAACTGGCCAAACGCCAGATAAACGCCGCCCAGTTGTTCCAGCGCGCTTCGGAACTTTTCGCTGGGCCGGATTCCTTCATCCGGCGGCGGCACCGTAACGGACCGCCAGAAACCAGTTGCCTCCAAACCAAACTGGCGAAAAACGTCTGCGGCGCTGTTACCCGTGTTGGTCAACCCGTGTTGGTCAAAAAGTTCGCGGGAAATCGGAATCCGGCAGCAATGCGGACCCCATCGGCCACCCGGTTGAATTAATGAGTGGCAAGCACCTCTCCGGCGGCTTTCGGCGTACTGGCTGAACTCTTCTTGTCATCGCTCTTGTCGGATTTCATTATACCGGCGAGCGAATCGGTGGTCTTGCGAACCACATCGTTGGTGGTTTGCACAATGTCGCGCGCGTTCAGATTGGATACCGTTTCGAACGTCCGCTCCACCACTCCCGATCCGAGATTCGAGATGCTGTCGACCGTGGCTTTCTTCGAGTCATCGATCTGGGCGGTGAGCGCGTCCGTCATCGAGTCGATCATTTTTTTCAGTTTCGTGACCGATTCTTTAGGATCGACGGTTCCCACGGCGGACTGCACTTGTTGCAAGCTGTATACCGACATGGCAGCGGACAGACGAACGAAAGAATTGATTAGATCCTGCACGGCTTCACCTCCGGAATTCTGGCGCGCGAAATTTTGCCTGGGCGGCCGTCCCCTGACATTCATTTGTGCCCGGAAGGCGCGTCGGCAAGAGCATCCAGAAGCCTATGATGTCATAAAAAGGTCTGGAACGCTCCTCAACGGTGACTTCTCGTAGCGGCCAGACAGCTCCAATCCCGGCTTCACTCGCCCCGCAGCCCCCACCCCATCCGGCAGGCGGCCTGAAGCCATGCATTTATTCGTGTCCACTCGTGTTCATTCGTGTCTCCCAAATGACTTTTTCAGCACATCCGAAATCTCGCCCACGCGATTGACTTTGAAGCAATTAGCTTGTAATATCAGCGTCGCGGGTGGAAGTGTATTCATCCGCCGGCGTCCCGATCCGGCGCCCCTTGGGGAGAACATCTGCAGGATGCAAAACAGGTTACAATCTTTGTCGATCGCTAACATCGCGCTGCTGGCGCTCATCGCCACTTGCGCCTCCGCCCAGGCCCCTTACAAAGCCCCCCGCACCGCCGATGGCAAACCCGACCTCAATGGCATCTGGCAAGCCCTCAACACGGCCGACTGGGACATTCAGGCCCACGCCGCGGCCGCCGGACCCGTCTTCTCTCTCGCCGCCGACTTCGCCATTCCCCCCGGACCCGGCATTGTCGAAGGCAACGAAATCCCGTACCTCCCGGCAATGGCAGACAAGCACAAACAAAACCTGGCGAACCGTTTCAAAGACGATCCCGAGGTCAAGTGCTATCTCCCCGGCGTGCCCCGCGCCACCTACATGCCCTACCCGTTTCAAATCATCCAGGGCCAGAAAAACATTCTCATCTCATATGAGTACGCAAGCGCCGTCCGCAACATCGACATGGGAAAGCCCACGCCGGCCCCCGTCGATAGCTGGATGGGCTGGTCATTCGGCCACTGGGAAGGCGACTCGCTCGTCATCGACGTCACCGGTCTCAACGACAAAACCTGGTTCGACCGCGCAGGCAACTTCCACAGTGATGCTCTGCACGTGACGGAGCGTTACACGCCGCGCAGCGCCGACGTCTTGATGTATGAGGCGACTATAGAGGACCCCAAAACGTTCTCCAGGTCATGGAAAATCAGTATGCCCCTCTACCGGCATGTGGAAAAGAACGCACAATTGCTCGAATTCAAGTGCGTTGAATTTGCCGAAGAATTATTATATGGTGCATATCGGAAAAAGGGCACCGGTCCGAATATAGGCAAGTAAGGTAATCGAAGTGAGAAAAGGTAACGCCAAAGGTAACGAAGGAGCTTTCATGAGCAATCGATTCGTCGCAAAAGCCTCGGCCGTGATGTTTACGGTGGTGCCCCTCGCGGGCGTCCTCGCCGCGGTGCCCGCCTTCGCCCAAAGTCAGGGCAAGGCCCAGACTGCCCTCTTCGCGAAGGAAGCGGCAGGCAAGGCGTCGGCCGCGCCCCGCACTCCCGACGGCAAACCCGACCTCTCGGGCTACTTCACCACCTCGACAACCGTTCCGTTCGAACGGCCGAAGGACCTCGGCGCCAAGGAATTCTTCACACCCGAAGAAGCCGCCGCGTATGCAAAGAGGTCGCTCGCAGCCAAGGCGCCGACCGGACCCGGCACCTACGCGGACGTCCACTACGACATGGCGCAGTTCGGTCTTGAAAAGGATCAGAACAAAGTCTCTACCGGTATCCGCACATCGATCGTCACCGGACCCGAAGGCCGCGTGCCCCCGGTACTTCCCGCCGCCCGGCAACGCCAGGTCGCCAAACAGGCCGCCAACCGCGGCCACGAATTCGACGGACCCGAGAACCGCGGTCTCGCCGAACAATGCATCGTCTGGAATGGCGCGCCACCCATGACCGCAGGCGGCTACAACAGCAACATTCAGGTCTCGCAGGGTGAGGGCTACGTCGCCATCACCAGCGAAATGATTCACGACACCCGCATCATTCCGACCGACGGCCGCCCGCACGTTGACCCGAGCATCCGCCTCCTCCTCGGCGACGGCCGCGGACACTGGGAAGGCGACACGCTTGTCGTCGACACCACGAATTTCAGCGCCCGTAACTCCTTCCGGGGCTCGGATGAAAACCTGCACGTCGTCGAGCGCTTCAGCCGCCCGAGTGCTGACACCCTCAAGTATCAGTTCACGGTCGAGGACCCCACCGTGTGGGATAAGCCGTGGTTTGGCGAAATGAGCATCGCGAAGATCGATGGCCCGCTCTTCGAATACGCCTGCACCGAGGGCAATTACGGCATGCGAAACAACCTCACCGGCGCCCGCGCCGACGAAGCAAAGGGCATCAAGCCAAACGGACGCGCTGCATTAGGCGAATAACAGGCCGACACTAGCAGGTACGACACTATGAAGAAGATTGCAATTGCACTGGCGGCCACGAGCATTTTGCTTGCCGCCGCGCCTCTGTGGGCGCACCATTCTTTTGCCGCTGAGTTTGATCCGCAGAAGCCGATCAAACTCACCGGCACCGTCACGGAAATGGAGTGGATCAATCCCCACTCCTGGATCCATATCGACGTCAAGGGTCCGGATGGCAAAGTCGTCAACTGGATGGTCGAGGGTGGCAGCCCGAACGCTCTCCTGCGCCGCGGCTTCACCAAGGCCTCATTGCCAGCCGGCTCCGAGATCGTGATCGAAGGCTATCAGGCCAAGGACGGTTCCAACCGCGCCAATGGCCGCGATATCACGTTTGCCGACGGCAAGCGCCTGTTCCTCGGCTCAACTGGCACTGGCTCCCCTGACGAAAAACCGGAGAAGTGATAATGCCATTCCGAATGTTATGTGGCACCGGCGGTCTTGCCGCCGGTGTTTTTTTTATTGCGACGGTTTCTTCGGCCCAGGCCGCCCAAACCTGCGAGAGCCTGACCTCGCTCTCTCTCCCGAACACCACCATCACGCTCGCCCAGCCCGTCGCCGCCGGAGCCTTCACCGCTCCTGCCACCGGACGCGGACGCGGCGGTGACCCGAACGCGGCCTTCAAAAACCTCCCCGCCTTCTGTCGCGTCGCCGCGACGATCAAACCATCCAGCGACTCCGACATCAAAATGGAGCTCTGGCTCCCCGTCTCCGCCTCGCCTGATGGTAAAGGATGGAACGGCAAGCTGGAAGCCAATGGAAATGGCGGCTACACCGGTTCAATCACCCCAGGCACTCTCGCCGCCGGAGTCGAGCACGGTTTCGCTGCAGCCATGACCGACACGGGCCACGAAGGCGGTAGCGCCAGCTTCGCGATGGGACATCCCGAGAAGCTCATCGACTTCGGCTATCGCGCCGTCCACGAAATGACTGTCCAGTCGAAAGCGATCATCAACGCGTACTACGGCAACACTCCGAAGCTTTCCTACTGGAATGGCTGCTCGGCCGGTGGACGGCAGGCTCTCAAGGAAGCCCAGAGATATCCCGCCGACTTCGACGGTATCGTCGCCGGCTCCCCCGGCATCAACTGGACAGGTCGCTCCACGCAGGCTGTCTGGATCGCTCAGGCCAATCACAAAGACCAGGCATCCACCATCCCGCCGGCAAAGTTCGCCGCGATCCACGCCGCCGCCATCGAAGCCTGCGACGGCGCCGACGGTCTGAAAGACGGCATCATTGAAGATCCGACGCGTTGCAAATTCGACCCCGCCGTGATCCAGTGCAAAGGCGAAGAAAGCAACGCATGCCTCACCGCCCCGCAGGTTGAAACCGCGCGCCACATCTATGCCTCGGTGATCAACCCCCGCACCAAAGAGGAACTCTTCCCCGGCCACGAGCCCGGCAGCGAGCTCGGCTGGAACACCATGGCCGGACCCAGCCCGATGGGCCTCGGACTCGACCTCTTCCGCTACATCGTCTTCAAAAATCCCGACTGGGATTACAAGACCTTCAACTTCGACAGCGACTGGGCCGCGAGCACCAAAGCCGACGCTGACGTTGATGCGCTCGATCCGAACCTGAAAGCCTTCATCGCGCGCGGCGGCAAGATGGTCCAATATCACGGATGGGCCGACCCACAGATTTCGCCCGGAAGCAGCGTCCGCTACTACACCTCCGTTCTCGATGCTCTTGGCGGCGCGAGTAAAGTCACGGACTCCTATCGCCTCTTCATGGTGCCCGGCATGGCGCACTGCGGAGGTGGCGAAGGTACCAGCACCTTCGATATGCTCGGCGCCGTCGAGCAATGGGTGGAAGCGAAGAAAGCCCCCGACCAGATCCTTGCATCGCGCACCGCGCGCGACGGCAAAGTCGACCGCACCCGGCCTCTTTGCCCCTATCCGCAAATGGCGAAGTACAAAGGCTCCGGCAATATAGACGAAGCCGCCAACTTCACCTGCAAAGCCCCGTAGGGCTGCGCATCAAACGAACGCTCTGACTGGCCGCGCCCCGTCCCATCCGACGGTCGCCCCATAGAACCGTCCGAACACCTCGTCGAACGCTGCACCCAATTCGATCAGCTCGACCATTCCGGGCAAATCCCGGGTCGTATCCATGTACGCAACGCGGCCGCCGGTCGGCACGCGCGCGAAGAAAGCCATCTCATAACCGGAGGTTTCATAATGCGTCACGCTTTTTTCGAAGTCGTTGGTCGCGATGCCCCAGTGATGAAACCCGTAGCCGCGCTTCTCAATCGTTTCGCGATAAACCGACGGCGCAGGCCCATGCTCCTGAATCAGTTCCACCATCATGTGTCCGGTGAAGCTCATCGCGATCGAAACCGCGGCACCCGAAGCCTTCCCCCGATAGAGCGGATCAACGCCCGTAAAACTGTCGAGCAGGAACCACGGACCGACGTTCAGGTCTTTCACCCACCTCGCCATCGACTGCCGAATATCCTTGACCACATAAGCCATCTGGATCACACCGTCATCCGGCTGCCCGAACGTCACCATCCCCATGTCCGCCTCCATTTCAATACAATGATGACCATGTTCCGCCTGCCGATGGCCTTGTTCCTGTTGGCGGCAGCCGCCTTCTCGCAGCCGCCGCCGAAGTTCGAAGTCGCCTCCATCAAGCCCAACACCTCTGCCGACCATAACTCGACATGGCGTTCCGGTACCGATCGCTTTACCGGGGAAAATATTCCAATCAGGTTTCTCATCATGACGGCATTCCGAATCAAGGAATCTCAGCTCGCCGGACTCCCCGGCTGGACCGGGATCGCGAAGTACGACATCGAAGCGAAAGCCGAAGGCACGCCGTCACAGGAGCAGATTTACGGCATGCTTCAATCGCTGCTCGCGGAGCGCTTTCAGCTCAAATACCACCGTGCGAAGAAGACGATGTCCGTCTTTGCGCTGGTGCCCGCGAAAGGCGGCATCAAGGTTGAGCTCTCGAAGGAAGGCCCGTGTCCCCTTCCGCCGCCCAACTATTGCGGCCAGTGGTTCTCCGGAAGCAATCACGCAGACGGCACGCGGCTCATGATGCCGCAACTCGCCGACGCTCTCACGTTCAACCTCGATCGCATCGTCGTCGATAAAACCGGCTTCAAAAAGACGTTCGACGTCAAACTCACATGGAGCGCGGAGCCCGACCCAGCCGACAAAACCGACGTGTCTGAAGGCCCGTCCATCTTCACTGCGGTACAGGAACAACTCGGTCTCAGGCTCGAAGCCGCGAAAGCGCCCGTCGACGTCCTCGTCGTCGACCACCTCGAAAGACCCTCGGAGAACTGACCATGACCTCGCGACTTTTACTCACCCTGATCCCCACCGTGGCTCTTGCCGCGCCGCCGTGCGAGAGCCTTTCATCGTTTACGCTGCCCCACGGCGCAATCACAACCGCGGCGACTCTCGCTCCTGGCGCCTTCCCTGCCCCGCCGGGCCGCGGCCCAAACGCCGGCGCAGTCTATAAAGCCCTGCCAGCCTTCTGCCGCATCGCCGCCACACTTAAGCCTGTCCCCGACTCTGAAATCAAAATCGAAATCTGGCTGCCCGCGTCGGGCTGGAACGGCAAGCTGCAATCCGTTGGCAACGGCGCGTGGGCCGGCACCATCAGCTATCCCGCGATGGCCACCGCCCTCGCTGCCGGATACGCGACCGCCAGCACCGACACCGGCCACGCGGGCAACAATCCCAACTTCATTCCCCACCATCCCGAAAAGGTTGTCGACTTTGCCTACCGTGCGGTCCATGAGATGACCCTCGCCGCGAAAGCGATCACCGCGGCCTATTATGCGAGCACGCCGAAACAATCCTACTGGAACGGCTGCTCGACTGGCGGACGCCAGGCTATGGTCGAAGCCCAGCGCTATCCCGACGACTACGACGGCATTATCGCGGGCGCTCCCGCCAACTACACCACGCACCTCCAGGGCAGCCAGGTGTGGACGGCCGCCATCACGCACAAAGACGAAGCCGGTTACATTCCACCGGTCAAATACGCCGCGCTCCACAAAGCCGCCCTCGACCAATGCGACATGCTTGACGGTGTGCGGGATGGCGTTATCGAAGATCCGACCCGCTGCCGCTTCGATCCGAAGGTCATCGAATGCAAAGACGCAGACGGACCCGAATGCCTCACCTCCGCGCAAGTGGAAGTCGCCCGCAAAGTTTACGCGGGCCCCACATCCAAATCCGGCCAGAACCTCTTCCCCGGCCTCCAACCCGGCAGCGAAGCCGGCTGGGCTACTCTCTCCGGCCCGAAGCCGATGGACCTCGCCGTCGACGTCTACAAATACCTCGTCTTCGAAGACCCGAAGTGGGATTACCTGAAGTTCGACCCAGACGCCGATATCACGCGCGCCGATAAGATCGCCGCCACCACGATGAACTCCGTCGATCCAAATCTGCAGCCGCTCTTCGCGCACGGCGGCAAGCTGCTGCAGTATCACGGCTGGGCCGACCCCGGCATTCCGCCAGGCAGCAGCGTGAACTATTATAAGAGCGTCGTGGAAGCGATGGGCAAGCCGAAAATCGACGGCTCCTATCGCCTCTTCATGGTGCCAGGCATGGGGCATTGCGGAGGGGGCGATGGCACCAGCACCTTCGACATGGTCAGCGCGCTGGATCAATGGGTGCTCAGCGGCAAGCCTCCCGCGCAGATTCCGGCGTCGAAGGTCGTCAAAGGCGCTGTGGTGAGGACGCGTCCGCTTTGTCCCTATCCGCAGGTCGCGACTTACAAAGGTTCCGGCAGCACCGACGACATCGGGAACTTTTCCTGTCAGGTGGTGAGGTAATGCGCCCGCTTGCGGCAACCTGTGCGTTGCTCTACGCCAGCGTGTCGTTGGCCCAATCTGTCGCGCCGGCCCCATCCATCGTGAACACGTTGCGGCACGGCGGGTGCGTGATCGTAATGCGTCATGCGAGTTCTCCACGCGAAGTTCCGGCGGGAGCGACCGAGCGCCAACTGGATGATACCGGCCGCTCCAGCGCCACCGCAATGGGCAAAGCCTTTCGCGATCTGAAGATTCCCGTCGGCGAAGTCTTTACCAGCCCGACTGCGCGGGCGCGCGAAACCATCCGCCTCGCACAGTGGCCGAATCCCAGGCCCGTGCCGGAGCTGGGGGATAACGGCCGCAGCATGCAGGGCGGCACCGCCGCGCAGGCGGACTGGCTGAAGAAACGCGCGACCGAATTTCCCAACGGCACGAACACCATCCTCGTGACTCACTTTCCGAATCTCACGGGAGCGTTCCCACAACAAGCCGCTGGAATGGAGGATGGCGAAGCGCTCATCTTCATCCCCGACGGTCGCGGCGGAGCGAAGGTGCTGGGCCGCGTGAAGATCGACGACTGGCTGAAAATGAAGTGAAGAGTTACTTGCCGACCAGGTGCGCCGCGTCCCGGTTGTTCTCATTGCAGATGTATTCCTGCAACTCCCAACCCGGCGCAAGTTGAGCCGATTCCAGCACCTTCCACGGCTTCGAATACGAGCCAGGGTCATCGATCGTAATCTCGATATTGATCCGGCCGAGTTCCGCACGCGTGAAGCGTTCGATGATGTGAGCCTTTTCGGACCGGGGATGTCCGATCAGGTCGAGCCAGGCTTTGTCATTTAAGCCAACAGTGTCGACGACCAGCGTTTCGCCGTCCCACTTCCCGATCGAGTCGCCCCACCAGGTGTCCTCGACGTTCGGATCGTGCGGGCGGCCATCGAGAAACACCTGCCGGTAGCTGTGCACGTTGCCCTCATAGAGGATGAGGAACAGCTGCGGCGTCTGGATGATCTTCCACGGATACGGATCCTTGCGAGGAGTCCCCATCGGCAGACACAGGCCTTCGGGATCGTCCTTGCTGTTGGTATCGTTGCGCTGCTTCATGAGCGCGGCGGCGGAAGGCAGCAGCGGCACGTCCTCAGGTTTCAGATCGCGCGCGATGTTGCGGGCGATCGTCTCGGCGTTCCGGATCGGAGGATCGCCCGGGCCGTATCCCGGCGCGTGGTAGACGCCGGTGAAGTCGGGATGTCCGTCCGCCATTCGCGGCGGCGGCAGTCCTTTGGCAACCTGCGGGCCGCTGTCGTTGAATTGGGCCTGCAGCAGTGACGGTAGCAGCACCAGAGCAGCCTTAACAAAGGAGCGCGTCAATGGGGGCCGAAGCATTTTCACTACTATATTCCTTCGGGAGGCATCCTGCTAAACTGAAGACTCCCAGGATGAAAGTCGGCGTCGTCGTCTTCCCAGGCAGCAATTGCGACCACGATGCGTGGTACGCGATTAACGAGAACCTGCATGGCCGCGCCGAGTTTATCTGGCACGATTCGACGGACCTGAGTAAAGTAGACGCCGTCATTCTTCCCGGTGGTTTTTCCTACGGCGACTACCTCCGCTGCGGCGCCATCGCGCGCTTTTCTCCCGTCATGAGTGCCGTGAAAAAGTTCGCGGCTGACGGCGGACTCGTCGCCGGCTTTTGCAATGGCTTCCAGATCCTGGTCGAAGCGGGATTGCTCCCCGGCGCCCTTCTGCGCAACGAGAGCCTGCGATTCGTCTGCCGCCAGATCGTGCTGCGTACCGAAACCGCCGACTCGCCGTTTACTTCGAAGCTCACGAAGGGCCAACTCCTTCGCATGCCCGTCGCCCACGGTGACGGTCGCTATTTCGCCGACGATCGCACCCTCGATGAACTTGAAGCCGAAGACCGCGTGGTGTTCCGTTACCTGGACAATCCGAATGGGGCGTTGCGCGACATCGCCGGCATCCTGAATCGGCAGCGCAACGTGCTGGGGATGATGCCGCACCCTGAGCGCGCCAGCGATCCGCTTATGGGATCGACGGACGGGCTCGGCATTCTTGAATCGATGCTCTCGGTAGTACCAGCTCTCACGAGATGATAATCACACCGGAGCTGATCGAGCAGCATCAGCTCACGCCCGCGGAGTACCAGAAAATCGTCACGCTTCTCGGACGCGAGCCGAGTTACACCGAGCTCGGCGTTTTCAGCGTGATGTGGAGTGAGCATTGCTCGTACAAGAGCTCCCGCATCCACCTGAAGAAACTCCCCACGACCGGCAAATATGTCGTCCAGGGGCCCGGCGAGAACGCCGGCATTATTTCTCTTAACCACCCTCTTGACCACGCGGGCATTGGCGACGGTTGGGTCGTGGCGTTCAAGATCGAGTCGCACAACCACCCGAGCTACATCGAGCCTTTTCAGGGCGCCGCGACGGGTGTCGGCGGAATCCTGCGGGACATCTTCACGATGGGTGCGCGTCCGATCGCGGTGATGGACTCGCTGCGCTTCGGTCCACCCGTAAACTCGCCGAACGCTGATCGAAATCGCCGCATCCTCACCGGCGTCGTCAGTGGGATCGCGCATTATGGCAACTGCTTCGGCGTCCCGACGGTCGGTGGCGAGACGGTGTTCGAAGAGTGCTACTCCGCGAATCCACTGGTCAACGTGTTCGCGCTCGGCGTTTGCAAAGAGGACGAGATCTTCTACGCCAAAGCCTCCGGGATCGGCAACCCGGTGATCTACGTGGGTGCGAAGACCGGACGCGACGGCATCCACGGCGCCTCCATGGCCAGCGCGGAGTTCACCGAGGAGTCGAAGCAAAAGCGTCCGAACGTTCAGGTGGGCGATCCGTTTCTGGAGAAGTTGCTGCTCGAAGCCTGCATCGAAGCGATGAAGACGGGCGCTATCGTCGCGATTCAGGACATGGGCGCGGCGGGTCTGACCTCGTCGTCGTGTGAGATGGGCAGCCGCGGCGGCGTCGGTATCGACATCGATCTGGACAAGGTCCCGCAGCGCGAATCCGGCATGACGGCTTACGAGATGCTGCTTTCGGAATCGCAGGAGCGCATGCTTCTGGTCGCCGAGAAAGGGCGCGAGAGCGAAGTCTTCCAGGTCTTCCGGAAATGGGGGCTCGACGCTGTCACCATCGGCGTCGTTACCGAAGGCGGGCTGTTGAGGATTCGCCATCACGGCCAGTTGATGGCGGAGATCCCCAACGCCGCGCTGGCGGATGAAGCGCCGCGTTACGACCGTCCGCACAACGTCAAGCCGCACCGCGGGGCGTCGATGGAGCCTCCTGAGCACATTCCCGCCTCGGAGGATTTGAACCGCGATCTGTTGCGCCTGGTCGCCTCACCCGACCTCTGCTCGAAGCGGTGGATTTGGGAGCAGTACGACTACATGGTGCGCACCAACACGCTGGTGGGTCCGGGGTCGGACGCGGCGGTCGTTCGTGTGAAGGAAACCGGCACCTCGATCGCGATGTCGCTCGATGGCAACGGGCGCTACTGTTATCTAGATCCGCGCGAGGGCGCAAAGCTCGCGGTCGCGGAATGTTGCCGCAATCTGGCGACAACCGGGGCGATCCCGGTCGCGGCCACCAACAACCTGAATTTCGGCAACCCGGAGCGTCCGGAGATCATGGCCCAACTGGTCGAAGCAATCGAGGGCATCGCGGAGGCCTGCGCGTTTTTCGAGGCGCCGATCACGGGCGGCAA
The DNA here is from genome assembly GCA_036272235.1 of Bryobacteraceae bacterium. GTDB lineage: Bacteria > Acidobacteriota > Terriglobia > Bryobacterales > Bryobacteraceae > BOG-234. The sequence goes on along the minus strand of DATAZF010000102.1, from coordinate 12,461 downwards.
TGTGAGCCTTTACAACGAGACGCTCGGCGAAGGCATCTACCCGACACCGGTGCTCGGCATCATCGGGCTGATGAAGACCGCGCTGCCCGCACCGGTTCAGTTCCGGAGCGAAGGTGCGCACGTGATGCTGCTTGGCGGACCGGGCGAGAATCATGCGTTGCGGTTTGGCAGCAGCGAGTACGCGAAGGTCATCCTCAACCAGCTTTGGGGATTGCCGCCGCAGCTCGACATGGCATACGAAAAGCGCGTCCACGATTGCGTTCGGGAGATTCTTGCCGCGGGCCTGGCCGAATCCGCGCACGATCTGAGCGACGGAGGGCTGGCGGTAGCGGTGAGCGAATCCTGTACGCATGAGTTGGGCGCGCGCATCGAGATTGAAGTCGCGGAGCGCGTCGAGTTCACCCTGTTTGGAGAGGCGCCGTCGCGTATCCTGCTGACGACGAAAGAGCCGGAGCGGACTCGCGAAATTGCGTTGCGTTTCGATGTCGCTTGTCCGCGCATCGGCGTTACAATGAAAGAGCGGTTACAGATCGGAGACGGTTCCAGCATGTGGATTGACATCGCCATCGCCGATTTGAAGCAGTCCTTCGAAACCGGTCTTCCCCAACTTCTTCATACACACAATGCTGGATAAACTCCACGAAGAGTGCGGTGTCGCTGCCATTTACGGGCACCCCGAAGCGTCGAAGTTAGCCTACCTGTCGTTGTACGCCCTGCAGCATCGCGGTCAGGAGAGCGCCGGCATCTCGACCAGCGACGGCGAGCAGATCTATACGAAAAAATCCATGGGGCATGTGGCGGACATTTTCACCGAGCCCGTGCTGCAGGAATTGCCCGGCTCGCTCGCCATTGGCCATACGCGCTATTCGACGACCGGCGACACGGTCGAGCGCAACGCGCAGCCGTTTTCGGTCCACTGCAACAAGGGCCGGATTGCGGTCGCGCACAACGGCAACATCACGAACGCGGCGGAGCTGCGGGCCGATCTGGAAGCGCGCGGGTCGATCTTCCAGGCTTCGAGCGATACCGAAGTTATCCTGCACCTGGTCGCGCATTCCCGCGAGCGCACGCTCGCCGGAGCGCTGCGCGATGCCCTGCTGCAACTCGAAGGCGCCTTCTCGCTGGTGTTTCTGGCGCAGGATCGCGTCATCGTCGCGCGCGATCCGCAGGGCTTCCGTCCGCTCGCGATGGGCCAGCTGGAATTCAGCGGCGGAACTCCCGCCCACGTCTTCGCCTCCGAAACCTGCGCTTTCGATCTGATCAACGCCGTTTACATGGGCGACGTGCAACCAGGCGAGATGGTGATCGTGGGGCCGGAAGGCGTCAGCCGCGAGCGCTACGCCCCGCAAAGACGGCTCTCCCAGTGCGTATTCGAGCACGTCTATTTTTCGCGACCGGATTCGATCGTGTTCGGGCGCCCGGTACAGGAGTCACGCGAGAGCCTTGGGATGCTGCTGGCTCGCGAAGCGCCTGCGGATGCCGATATCGTCGTGCCCGTACCGGATTCTGGTAACGCAGCGGCGCTCGGCTATTCCGCCGAGTCGGGATTGCCTTACCGCCAGGGGTTGATCCGCAACCATTATGTCGGGCGCACGTTCATCGAGCCTTCACAGGCGATTCGCGATTTCGGCGTGAAGCTCAAGTTAAATGCGGTGCGGAGCCTGCTCGATGGCAAGAGTGTCGTGCTGGTTGACGACTCGATCGTACGCGGAACGACAAGCCGAAAGATTGTTCGGATGGTGCGGCAGGCGGGGGCGCGCGAAGTCCACATGCGGATCTCGTGCCCGCCTACGATCTCGCCTTGCTTTTATGGCGTCGACACGCCGAACAAGAGCGAACTGATCGCTGCCAATAATTCGATTGACGAGATTCGGCGATTCATCGAGGCGGATTCGCTTGCTTACCTTTCGATGAACGGCCTGCAGCAATCGGTGGCCGATGATCGCGGTCAGTATTGCTACGCATGTTACACGGGCGATTATCCGACCGATTTTGTGAATATCGATCAACTCGTCCGCGCGGGCAGGAAGGCCGGCAGTTAGTACACGCTCTCACCGGAGAGCGTAGGTCAAACCCATCGTCGCCTGGAAGGAGTTCTTCTTGAAGCCCGGCGGCGGGTCGTGCAGGTAGTTATCGATCGTCCCCAGCGAGAAGTTCAGCCGCTTGTAAACCGGCACGGTAAGCAGTGCGTTACCGATCGCCGAAAGCGCATCCGTGTTATTCCACGACGGCGAAACGATCAACTGCTGGCTAAACTTGATGCCACGCCGCAATCCGCGCGTGAAGTCTTCTTCAAATACCGACCCGATGAGATCCTGGTCGACGGCGGCCGCCGCGAAGCTCTGCCGCACGTAGGTGATGCCAGCCTTCAGATCGAGACTTTCGTTGGCGCGTTTGACGGCGCTCCATCCGAGTCCACCGCCGAAGGTCTGCGACAGATCAAGGCCTTGTGAGAAGTTGTGATCGAAGGCCGCTTGTCCAAAGGCGAAGAACGCCGGCGATAAGTACTCGTCGCGCTCAAGGTCTGCGTGGAGAATTTGCGTTTTGACCGTCGGCGTTGCCGGCTGCCGCAGCGTGCCATAGGCGGCATTGAAGTCAACGATCGTACGGTTACGGCGACGGAGCCAGTCCACATCGGGGACCAGACGCACGAGGTTCACTGTGGCGGTGAAGGTCCGGCTTTCCTGCGTCGCCTGGACAAGGGTTGCGCCCGCGGTGATCGTACCGCCCCAATCCGCCAGGAAACCGGGGTTATGCTGGACTTCGCTTTCGAAGTCCGCTTTGTCGATCAGATGATCCGCATCAACGACTGCGACCGTCTTCGGCTGGCCGGTATCCGGGGTCACCGTGATCTTCTGCTCCGCAACCGCGATCTTTCCTTCGGGAATCGCGGACGTATCGGCGTGCTTCGTCAGGTGGACATTCCTGGGCAGCACAACGAATGATTGCGACGACTGCAACTCTTTGACCTTGCTCCAGTCGAAGGTAATATCGCCGAGTGTGTCGCTTTTGAATGTGACAGACGAGTCGTTCGATCGCACCAGTTTTCCTACGAGCCTTTCTCCGTTGCTGAATACGACGACGTCTGGCGGGGGCGCCTGCGCCCACAGCAGAGACGATGCAACGAGTGTAACCAGCAGGAACTTTGGCGACATGCCCCATTCTAGTCCGGGCTGCATTAAACTTATCGTGATGAAAGGCCGCATTTTCAACATCGCTGTGCTGGCCGTACTGTTCAACGCAAACGGCCCGGCCGCGACGCTCGTGAAGAGCGGGACGTTTGGCGGCATGAAGGTGGATTACAAGGTCCTGCTGCCGGAGGGTTTCGACGCGGCGAAGACGTATCCGGTGATTCTTGCATTCGCCGGCGGTTCGCAGGACATGCCGATTGTGGATAACGGCCTCAGTCGCTACTGGGGGCTGGAAGGGAAAAAGCGCGGTTACATTGTCGTGAGTCCGGCGGCGCCGCACGGAGATCTGTTCCATCAGGGCGGCGCGAAGGTATTTCCGGAATTTCTCGACATGATCCTGCACGATTACAAGGTGCGGGATGGGAAGATGCACGTCGCGGGATTCTCCAACGGCGGCATCAGTGCGTTTTTCGTGGCGTCGCATTATCCGCAATACTTCTGGTCGGTGACCGGGCTTCCCGGGCTGCTGGAAGATGCCGGCAGCGAAACGGTGGAGGCTCTCAAGCCGATGTGCCTCTACATGCTCGTGGGGGGCAACGATGATGGATGGCGAGCAGCAATGGAGCAGCAGTCGAAGATGTTCCGGAAGAAAGGCTACACGGTTGAATTCCACGTCGAAGAAGGACAAAGCCACGTACTGAATCTCGGCGCGGAAGGCGATGCGCGGTTATTCGATCATCTCGATGCCGCCGCCAAAGGTTGTTCAAAGTAAAAGGAGCGAAGACCATGAACGTACTGCAATCGGTATTCCTGACATTGGCGGCACTAACCCTGATCGGCGATGCTCTTGCCCAAGCGCCCGCGCAAACGGACTACAGCAAGGTCAAGATCGAAACCGTGAAGCTCGCTCCCAACTTTTATGTGCTGAACGGCCAGGGTGGAGCGATCGGAGTTCTTGCGGGTCCGGATGGCGTGCTGATGGTGGACAGCCAGTTCGCTCCTTTGACGGAGAAGATCGTGGCGGCGGTGAAGCAGGTTTCGAACGAGCCGATCAAGTTTCTGATCAATACGCATGTGCATCCGGATCACACCGGCGGCAACGAGAATCTCGGAAAGATGGGCGTCACAATCTTCGCGCGCGAAGAGCTGCGAAACCGGCTGGCGCATCCGGCCACGGGCACCGGCGCTCCGGCTGCGGCGCTCCCGGTGATTACTTATGAAAGTCCGCTAACATTCCACATGGATGGCGATGACGTCCAGGCGATTCCGATTCCGAAAGCGCACACCGATGGCGACACGCTGGTGTTCTTCCCGAAGGCCAACGTGATCATGATCGGCGATTACTTCCGCTCACTGGGGTATCCGAACATCGATCGCGCCAACGGCGGCTCGCTGAACGGTATGCTGGCGGGAATCGATACGGCGATCAAGCTTTGCAACGCGACGACGAAGGTGGTGCCGGGGCATGGGGAGATCACGGACCGCACCGGCCTCGCCGCCCATCGCGACATGATCATCGCGATTCGGGACAAGATTGCGCCGATGGTTTCGCAGGGAAAGACGCTGGAGGAAGTGATGGCGTCGAAACCAACCGCTGCGTATGACTCCAAAGTTCCGGGAGGCCCGACAACGATCGATCGGTTCGTCGGGCAGGTCTACGCGGAACTGAAGGCCGCCAAGTAAAGAAGCGTGACGAATATTGTGTGGGCGTGGCTGGCCGGCGTGTTGCTCGCTGCAGCGCCGCATTCGGCGACAGCTGCCTGCACGGCCAAAGAATTAACGCCCGGGTGGCTGTGGAGTTATAACGGGACTCTCGGTGAGAAGGATCAAATCCGCCTGACTCTTGCTTTGGCGCAGGGCGAGTTTACCGGAGTCTATTACCATGCGGCCGAGCTGAAGGACATCCGGATCAGGGGAAAAGCCCTCGACGGAAAACGCCTGGAGCTTGACGAGTTGGATGGCAACGGCAAGGTCACTGCCCACTTCGATGCGGAGTTCGCCGAGCATGATCCGCGGGGACAATTTCCAGGAGCCCTGCGCTGCCAGATCATCTCAGGCTGGTGGCAGAGGACCGGCACGGCACCGAAACAGCCCGTCTATTTATCGCTGGAGAGCGGAAACGCCGGGACCCTGACGCACCTGTACGAGGCCGCGGGTGTTCAGGACGACAGCCTGATTCACCGGACCGCATTCCGGTTCCAGGAGGCGGTCAGCAAGGGGGACAGGTCCGCGGTCGCGTCGATGATCGACTATCCGATCCGTATACATCTGGCGGCGAGCGTGAGGGTGATTCACAGTTCGCAGGAGCTGCTCGCGCAATACGACGCGGTCTTTACGCCCGCTTACCGGAAAGCAATCGCAGCGGCATTTCCCCGCAACATGTTCGTGAACGACCGCGGAATCATGCTGGGACGCGGTGAGGTCTGGTTCGGGCCGGCCGGCCGCGTCATCATGCTAAACAATTGACGGCGGAGACTATTGCGCGAACGGATCAGGCCGATTGACAATCCGCCGCGGGTTGACAACCAGGTCGATAACCTGCCCCACATGCTGCCGTCGAATCTTCGTATGTTGCAGCGGGAATTATTTGTCGCCGCCCTCGCGGTTTCCACCATACATGTGCCGCACGTCGCGGTTGTTGTCCTGGCAGACGTATTCGTACAACTCTTCATTCGGCTGCCACTGGATCAACCATCCGCCAGTCCACGTCTTCGTATAAGCGCCTGGATCGTCAATCGTCGCTTCATACTTCATCGTGTTCGAGTCGAGGCGGGTAAACCGCTCCGTCAAATGAAGATAGCTCGTGTAGGGAATCCCCTCGCGCGTCAACCAGAACTTCTCATTGAAGCCGACAGTGTCGACCACGAGCGAATCACCTTCCCACTTGCCGATCGAATGGCCGGAGAAGGTTGGGTCAAGATCCTTCGGGTGCTGGCGGCCATCCATGTAAATCACGCGCCAGGTGTGCGGACCACCGACACCGACGATGACCACCTGCTTCTGATCCGGGAGATCCAGAAACTCCATCCCATACGGCGTATGGAACATGCGAGGACCGCCCGAGGGCTTGCAGCGGACGTGCGGATCGTCCTTCGTCGTCGACGCCTGGCGGAATTCGTAAACCGCGCGCGCCCACGGCTGGAACGGCACATCCGCGATCTTCAGATTGGTCGGAAGATTCATCCGCGGATTGTCGATGCCTTTGACGTTGGTCGCCAGTGTGGATCCGGCGTTACCTTCCCAGACCCCTTTTTCGCCGGGCATCGGACCGAACGACACGCGCCCATCGGGCAGATGTGGTGTTGGAAGCGCCGGGGGCCGCTGGCGCCCGCGTCCACCCCGGCCAGTTCCCGCGAGGCGACCGGCGTTGAGGTTGATGTTTCCGTCAGGTCCGGCGGGAGGCGGAGTCAATCCCTGGGGGACCTGCGCTATCAGCGTGGCGCCGACGAGACCTGCCAGCAGGATGGTGAGACGCATCAGGGTATCTGGCCTTCGCTCGAGGCGCCGCCAAGCTTCTTGCCCGTGCTGGCCAGGGTTACGGAGCGGGCGTTCGCCTGGTTGCTGCCGTCCTTGGCGAGGGAGCCTTCGACGACGACCTCATCGCCTATTTGCATCGTGTTGCGGGTCCAGCCGGCGCGCTGCAGGCCCTGCGGAGGCCCCATCTCAAGACCCCAGCTCACGACCTTGCCGTGCTCATCCTCGACGTCCATATAGAAGTAGACGTGTGGGTTCATCCAGTCGACCTTCGTGATTACGCCCTTAAGAGTCACTGGTCTCTTGGCGTCATACTCAGCCGAGAACGAATGGTGCGCCAGCGCTGGAAGCGCAAGCGCCAGCAGGCTGATTCCCGTCGCAAGCATACGGATTTTACTCAATTTGATCGCCATATCTCACCTGTGTTCTGTATCTCTGTTGTATTCGTCGCAAAAATATTCGTCGATATCCTGGTTCGGGACCCACCGCAAATTCCAGCTGCTCTTCCACGTCCTCGTGTAGGCGCCTGGATCGTCCACCGTTACTTCGTATTTTAGTGTGTTGTAGTCGGGGCGCGAAAGGCGCTCGGTGAGGTGAAGGTTTTCGGTGTGCGGGAGCCCGCCGTTGGTGAACCAGAATCTTTCGTTGAACCCGAGCGTATCGATGACGAGAGTATCGCCATCCCACTTGCCGACGGAATCGCCGTAATAGGTCGGCGTCACATCGTCGGGCTGGTGGGCGCGCGCGTCCAGATGGATCAGCCGCCAGTTGCGATTCCCGCCGCCGGACATCACGAAGATACGCTTTTTCTCGGGCTGTTCGATGATGCGGATTCCGTAGGGCACCTGAAACTGGCGCGGCCCGCCGGGCGGCAGGCACGACGCCATGGGGTCATCCGCCAGCAGCGTCTTTTGCCGGTATTCATAAAGACCCCTGGCCCACGGCTGGAGCGGCGCGACCTTGCCCGCATCGTTGATGTTGGCGAGCAAGCCTTCGGCATTTATCCGAACGTTGGCGCCGGTTTCTTCCATGATCGAGCTCGCGGTACTGGTCCAGTATCCGGCTTCGCCGGGCAGGCGGCCGAGGCGCAGGTGACCGTCAGGCCATCGCGGCGCGGGTTTCGCAGGCGCGGACGAGAGCTTCGGAAACGGAGCCGGAGCGGCGTTGAGCTTTTTTCCGCTGGCAAGAGTGACGAGCTTGCCGTTTGCCTGTTTGCTGCCGTCGCGGGCGAGCGAGCCCTCGACTGTGACGACTTCCCCGATCTGCGCGGATTCCTGTGTCCAGCCGTCCCGCTTCATCTCGATGCGGCTGGGAAACTCGACAGCCCAGTTCACCACGTTGCCGCGCGTATCGGCGACGTCGAGAAAAATGAAGACGTGAGGATTGGTCCAGTCGATCTTGGTGATCGGGCCTTTGAGCGTTACCGGCTTTTTGTCGTCGTATGCGGCGGCGAGCGAATGGTGCGCGAATACCGGAATCGTCCCGGTTGCCGCCAGCGCGACCAGAGCGAAAGCGCCCCGGCAGGCTGAATGCCTGCCCCACCACGGCTTTGCTATGCGTTTTAGATTAAGAGTTTCTTTCAGCATCCAGTCAGGGAGTCTCCGGTCCGAAATTCGCCGCGAGGTACTCGACCACGAGCGTCGTCTCTTCGTCGGTCAGCGGCACGCCTTCGGAAAGCATGCCGGCGATTACACCGTGCCATTGATCCTCGTTCAGGCGTTGTCGCTCGACGCGCTCGAGCGTATGGCACGCGGTGCAGGCATCAAGGATGAGAGCGCGGGCTTTCTCGTGCCGTGCGATGCTCGGGCTCGACGCAAAAGCCGTGGCAGCGGTGAGGATGACAGCCAGTCCGCCTGATATCTTTCCCGGCGAAATCGTTCCTGGCAAAATCTTTGCTGGCATCGTCAATCCCGCGTGATTTTAAATTCGCCCTTCGAGTCGCCCTGCGCCCATGTGCCGGTGATTGTCCGGTTGTAGGAACCAATGTTGTCGAGCTTGCCGTCGCCGACGACGTGCATAGGGTGGCCAGCCATATCTTTGGCGTCGGCTTCGAAGTGGACCATCCACTTCTCCGCGTCGAGGGTCGCCTTGATCGGTCCGGAACGAGGGCCGGGATTCAGGGTGCCCGTGATGTTCTTCGTGTCCCATTTGAGGGCCATCACAATGCGGGACTTCGGACCCGAGGAAGGCGTGAATTCGCCGTGCCACGATCCGACCAGTGGATGGCCTTCCTGGGCAAAGGCGAGGGCGGCTGCAAAAAGCGCCGCGAGGAGGATAAGGAGTGCGCGTTTGTTCATCACGGACAGATTGCAGTATATATCAGGATGGCGCGCATTCCCAATACTGTGATATTTCAAAACCCGGTTTGGCGGAACGATGAAACTGTTCCCGAGCGCGTTCATGACACAGAGGAGTCTGCTGTGCTCGCCTCACGCATGCGGACCTTGAGGCAGTGGGCCCGTCCAAACAAGAAGACCGGCTACAGTCAGAACCCCAGGGATCCGGCGAGAGCAACATGCACCCCGCTCATCGCGATCAGGCAGGAACCCCAAACCAGAGTCGTGGAGAACGTGCTCTTTCCTTTCTGTCGCCACGAATCTTTTGAATGATGGAATATGTTCGAGTTTTCCGTCGGCGATAGCCTGCCTGACGACCATGAGAAGAATTGGGTGACCGATCCGAGCGGAGCGGTTTACGGCGTATCAGCGCCCCGAAGAGCTTCTCCACTTCATTTGAGTTTATTTGAGCAGGCTCCGGTGAGCTGCCCGGAATATACTTGATCCCGCGGCTGATACATGAAATCCAAAAGCACACAGGCTCTCCAGAAACCCATCCTGCGAATTGTTGATTCTGCACGGTGGCAGGCGAGACCGCTTGCCACACCAAAAACGGCGGCCTGGCTTGCGTTATTGCCGCTCCTGGGACTCGCCGCTGTGAGCGCCGGTGCACAAACGAAGCCCGCGGCAAAGTTTCACTTGCAGGATGCCGGCATCGCCGATATCCAGCGCGCCATCCTCGCGAAACAGATCACGAGCACGGGTATTGTCGAGCTGTACCTGAAGCGAATCAACGCGTACAACAACGCGTGCGTCAACGAGCCATCCGGAATTCTCGGCCCGATCACGACGATTCCGCACGCGAAGCAGATCAATGCGTTGTCGACGCTGAACCTGCGTCCGGCGGCGCGGACGAAATGGGGCTTCAACGAGCGCAAGGCCCGCAGCCTGACAGACAGCGCGGACAGCGATCCGAAGATGCCGGACGCGCTCGAGGCCGCCGCCGCACAGGATCGTTATTTCGAACAGAACGGCAAGCTGGTGGGTCCGCTGCACGGGGTCGTGATGGCGATCAAGGACCAGTACGACACGTTCGATATGCGAACGACCGCGGGCGGCGATGTGCAGTACGCGAACGATCGTCCGCCGGAGGACGCCACGTTCGTCAAGCGGCTGCGTGATGCGGGGGCGATCATTGTGGCCAAGGCGAATCTGGCGGAATATGCGGTCGACGGCGCGCGTAGCTCCTTCGGCGGAACGTTCTGCAATCCATACGACACGGAGCGCGAGCCGGGGATGTCGAGCGCCGGCTCGGCATCATCCGTTGCGGCAAATCTGGTGACGTGCGCAATCGGCGAGGAGACGGTGGTCTCGATCCGATGGCCGGCGTCCGTGAACAGCCTGGTCGGACTGGCGCCCACGGAAGAGCTGGTCAGCCGCAAGGGCATGATGGGCGCGGGGCTGAGCATGCGGACCGGTCCGATCTGCCGCAGTGTTCGGGATGCTGCGAAGATACTCGACGTGATTGGAGGGTATGACCCGAAGGATCCGCTGACTGTGTTCAGCGTCGGGCGCAAGCCGGCGAAGCCTTATGCCAGTTTCGCGGGGACGCGGCTCGACGGGGTGCGGATCGGCGTGATTCGCGAATACATGTCGAAGAAGCTGTTCTCGAAAGCGGACGAAGAAAGCATCGATATCGTCGAACGTGCGATTGCGGATGTGCGCAAGCTTGGGGCAACCGTGGTGGATCCGGGTCCGGAGGGTGCTTTGTTTCAGGGCTGCATCGCGCGCTATGCGCCGGGGCTTTTGAACAGCGCGCTGCCGCGGCAGTATCGGAACCTGTTTCCGGCTGACAGGCCGCAGGCGGATCTCATCACCTCGCTTCTCGATATGCGCTTCGATCCCGCGCAGGTACCGGCAGGTCTCACGCTGCGCAGCCTCAATTCACCGGGAGTGGGAGGCGAGGGCAAGTACGAGATGGACGAGTATCTGCGGACGCGCGGTGACGCGAACATCAAGACTGGCGCGGACCTGATCTCGAAGGCCCAGTTTTACAACGACCCGAACTTTCCGGATCGCAGGCGGGCGAGGGAAGCCTCGGAGCGGGCTACGACGCTCGATACTTCGGCCCGGCTGCAGACGCGGTTCGCGTATCAGAACATGCTGCTCCAGTGTATGCAGGAGCAGAAGCTCGATGCGCTGATGTCGCCGATGTCGACGGTTCCTCCGCGCAAGCTGACGTCGCCACGGGAGCCGAACGCGAACGGGCGGCCTCCGATCGGGTGGTCGTTTATCGGGCAGCAGGGATTTCCGGCGATCACGGTGCCTGCGGGATTTACGACGCAGGTCTGGGATCGCGTGCGGGATGGGAACGGGACGCGGCTTGCCGATCCGGTAGCGGCCGCGCTGCCGGTTGGAGTCGACTTCCTCGCGCGTCCCTTTGATGAAGGATTGCTGGTTCGGATTGCCTCAGCATATGAAGCGGCAACCAAACATCGAAGGCCGCCGCCGGAGTTTGGGCCGCTGGCGGGCGAGCCTTAGTACCCCAGTTCGAAAGTTCGCATACGTATGCGGACGCGAGACGCCGCGTGCAGGGACGGCTAAATGCATGCGCCTGGACGATGTCCCCGAACAAGGACCCGGGGATGAGCATGCGATTCACATGAGGGGCTTGCGCGTTTTCGGCTGCCGAGCGAATTGGCGAGAAGGTAAACGGTGTGCGACCAGGCTTCTATCGTGGTTTGAACGCAAAAACGATTCCACACAGAGCCCAGCACTCCGACTTCTCGGCCTTATCGTGGCGGGACGCCGGAATCGCTGCTTCCGACGAAGCACGGTGCATTCTTTATTCTTATTCAGTTTTCAGTCGGAATCTTTTCAGCGCGATCGACGACCATGACTTCCATCGGCCCCTTCCGGGACTCCAACTTAAGGCCCAGTTGCTCCTTAACGGCGGCGAAGACCGAAGCTCCCTGCTGGTCCTCTGGTACTGGACGATCATCCGGCGTCCAAACAAGCTTCACTTCGAATTCTCCAGCCAGACCAGTCTGGTCCACGACCAGCGCCCGCATGTAGCGCGACAGTAAACTCACCACGGTAGCCATGGGCATGCGGTTGCTCAGAATACGGAGCTGGCCGTTGACTCCGGCAGGGATGGTCGCTGGAGCAGCCGTCGGTTCAGGCATCCTGGGTCCACCTTTCGCGACCACCAGCGCATAATAGTTAAGCACCCGTTGTTCATGGTGAAAAGCCAGCTTGAATCTTTCCGCGAGCAAGGCCTGCATCATTTGAAAAATCTGATCAAGCGTGGTACCCGGCGCCGTTTTCGCCACGATGTTATACCGAGACTCAGTAGACGTGATCCAATCCGGCCCTGAAAGCTGTAAATTGCCGGATAACCCATACGCGAATCGGATGCAATCGGCCAGCGAGGCATTAGTAAACGTGACAGTGTCGTTTTGAATGACGCCAACGGCGATGTTATACGGTTGGCCGATCACATGTGGCGGCGGAATTTTGACGGACGCCACCTCGAAAGTCTGGGCGCGCGCGATGACGAAACCAGTCGCGACAAGGAGCG
>DATAZF010000101.1:0-6117 GCA_036272235.1 Bryobacteraceae bacterium | reverse complement strand
GCGTTCTCCAGATCGACGCTCGCGATCCATTCGCCCGCGTTGGTCCGGCGTGAGACGCGGGTTGAGTGTGTGGATCACGCCGCCGGCGCAGGGCCGGCAAAATACAGCTCCAGATGGCGATAACCGTTCCAGCACAGACTGCCCACGCGCTCGCCGGGCTGCAGCCCGAGCGCGTCGAGTACATGCGCGAGCCGATGGGCGCGGCAGTGGAAATCCGCGCAGGTGTAGCGGTGCATCGTGTCGTCGTCGCGACGGCTCGCGATCTCGCGGCCTGGATAGACCTTCAGCGGATAGTCCATCATCAGGCCGGTCATCGCGGTGTCACACTCGGCCCTTCGCGTTCAGAATCTGCTTTGCGATGGTCATCTTCTGCATATTGCTCGTGCCTTCGTAAATGCGCCCAATCTTCGCGTCGCGATATAGCTTCTCGACCGGATAGTCTTTCGTGAACCCGACGCCGCCCAGTACCTCTACTGCACGCGAGGCCACGCGCTCCGCCACTTGCGACGCGAAATACTTGCACATCGCGGCCTCGGTCAGGAACGGACGCCCCGCGTCATGCAGCCGCGCTGCATTGTAAACCATCAGCCGCGTGGCTTCTACCTCCACCGCCATTTCCGCCAGCTCGAACTGCACGCCCTGGAATTGCGCAATCGGGCTACCGAATTGTTTACGCTGCTGCGCATACGCCAGCGCATGATCGAGCGCGCCCTGCGCCAGCCCCAGCATCTGGGCGCCGATGCCGATCCTCCCTTCGTTCAGCGTCTCGATGGCGATCTTGTAGCCTTTGCCGATTTCGCCGACGACATTCGCGGCGGGTACGTGGCAATTATCCAGAATCAGCTCGCAGGTGGAGGAAGCCCGAATCCCCAGCTTGTCTTCCTTCTTTCCGACCTGAAAACCGGGAAACTCGCGTTCCACGAGAAAGGCGGTAACGCCCTTGTAGCCTTGCTCCGGATTTACATTTGCAAAGAGAAGGAAGAAGCCTGCTTCGGCCGCATTGGTGATCCAGAGCTTTCGCCCGGTGAGGCGCCAGCTGTCACCATCCGCCACGGCTCGTGTTGTCAAAGCAAAAGCATCCGAGCCGGAACCTGCTTCGGACAGCGCATAGCTTGCCACAGTATCTTTCGCCGCGCGGGGCAGCCAGCGCCGTTTCTGCTCTTCGGTGGCCCGGCTAAGAATTGCGTTGTGGAACAGAGTGTTCTGCACGTCAACGATCACGGCGGCGGAAGGATCCACTCGCGCCAGTTCTTCGATCGCGAGAATCGACTGGAAGAACGTTCCGCCCTGGCCACCGAAATCCTCGGGGACCTCGATGGCCATCAGTCCGAGGTCGAAGATCTCGTGAAGGAGGTCTTTGCGGAATACGCTTGCTTCATCCATCGCGCGGACGTGTGGCGCGAGTCTTTCACGTGCGAAGCGCCGTACGGAGCTTTGAAATTGCGTCTCTTCTTCGGTCAGTTGGGTAAGAGGAGCAACTGTATTCGGTGTCATCGTTTGCACCTCGTCTGCAGACTGTTCGCGGGCAGCCTTCGGCTGGTTTTGCTTAATTAAACCCGCCGGCGCTACATCCAGGTCATGCGAATACTTCGCGGAGGCGCTCCACCGCCCAGCCCAGATCTTCCCTCGAAATCACCAGCGGCGGCGCTAGCCGGATCACGTGGTCGTGCGTCTCCTTGCACAACAGCCCCAGTTCCATGAGCCGCTCACAATAAGGACGCGCCGATTCGGTCAGCTCGATCCCGACCAGCAATCCGACGCCGCGCACCTCCCGAATCTTCGGGTGATGCAACTGCCGCAGTTCTCCGAGCAACCACGCTCCCAGCGATGCCGAGCGCTCCGCCAGACGCTCGTCCTGAATCACGCTCAGTGCGGTCCGCGCCACCGCGCAAGCCAGCGGATTTCCGCCGTAAGTGCTCCCGTGACTACCGGGTTCGAACACATCGAGAATCTCGCGCCGCGAGACCACCGCGGATACCGGATAGAAACCGCCCGACAGCGCCTTACCCAGAATGAAAATATCTGGCTGCACGCCCTCACGCCAGCACGCGAACATCTCGCCCACCCGTCCCAACGCGGTCTGGATCTCATCCGCCATCAACAACACGCGATGCTTGCGGCAGATCTCGGCAACGTGCCGCAGATACCCATCCGGAGGAATCAGGATTCCCGCCTCACACTGAATCGGCTCAAAAAGGAAAGCACAAGTATTCTTGGTGATCGCCTTTTCAAGCGCGTCCGCATCTCCAAACGGCACCGCAATAAAGCCCGGCGTGAACGGGCCGAAGCCATCCCGATAAAGCGGCTCCGAGGAGAATCCCGTAATCGTGGTCGTGCGCCCATGAAAGTTATTGGTGCAGACGACGATCTCGGCGCGGCCTTCTGCGATACCCTTCTTCCGATAACCCCAGCGCCGTGCGGTCTTGATCGCGGTTTCGACGGCTTCCGCGCCCGTGTTCATCGGAAGCACGGCTTCCATGCGACACAACGCCGCCAGCTCTTTGCAGAACAACGGAAGCTGATCGTTGCGAAAGGCGCGCGACGTGAGCGTAACCCGCGCGGCTTGTTCCCGCAGCGTTTCGAGAATACGGGGAT
Organism: Bryobacteraceae bacterium; assembly: GCA_036272235.1. Taxonomy (GTDB): domain Bacteria; phylum Acidobacteriota; class Terriglobia; order Bryobacterales; family Bryobacteraceae; genus BOG-234. Next base: position 3,522 of record DATAZF010000101.1, on the reverse strand, counting down.
GACAATGCCCCTGGTTGACCGCCGAATACGCGCTCAGACAATCGAGATAACGGCGGCCCTCCTCGTCGTAAACCCAGGCTCCGGCGGCGCGCTCGACTACGATATCGAGCGGCAGGTAGTTACGAGTCCCCCATTGTTCTTCGATCGCGATGAGTTCCCGGCTACCCAGGCCGGCTTCCACACTATCCATGCTGTTTATCCTTCTTTTGCGCTGCAGTCCCGAGACCGCCCGCGATCTTCGTGGCTTCCTCGATGGCGCGCGCCAGTACCGAGCGTATCTTGCCGTCTTCCAGCATCAGCAGCCCGCCGATCGTGCAGCCTGCCGGCGTGGTGACATCGTCGCGTAACGCCGCCGGATGCCTCCCGGAAACCTGCACCATTCTCGCCGCGCCCACTGCTGTCTGCGCCACCAGCTTCAGCGCCATGTGGCGCGGCAAGCCGACGCGCACGCCCGCGTCCGCAAACGATTCCATAATCAGATATTGATAGGCGGGGCCGCTGCCGCTCAGCGCCGTGATGGCGTCGAAATAAGCCTCTTCGGTTGCCAGGCACTGTCCGACGGCTTCGAACACTCGCTGCGCTGCGGCCATATTTTCCGCCAAAGTATGAGTTCCTGGACAGATCACGGTCATCCCTTCGCGCACGATGCAGGGCGTGTTCGGCATGGCGCGGATTAATGGATTCGCCGTCCCGAGCATCGATTCCAGCTGCGCGATTGTCACGCCGGCCATGATGGAAATCACGACCGTGTCCGGGCGCAGCGCGCTGTTTTTGAGTGTGGCGATGACTTTCGCGGCCTGTGCCGGCTTTACGCAAATCAGGATCATGCCAGCGCGCTCGACACGGCTTCGATAGTCGACCTCGACCGGAATGCCCAGCTTTTCAGCGGCGCTTTCGCAGGAGGTTTCCGTCTTTGACGATGCCCATGCCTGGTCGCGCGAAATCGCCTGGCTTTCGAGGAGACCCTGGATGAGCGTCCGCCCCATCACGCCCGCGCCGATCACGCCGACCGTTTGGCCGGGAGCCACGAGCGGCGAGGTTGTTCCGTCTAAATCCATAACGATCTATTGCATCACGGGGTGTTCAACGGCGGGCATGATGCGGCCGGGTAACGGAAGAATCGCGACAGCGAACCCGTTCAATTTGGATACGCCTCGCTCTACTTCAGCGTCTCATCGATCTGCATATCGTGCTTTAGTACTTCCGTGACGACAGCGGCAAGTCCACTCCGGGCGGCCCGGCTTGCACTTCAGTATCGTCCATCAGTTGATCATGGGCGATCCGCTCACTTGTACTCAATGGTGACCGGGCAGCTTCGCCCTGAAAGTCAAGCCGATCGTCACTTGCTGCCCGGTAAGCGCGAAGAGAGGCGGCAGAGATCCCCACGTGTCTTTGACAGTCAGTCCAAGCAGGGGCGTGATATTCCACGTAAGATCCGTCTCAACGTATTGACGAGGGTTCGTACCGAAGTTGACTTTCGTCGCGCTCTTGCCGTTTACCACCGAAGTCGTCAGGAATGGCTCGGCAGTGCTCAAAACCCGGTCGACGAATGTCGACGTGATTTCAAATTGATAAGGATTGCCGGGATCCGGTTTCCGTGCCCTGACGTAATATGCCGCGAAGGCTCCGAGGACACCCCGGACAATTCCGTTGTAGCTATTGAGATTCACGGCCTGTCCGTCGATGGTGGACGGCTTATCCAGATTCCGCCCGCCCTCGACCCCAACACTTGGATAGAAGGCGATCGCGCCCCGGGCTCCGACGTTCTTGATCGGTGCCCACTGTACTGTGGCGGCCGGCACGAAATTGCTGTCGGGAGACCTGCGCGAGAACTCGCCTTTCAGCGGATAGATGGAAAAGATCCAATCCGATTTTGAGAAGTGAATAGTGGCATCGGCCGTGATCGAATCGGGGTCGGTTTGCGTCCGATTGACAGGCGGCTTGGCCGAGGAGTTGATTGTCACGGTACTCTCGACACCTGCATAAATCCCCGAATCTTTCCACTCCGGAACCCACCCGATCCTGGAGTCGAGCGTGTAAATCGGCTTTGTGCCTTCGCCTGCGAGGAGGGTTCCTGAAACGTAGATGTCCGCGTCGGTTTTACTCCTGGCTCCGCTGAAAAATGTACCGCTCGCGGCGGCGGAACTGGCGGAAATTCCTCCCGGGCCGGTGTAGGTGACTTTCCAGGTCCACGTCCGGGGATTGGCACTACCCAGACCCGGCGGCGGGACGTAGTTCAGAGTCAGCGTACTTGAAGTCGCCGACCACTGCGGGCTCCCCTGCAGTTCGACAGGAATCGATGTCGTTCCCGCCCCGGGTGCTTTCGCCGTCACGACCCAGTGATTTCGGTCTTCCAGATCGCTCAGAGGTGGCGGAGTTCCTTTTGTCGAAACGAACAGTTGCCCCGCAACCCGCCGGACCAATACCGGATTCAAAGAGAAATCGTCCGCGTGCAGCCCTGCGGCAAGGAGGGCGAGGAGAAACAACGCCAACACGAATCTACTAATGCGCATTGCCCAGCACGGAATCGGAAGAGGCCCCGACCGTTACACCGGGACCACTGGAGATGTCGCTTTGAGCGATCTGATAACCGATCTTCGAAAGCACCGTTTGGACACGACCCTTGTGTATCTGTTGTTGGGTGGTGTCAACCACCCCAAGATCGAATAGATCCTGCGAACGGTTGGTGAATCTCGCCGGTTCAGCGGTCGCCTTAACGACAATTGTTTGGCACAGGTCAGGAGTTAAATCGGGCCGTTCGGCTGGTGTCGCTGACAACTGAGATTCTCCTCAAATCAGCATAGACCAAACTCCATTTGGATCGTCTGAATATTTCCTGGATGGGGCGGCATGGGCAACGAATACTGTTGGACTTGAGGCGCACGGCTATGCGTCCAGGTTCGCGCGCAGGAACGAGAGAATCGCGCGGATGATGTTTCGCGATGCCTCGGAGTCATCGTCATAATCGAACCCGTGCGGGCCCGCTGGATGGTTGACGAACGTCAGCGGGAGATTGCAGCGCAGCGCCGCCGCTACGAAGCTGTCGAGAGCTTCGTTCAGGCCGGTGAATTGATCGCGCCCGGCTCTGGCGATGAACAGAGGGGTATCGCGGGGCAGGTCCTCCACGCGGCGGCCGGCGGTGGGATTGGCAAAGTGAAACTGCGCCGCCGATCGTGCTACGCCCGTGGCTCCGTCGAGGTCGATGGTGATCCCATAGCAGATCACCCCACAGCGCGCGTGGCCATCCATGAGGACGGAGAGCGCCACGGGCGCGTTGCCGGAGCTGGTCCAGATGCCGACGCGGTTGCCGTCGATGCCGAAGGCATGGCCGTTTTCTTTCAGCCATCGGAGAACCGCGGGCGCATCGTCCGCCGGATTCTCGGTTTCGTAGGCGACGCCGATCATGCCGGATGCGGCGAACAGACGGCACCACGAGACGATCATGCTCATCTCGCGAAACTGGCATCCAAAGAATGTCTTCACGCCCGCATCGCGGTAGCCGAGGACAATTACCACGGCGGG
>DATAZF010000100.1:0-9557 GCA_036272235.1 Bryobacteraceae bacterium | reverse complement strand
CGTTTTTTCAGCTAATTTGACGGCAGCGCCGTTAAATCGCGTCGTGCGCCCGGTGAACAATAGCCTAAGGCGCACGGTCAAGGGAAATATTCATCCGTTCGCCCGTCCTCAATACGATCAGGGAACGGTCGACGCAGGATTCCAGATGAGTCATGTGATGTTGATGTTCAAGCCTTCGGCACCGCAGCAGTCGGATCTGGATGAGTTACTCGCGGCGCAGCAGAATCCTTCGTCCCCGAATTTTCACAAATGGCTTGCTCCGGAGGAATTTGCCGACCGATTCGGCCTGAGCACGAGCGACAGCTCAAAGGTGGCCGCGTGGCTTCAGTCACAGGGACTGACGGTCAGGCAATCGGCGCGCGGCCGCAACTGGGTAGCGTTCGGCGGCACGGCCGGGCAGGTTTCCAGGGCTCTCGGAACGTCGATCCATCGGTACAACGTGAATGGCGAGAGCCACATTGCGAACGCAACCGAGCCGTCGGTGCCCGAAGCGCTGGCAGACATCGTGGGCGGATTCATCGGCCTCGACGATTTCCATTTGAAGGCCGCGCCGACAAAGTTCGTCCCGGTCGGATCGGATCCGAACTACGATCGCGGAACGTCGCACTATCTTGTCCCCGAGGATTTCGCGACCATTTACGATCTCGCGCCGCTCTATCAGGCTGGTTATGACGGCGCCGGCCAGAGTATCGCGATCGTGGGCGCGTCCGACATCCTGATCAGCGACATTCATTCTTTTCGGACGCGTTACAATCTGCCGGCGAACGATCCGAAGCTGGTTCCATATGGAGACGATCCGGGGTTCAACAGCGCGCAGGTGGAGGGGAATCTCGATCTGGAGTGGGCGGGCGCTATCGCGCCGCGGGCGACTATCTATTATGTCTACGGGCCGGACCCCCTGGTCGCGCTGATCGCGGCGGTGGATCTGAATGCGGCGCCTGTCATCAGCGTCAGCTACGGCAATTGCGAGATCGAGTTCCCCAGTATTTTTTATCGAACGGTTGCGCAGCAGGGAAACGCACAGGGCATCACGACGCTCGCAGCCTCCGGAGACGCCGGAGCGGCCGGATGCGACGCGCAGGGCCTCGATACATTCGCCACGCGAGGGCAGGCGGCGACGTTTCCTTCGAATCTTCCGGAAGTAACCGGCGTCGGCGGGACTGAGTTCAATGACGCAACCGGCAACTACTGGGCGGTGACCAACACAGCTAATTCCGGATCAGCCCTTTCTTACATCCCGGAGAGTGCGTGGAATGAGAGCGCCCCTGGCTTCGGGCTGGGAGCCAGCGGAGGCGGCGCGAGCTTTCTGGTGACGAAGCCCGACTGGCAGGCGGGCCCGGGAGTGCCCGCCGACGGGGCGCGCGACATTCCGGATGTCGCGATGGCGGCGGCAGTGCACGACGCTTACTTCATTACCTATCAGGGCGGGCTGGGAGCCGTCGGCGGAACGTCCGCCGCATCACCTTCGGTGGCCGGTATTCTGGCGCTGTTGAATCAGTATCAGGTCAAGCAGGGATTCCAGAACACCGGGGGACTCGGCAACATTAACCCTCAGCTTTACCGGCTCGCGCAAAGCGCGCCCGGCGTGTTCCACGACATCACGACGGGCGACAATATTGTGCCGTGCGCGCAGGGGACTCCGAACTGTCTTACCGGTTCATACGGCTATGCGGCGGGCCAGGGATACGATCTCACGACCGGCCTGGGTTCGATCGATGGGAACAATCTGGTGACCCAGTGGAACACCGCATCCACCCCTGTCACCGTCACGCTCACGGCCTCACCTTCGAAAGCCACACTGAACGACAACATTCAGCTGACCGCAACTGTGGCTGCCGTCAGCGGAAGCGCGACTCCCACGGGGACGGTTAACTTTCTGGCGGGATCCGTCGCGCTCGGTACGGCTACACTTGCGCCGGTTGGCGGAGTATCCACCGCGGGCGTGACGTTTCAAGCTTCGCTCCTCGGAGCGGGAAGCGGGGCGATAACTGCTGGATATTCGGGAGACGCGACATTCAGCGGCGGGTCGGAATCGATGAAGATCCAGATCAGCAGGCCCGCGGGAGTCTCGGCGATTGTGCCGAGCGTGAATCCAAGCCCGGTTTATGCGGCGCCGGCGGACGCGCAGGGACTTAGCTGGCAGACGATCGTGACTTTGACCGAAGTGGCCGGCGTGCCCTCCACTCTGACATCGTTTACGATCGACGGGCAGGCGCAAGCGCTGGCCACATATTTCCCTTCCACAAGCATTCCGGCAAATGGCGTGCTTAGGGCGGATCTGGTTTTCCGCAACCTGGCCTATCCGGTGACGCGGGCGTTTACCTTCACAGGCATCGATTCCACCGGGGCGACCTGGACGCGGACGGTGCCGATCACATTCCTTGGCCCGCAGGTTTTCCAGAACTTCAATCTTTCGGCGGTGCCTCTCACGATGCAGAAGAATGCGGCGGCGGATCCGTCGTGCCAGTGGTCGCAGAAGTTGATCCTCGACGAAACGGGCGGGTTTGCTTTCCAGATCGCCGGGTTGTCAGCGGGGAACATCGACATCACCGATAAGGTGCTTTCGATCTTTGGAACGACGCGGCTCGCTCCTTACGGTTCGCTGCAGGGGACGCTGTGCTGGAGCGGCATCACGGCGCCGGCCAGCAACAATATATTGATTGGGCTCAACGACGAGTTCGGCAATACTCTCGAATCGGAGCTGACGGTTTCGTTCACAGCGCCAGCGGCGGCTTCCGCAACGTTGTCCGTTTCGCGCGACGCGCTGACCTTGCGGCCAACCTTTCCGCAGGCAGCTTTCGCGGTGAACACGACAGACAAGACGCAGCCGTGGACCGTCACGGTATCGCCGGGCAATCGAACGGCGTCGTGGCTCAGCCTCTCGCAATACTCGGGCACCGGGCCGGCGACGATTACGGTTACCGGGGCAGGCGATGCCTTTGAAGAGGGCGTCTACAGGGCATTGATTACGGTACAATCCACCGGCGGCTCGCCGCAGACAATTACCATCCCGGTGATGTTTATACACGGCGCTTCACTGGAGACGAACATCACGGGTGTCTCGAATGCGGTTTCGTTCCGGCCGGCAGCGAGCCCGGGTGGGATTCTCGCGGTGTACGGATCGCAACTCAGCGATTCCGCACAGCAGGCGTCGACGCTGCCCCTGCCGTTCACGCTGGGCGGGGTCTCGGCCACGGTGAACGGTCTGGCGGCACCGCTTTTTTATGTGTCGCCAAATCAACTCAACATTCAGGTGCCGTATGAGGCGGGGGCGGGCCCTGCAGTGGTCGGAGTCAACAACAAGGGGAAGATTGCCGGCTTCCAGTTCCAGATCACGCCCACATCGCCTGCCATTGTGACGGATGCGAGCGGGAGTGTAGTTCCATCCGCCACGGTCGCTCAGGGTGGGGTGGCGGTGCTTTACATGACGGGCGACGGCGATGTGACGCCAGCGCTGGCGACGGGAGAGAGCCCCGCGGCCGGAAGTCCTGCAGCGGGTCTGCCGCAGCCGCGGGCGCCGGTGACATTGACAGTCGGCGGGACACAGACGTTTCTGCAGTTCATCGGCATCGTGCCGGGCGTGGTGGGGCTGACGCAGGTGAATTTCACTGTGCCGGCATCGGTCGCGGCGGGGAATCAGCCCGTCGTTGTGACGGTGGGCGGCGTGCAGAGTCTGCCGGTGAATATTACGGTAACCGCCCAGTAACATACCAGGCTCTGCAGACTGGGATAATCGGCGCAGGACGGTTACTTCATGCCTGAAACGTTGCCCGCGGGTCCGCTGGATTCTGAAGAGCTGAGGAAGATCGACGCCTATTGGCGAGCGGCGAACTATCTCTCAGTCGGACAGATTTACCTGATGGAAAATCCTCTGCTGCGGGAGCCTCTGCGGAAGGAGCACATCAAGCCCCGTCTGCTGGGGCACTGGGGCACAACCCCTGGGCTCAATTTTGTCTATGCCCACATGAACCGGGCGATCCGGGCGTACGATCTGAACGCGATCTACGTCTGCGGACCGGGACACGGCGGCCCCGGCATGGTTGCGAACACGTGGCTCGAAGGAACGTACTCCGAGATCTATCCCTCGATCGCGCAAAGCGAAGAAGGGATGAAGCGGCTGTTCCGGCAGTTTTCGTTTCCCGGCGGGATACCGAGTCATGCGGCGCCGGAAACGCCGGGCTCTATCAACGAAGGCGGCGAACTGGGCTACTCGCTGCTGCATGCCTATGGGGCCGTGTTCGACAATCCGGATCTCCTGGCTTGCTGCGTGGTGGGAGACGGCGAGGCGGAGACCGGCCCCTGCGCGACCAGTTGGCATTCGAACAAGTTCCTGAACCCCGCGCGCGACGGCGCGGTGCTGCCAATCCTGCACCTGAATGGCTACAAGATCGCCGGGCCTACAGTGCTGGCGCGCCTGCCTCACGCTGAGCTGGAGTCGCTGTTCACCGGCTATGGGTACAAATGCCATTTTGTGGAAGGGCATGAACCCGCGATGATGCATCAGAAGATGGCCGCCACGATGGACGCTGCAATGGCAGAGATCGGCGCGATTCAGAAAGAGGCCCGCACGAACGGGTTCCGGACCCGGCCGGTGTGGCCCCTGATAATTCTGAGTTCCCCCAAGGGATGGACGGGGCCGAAACAGCTGGATGGGAAACAGATCGAAGGCACATTCCGGGCGCATCAGGTGCCGCTCGATGCGGTGCGCGCTCGTCCGGATGAGCTTCGGATGCTCGAAGAGTGGATGAAGAGCTATCGCCCGGAAGAGCTGTTTGACGAGCAGGGGAAACTGCGCGGCGAGTACGCGGCGCTCGCGCCAGCGGGCGTGAAGCGGATGGGCGCGAATCCGCATGCGAACGGCGGGCTGCTGCTGAAGGATCTCGCGCTCCCCGACTTCTGCGACTATGCGGTCGAAGTCGGAACCCCGGGCGTAGTGGTGAAAGAAGCAACGCGCGTGATGGGAACGTTTCTGCGCGATGTGATGAAGCTCAACGCGGAGACAAAGAACTTTCGCGTCGTGTCACCCGATGAAACGGCTTCGAATCGATGGAACGCTCTTTTCGAAGTGACGAACCGCGAATCCACCGCGGAAATCATCCCGAATGACGATCATGTGACCCCCGATGGCCGCGTGATGGAGGTGCTCAGCGAACACATGTGCCAGGGGTGGCTCGAAGGATATCTGCTAACGGGCCGGCACGGATTTTTCTCCTGTTACGAAGCTTTCATCCACATCGTGGATTCGATGTTCAACCAGCACGCGAAATGGTTGAAGGTCTGCAACGAGATCGCCTGGCGGCGCCCCATTGCATCGCTGAACTACCTGCTTTCGTCGCATGTCTGGAGGCAGGATCATAACGGATTCAGTCATCAGGACCCGGGCTTCATCGATCATGTCGTGAACAAAAAGGCCGGGATCGTCCGGGTGTATCTTCCGCCGGATGCCAATACGCTTTTATCGGTCACCGATCACTGTCTGCGCAGCCGCAACTATGTGAACGTGATCGTGGCGGGCAAGCAGCCGGCGCTGCAGTGGCTCAAGATGGATGAGGCGATCCGGCATTGTACAGCCGGGCTGGGAATTTGGAATTTCGCGAGCACTGACGACGGCGCGGATCCGGATGTGGTGATGGCCTGCGCGGGGGACATTCCGACGCTCGAGACGCTGGCGGCAGTGGACTGGCTGAGACGAAAGATTCCGGACCTGCGAATGCGTGTGGTGAACGTCGTCGATCTGATGACGCTGCAGCCTTCCACGGAGCATCCGCATGGTCTTCCGGACAAGACTTACGATGCGCTGTTCACGCGTGACAAGCCGATCATCTTCAACTATCACGGTTATCCCTGGCTGATTCACCGGCTGACATACCGGAGGGCAAACCAGCGGCTGCATGTTCGCGGGTTCAAGGAAGAGGGCACGACGACAACGCCCTTCGATATGTGTGTGCTGAATGAAATCGACCGGTTTCATCTGGCGATTGACGTGATTGACCGGGTGGAGAAGCTTGCAGGCACGGGCGCCCATTTGCGGCAGGAACTGCAGCAGAAACTGATCGACCACACGAGGTATGTCCGGGCTCACGGTGAGGACATGCCTGAGGTGCGGGACTGGTCCTGGCCGGCGGCGTGAACATACTCGTGCTCAACGCCGGGAGCTCTTCGCTCAAGTTCAACCTGTTCGACGGAGAGTCGGAGCGCGTTCTGGCGGGAGGCGAAGTGGAGCGCGTGGCCACCATGCGCGATGCGCTCGGCTCCGTGTTTCAGAAGATCGGCGATGCACAGGTCGATGCCGTGGGTCATCGTGTGGTGCATGGGGGCGATCTGTTTCACGAATCGGTGATCGTCGATGAGAAGGTCGAGAGCCAGATCGAAGAGCTGAGCGTCCTCGCGCCGCTGCACAATCCGCACAATCTGGAGGCGATCCGAGCCGTCCGGGAACACCTGCCGGGCGTGCCGCAGGCAGCGGTGTTCGATACGGCATTCCATCGCACGCTGCCGCCGCGGGCGTATGTGTACGGCCTTCCGTACGAATACCTGGAAAAGAAGAAGATCCGCCGTTATGGGTTTCACGGGATCTCCCACCGCTATGTCTCGTGGCGCTATGCGCAACTTCACGGGAAAGAGCGCGCCGATTTCCGTATGATCACCTGCCATCTGGGCAATGGCAGCTCCGTGTGCGCGATCGAGAAGGGGCGGTCAATCGATACCTCGATGGGGTTCACGCCGCTTGAGGGCCTGATCATGGGGACACGCAGCGGAGACATCGACGCGGGCGCGATTCTGCATCTGGTGGCGCAGGAAAATATGGACGCTGTGACACTGCTCGGTGTCCTGAACAGCGAGAGCGGATTGAAAGGCCTTTCCGGAATCTCGAACGACATGCGCGATCTGGAGCGCGCGGCGAATGACGGGAACGAACGCGCGAAGCTCGCGATCGACGCGTTTTGCTACCGGGTGCGGAAATATATCGGGATGTACCTCGCTGCAATGAATGGCGCCGACGTGCTGATTTTCACCGGCGGAATCGGCGAGAATGCGAGCGGGATTCGCGCGCGTATCTGCGAAGGCCTCGGCAACCTCGGCATTACAATCGACAGCGCTGCGAACGAACGGACGAGCAATGACGCGCGCGAAATCGGGAGTTCGGCGATTCCGGTCTGGGTCGTGCCGACGGACGAGGAACTGCTGATCGCGCGCGACACGATGCGCTGTATATTGAAACTCCCTCACGAGTAAGCCGCTATGAATAGACCAGGGCGCAAGCCGACGGTAATGGCGGTGGTCCGCGTCTCGAGCGGCAACTTTCTCGAGATGTACGACTTCATGGTCTACGGCTATTACGCCGGGGCCATCGCGAAAGCCTTCTTTCCGACCGGGAACGAATTTTCCTCGCTGATGCTCTCTCTCGCGACGTTCGGGGCGGGGTTCCTGATGCGTCCTCTCGGAGCAGTCGTGCTGGGCGCGTATGTGGACCGGCATGGGCGGCGGAAAGGATTGATCCTGACGCTGGGGCTGATGTCGTTCGGGACGTTGTCGATCGCGTGCCTGCCGGGATACCGGACGATCGGATTGTTTGCCCCGGTGCTGATCCTGATCGGAAGGCTCGTACAGGGGTTCTCGGCTGGGGTGGAGTTGGGCGGCGTGTCGGTCTATCTTGCGGAGATCGCAACGCCGGGGCACCGAGGCTTCTACTGCAGCTGGCAATCGGGGAGCCAGCAGGTCGCGGTCATCACGGCGGCGGTGCTGGGGGTGGCGGTGAGCCTGCGGTTGTCACCGCGTGAGATGGCGGACTGGGGATGGCGAATCCCGCTGATCGTCGGGTGCGCGATCATTCCGTTCCTGTTTGTGATCCGGCGTTCGCTGGCGGAGACGGAAGAGTTTCTGGCGCGGAAGCATCGTCCGAGCGTGCAGGAGATTCTGAAATCGCTGGCGGAGAACTGGCGTGTCGTCGCGCTGGGGATGATGCTGTCAACGATGACGACGGTGACGTTTTACATGATCACCGCGTATACGCCGACATTCGGGCAAACGGCGCTGCGTCTTTCGAGCATGGATAGCCTGACGGTGACGATGTGCGTCGGGGTGTCAAATCTGGTGTGGCTGCCGGTGATGGGGGCGGTGTCGGATCGCCTGGGGCGCAGGCCGCTGCTCGTTTTGTTTTCGGTACTGTCGCTGGTGACGTCGTATCCGGCGCTGCTGTGGCTGGTGAGCGCGCCATCGTTCGCAAGATTGCTGACGGTCGAGCTGTGGCTCTCGTTCCTGTTCGGCGGGTACAACGGAGCGATGGTCCCGTTCCTCGCGGAGATGATGCCGGAAAAAGTGCGGGCGTCGGGATTTTCGATTGCGTTCAGCGTAGCGACGGCGGTTTTCGGGGGCTTCACGCCGGCGATTTGTACGTGGCTGATTCATGCAACGGGGAATCGGGCGGTGCCGGGCGTGTGGGTGTCCTGCGCGGCGGCGATGGGGCTGGCGGCGGTATTTCTTACGCGGCGGATGGGGAGCGGGTTTGCGGCAGGGGGAGGCCAGGGGGCTTGATGTAAATAATTTACTTATTGGATATCAAAGGCACGACCACAACTCAGACTGAAGCACCGGACAGATTGCCGGGCCGCGAGCCTCTGGCGATTGGCGATTTAATCCTGATGGAAGTGCTGCAGGGTTTTGCGCGCGACCGGGAGTTCGAAACAGCAAAGCGACTCCTCACCGGCCTGCTTATTGTCGAGCTCGGCGGCGAGGAAATCACCATTCAGGCGGCGAAGAACTTTCGGGCGCTGCGGAAAGCAGGCATGACGGTGAGGAAAACAATCGATACGATAATCGCCACCCGATCATCGAGAGTGGCTATGGCCTGTTGCACAGCGATCGGGACTTCGATCCCTTCGTCAAATATCCCGGGCTGAGAGCCGTGTGATGGAAAGCCATTTTAAGCCATGAAAAGCCAATTTAAGCCAAAAATAGACCCAGACGAACCCAGGCATTTCCCAGTGTTTTGAGGAACTTAACTTCGAAAAACTGGGTTCGTTGGGTATTCGGAGGCATTATTTGACGCGATTTTAGGCCTCTATACAGCTGATTGCGCGCGACTTACAGCCCATAAATATGGTGGGATGCGCGAATCGGGAGAAGCCGTTTTATTCAATTTTCAAAGAGCTGCGGGCCGGAGCGCCTTCGCAGGGACGGCCTCATTTAAAGCGCGCTGGATTTCAACGATTCAGAAGAGAAATCGACCAGAGATCCAGTACTGCCCGCAGCATACACCGCAAAAAGAGGGTTGAATGGCGAAGTTCGCATAAAACATTGAAGGGTCGCCGCAAAATTTTCTGGATCGCGCGTGAACCGCTCCCGCCCCGCGAGCCTTGAACTTCAAATCGAGTTTCACCTCGGCTTACAGAGCTGTCAAATTCGCTTCACTGGATGTGACGTGCCCCGGTTTTCTCTACCAATCGTAATTTGGAAAATCCCGGTTTTTCGTCTTTATACTACCGTCCTGTAGCCATCCCGCCGGAGCCGCCCGTCGCGATCATGTTCCGCTGCACGGCGGCGCGGAGTCGGCAAGG
>DATAZF010000099.1:0-1839 GCA_036272235.1 Bryobacteraceae bacterium | reverse complement strand
AGCCGGATGACGGCAGACTCCACTTTCGGGGGTGGACGGAACGCTCCCGGTGCGACCGTGAACAAGTACTCGGTCTCGGCGAGGAACTGACATTCTACCGAGAAATACCCGCGCTCCCGGCCGCCGGGTTTCGCCGTTATCCTTTCCGCAACTTCCTTCTGGATGAGGAATACGGCCTGACTCAGCGCGCCCGGGGCCCGCAGATACTTCGAGATGATGGGAGTCGCAATGTAGTAGGGCAGGTTGCCGCTGAGTACTCCGGCACCCCACTGGCCCCAATCCACATCGAGCGCATTGCCTTCGATCAAGGCGAGATCCGGCCACTGCGTCCTCAGATGCGCGGCCAGTTCGGGATCGAGCTCGATGGCGGCGACGCGGTCCGCGCGCTCCAGCAGTTTTTCCGTAAGAGCACCGCGCCCCGGACCGATCTCGACCGCGAGCGGAACACGCTCACCGCAGGCAGCTTTCGCAATCCGCTCCAGCGCCTTCCCTGAAGTAAGGAAATGCTGTCCGAGTTTTTGACGGGCCATCAGCCCCGGATGTTGATGTGATGGATGTTGACTAGAATTTTCCCCGTCACACGCTGCCCGAATGCCGTCGCAGGAACAAACGAGCTGTAAAGCACGAGGTTCCCGATCTCGCGCATCTCATCGGGAGACCCCGCTCCCTGCGGCAGTTCGTAATCGCTGACCGAGCCATCCTTGTCGACCGTGAGCTCGACCATCACGTCGTTGCCGTTGACCGAGAAGGGCGAGACATCGTCGATTGTCACCTGGGTATACAGGCCGACCGGGATATCGTTCTGCCACTCGGGATGCACGTGCAAAGTATCCACAATGGCCCCGAAGCAGAGGAAAGAAGCCAGCATGCCGCCGGCCGCGGGCACGGCGATCGGCTTCAGCAGATTATCGAACAACAGCTTTGCCTTGGAACGTAACTCGGCCAGACGCGTCGCCAGCGTCTGCCGCAGCGCTTGCCGCGAACGCTCCCGGGACGCGATCACGCGCAGCCGGGTGCGGAGCAGGGGAGAAACGCTCAGCGCGGGCAAACTCTTCAGCCCCGATCGAAGCGACCGAGTTTCGGCGCGGTGCAGATAACACTCGCGGCACTCACAGATATGCGAATCGACGATGTGCCGATCCGTTTCGTCCAGCGTGCCCGCCGAATAATCCCACAGCGTCTCGCGGACCGATTTGCAGTTGAGTTCTTCGATCACCGTGCTGCCCTCGGAACCAGTTGCGGGGATGCCGCCGGTTCCAGTCTTGCCGCCAGATTCCGGCGCAAAGCTTCACGGCCGCGCACAATGCGGGATTTCACCGTGCCGATGGAAACTTCGAGAATGTCGGCAATATCCTCATAGCTCATATCCTCGACCTCCCTCAGGACGAGTGCGGCGCGGAAGACCGGGTTGATCTCCGCGAGCGCTTCTTCAAGCAGGAGCTGGGCCTCACGATTCACAGTGAAGTCGAAGGGTGTTTCGCCAGCGTCCATCAGAGGTTTCTCGCGGAATTCGGAATCTTCGAAGGTATCTTCGATTCCGGTTTCACCGCGGCGGTGGCGGAACAACCAGCGCCGCCTGTTGTGCGATTCGTTGACCGCGATTCGGTAGACCCAGGTCCGGAGGCTGCTGTCGCCGCGGAAATGCCCGATGTTGCGAAAGACTTTCAGGAACACTTCCTGCGCTACATCGCTGGCGTCGGACTGGTCGTTGAGCAATCGGTAAGCCAGGTTATACACCGGGACCTGAAAGCGCTCGATCAGCTGCTCGTAGGCGAACTCATCGCCGGCTTGCAGGCCCGAGATGAGGCGATGATCTTCGAGTACGGCCTCCTGCTCGGC
>DATAZF010000098.1:0-3096 GCA_036272235.1 Bryobacteraceae bacterium | reverse complement strand
ATCCCAATCGTCGCCGGGCAGGTGCTGGTAATACCAGTTGAGCTTGCCGGTGTTGACGTCGAGGGCAACGGTGGAGTTGCTGTAGAGATCGGAGGGCGTGCTGCGCGAGACGGCGTCGGGATTTCCATCGTGGCGGAGAATGCGCTGGTCGGGCATGGGGTTGGCGATGCCCCAATAGATGGTCTTGCGGGCGGGATCGTAGGTGCCGGGCAAACCCCACGTCGAAGCCTGACGGTTCTTCATGTCGGCTCCGCCCCAGGTTTCGTCACCGGGATCGCCGACGGCGGGGGTGGTGAAGAATTTCCAGGCTTCCTTGCCGGTGAGGGCATCATGCGCGGAGATGAAGCAACCGTTGCGATTGCCGGAGCAGGATCCGCCGCTGATGGCTTTGCCTTCGACCACGATGGCTCCGGAGGTGTTGCCGCGGGGGGCGGTGCTCGTTTCCCAGCGCAACTCGCCGGTGCGGGCGTCGAGTCCGACGATACTGTCGGGAGCGGTGTAAACGATGACATCCTGATAAATGGCGAGGGCTTTGGGGCGCGCCTGGGAGGCTACGTTGTTGGCGACTTTGCGCTTGTACTGCCAGAGCAGATCGCCGTTGGCGGCGTTGAGAGCCTCGACCATGGCGCCGGGGGCGATAACGTACATGACGCCGTTGTGGACGAGGGGTATGGTTTCGGTTTGTCCGACGCCCATGCCGCGGGTCCACGCCATGCGGAGCTGCGAGACGTTCTGCTTCGTGATTTGTTTGAGCGGGCTGAAGCGCTGCGCGTCGTAGGTGCGGCTGAACATGAGCCAGTCGTCAGGGCTCGGGTTTTCGAGCATCTGCCGGGTGACCGGGATGAAGTTCTTGACCTGTGCTGGCAGGGCGGCGGCGATCAGGCAGGCGAGGAGGGGGAGTCTGGTGGTCATGTGTTCGATTCCGAGCTTGCTGCGATGCAATTATATAGCGGCTGGTATAGCGCTGGTATCGGGACAGGTGGCGTCGCGGGCGGCTGGGAAGATGGACTGGCCGCCGATGAAGGCTGATAAACGGCGATAAAGATCCGGATCGGCTTCCGGATGATAGCGACGTTTTCGGTATTTTCAGTCAGCCGGTGGGTTTGTTTCTTTGAATTTACTTTTTCGCGGCGGCGGATTCCGGGTTCGTCCGGATCGGGATTACGGGGGCGAGTCGTGGGCGCACGGGAGTTGGTGGGGGCGTGCGGCGACGGTCCTGCACTTCGAGGAGGCGGCGGTGCGAGCGGAGGAACTGGCGATCGTAACCCAATTCGCAGCGGCGCATGAGGTCGAGGGTGCGGGACTCGCCTGCGAGCTCGTGAATGGCCAGGGCGACGGCGGTGGCGCTGGTCTCGGGTGCGGCGTTCTCTTGTGGGGCGGTCTGCGCCGTTTCGCTTTCGGTGATCTCGCGATGGAGGAGAGCGGCTTGTTCGCGGCGCGCCGTCTCATGGCTGGTCAGCGCTTGTTCCATGACGCAGACTCGCATCTGGCGCCAGCGGGCCGCGATCATGTTTTCGAGAAGCATGACTTCGAAGGCGGTCTGGGGTTGGAATTCGTCGTAGAAGGCATGGGAGAATTCTTCGAAGTCGGCGACGGATTCGCTTTTGAGCAGGATGGATTTGGCACCGTTGACACGGCTGGCGTTAATTTGAGCGGGTGTTCTCACGGCCAAGGGTGTAGCACGGAGCAGGACGAGATTTTGCGGAATTACGGATTTTTTATTGAAAATACGGGGAATATAATTCGCCAGAGATTGCGAACGGCGGGGAGCAATCACGGCTGTCCAGCTAATCGCGTTCGCATGCGCGGCCGGTCTCGTCGGCGCGTGCCGCGCGATCCTCGCAGCGCATGGACTTCCGGCAGGCGGGATGGCCGCCGTGGTTGTCGTTGTGCCCGTGGCGGTTTATCCGGCGATGGGAAGAGATTGGCTACTCGTTCAGACGAGCCGCAGCTCGACGGGATCTCCGGCCCGCGCGTCAGTGATCTTCGCCGCGCTGGCCTGATTCGCCGAAACTTCCAGAAATCCAGCGCTCCCGGGGATGACGAAAACGCCGCCCGCATCCATGGCGGCGTAGTTCGCAGCGACGAGTGACACCGAGCTTTTTCCAACCCTCATTACAAATGCGTTCCCCATTACCGGAAGCCAGACTTCGGAGACGAGGTTCGTGATCAGATTTCCGAAGTGATCGACCTTGAGAATCGTCCCGGACCAGCTCTTTTCCGCCGTTTGCATCGGCTTTCCAAAAACGGAGCGCGCGTAATCGGCCACAGGGCCGCCCAGCTCGGCCGTCCGTACCCCATTCGCGAGGTGCGCCGCAACCGGCGCGAAAATATCCCTGCCATGGAACGTCCGGCTTACCGGCTCGCGAAAGAATCGAGCGGCGGTGATCTGGCGGACTTGATGATCCGGCGCAGCCTCGTAGATCATCGTCAGGACGCCATTGTCCGGCGCGACGAAATAGTGCCCGGCAGCCTCCACAACGATGGCGCGGCGCGAACTGCCGACCCCGGGATCGACAACGACCAGATGGACCGTACCCGGAGGAAAGCACTTCCATGCCTGCGAAAGGGTAAATGCCGCTTGCGGGATCGCGTACGGCGGAATTTCGTGGGAAATATCCACCTGCTGAGCGTCCGGCGAGATGCCCAGCATCACGCCTTTCATGGCGCCTACGTAATGGTCGGTGGTCCCGAAGTCCGTCAGGAGTGTGATAGTGGACCGCTTCATCTAGCCGTCCGCTCGGTACACTGGAGTTAAATGCAGCACTTCTACTTCGATCACAACGCGACGACGCCTGTCGCGCCCGAGGTGCTGCGGGATCTGACCGCGACGCTGGTGGATATTTCCGGCAACGCGTCCAGTATCCACCATTTCGGGCAAGCCGCCAAACAGCGTCTCGAAAGCGCGCGCCGGGAAATTGCCGCGCGAATCGGTTGCGACGGGCGTGAAATTGTGTTCACCAGCGGCGGAACGGAATCCGACAACCTCGCCATATTCGGCATCGCCCGGCGCGCCCAGACCGGCAGCGCGGCGCGGGCGAAAACGCATATTGTTACCAGCACGATCGAACACCCCGCCGTTCTCAATGCCTGTGC
>DATAZF010000097.1:0-6739 GCA_036272235.1 Bryobacteraceae bacterium | reverse complement strand
TGTGGAACTGAAAGAAACCATGCGGACTCTGATGATGAACGTGAGCGGCACTCTGGAAGGTCTGCCTCCGAACGAGCACGTGGCCATGGAGACCATCCTCGACAGCTTTTCCTGGGAAAATTCGCGTGGCCTTCCGCACCGTGTGTTCATGACCGCGGAACGGCAGAAGCTGATGGGCGCGAAGACCGCTCACGCCAGCCAGCAGGAGCTCGGCGCCATCATCGAAGAGCAGGAACGCTAGTTTGACTGCTGCCGCCCCCCCGCTCGGCCAAATTCTCATTCATCGGGGCCTCATCGCCGCCGAGGATCTCGAGCGCGCGCTCGAGCTGCAGAAAGAGCGACGAGGCGAGAAGCTGGGGAGGATCCTGGTCGATATGGGCTTCGTGGCTCAGCGGGATCTGCTGACCGCGCTCTCTGAACAACTGGGATTGCCGATCGCGCAATTGGGACCGCCGGCAGCCGCTCCGGAGCTCGAAGGGCTTTCGCCGCGGTTTCTGCGCCAGTCCTTGATTTTTCCGGTCGCTATCGAAGAAGGCTCGCTTACGCTGGCGATGGCCGATCCGCTCGACTTCGAGACGATCAACGCGGTCCATAGTTTTTCGAAGCTTGAAGTCAATCCGCAGCTCGCGAACGAGCAGGACGTTCTGGATGCGATCGACCGCTATTACAGCGAAGGCGACCGGCAGACTGCCGCGGCGGAATTCGGCACTGGGGACGAGGAAGATCTTGAACACCTGCGCGATATGGCAAGCGAGGCTCCGGTTATCCGGCTCGTGAACGCCATGATCGCCCAGGCGATCGAGAAACGGGCGAGCGACATCCACATCGAGCCGTTCGACAAGGAGTTCCGCATCCGCTACCGCGTGGATGGCGTGCTGTTCAATCAGGAACAGCCGCCGCGGGAGCTCAAAGCCGCGATCACTTCGCGCCTGAAGCTGATGGCGAAGCTGAATATCGCCGAGCGCCGGCTGCCGCAGGACGGGCGCATCAAAATCCGCATCCTGGGGCGTGAGGTGGATCTGCGCGTTTCGACGCTGCCGACGCTGTTCGGCGAGAGCATCGTGATGCGTCTTCTCGACCGCTCGGCCGGGGATTTTTACGACTTGCGCCGGCTGGGTTTTGACGATCACATGCTGGCGCGCATGGAGCATTTCACGTCCCTGCCTCACGGAATCTTTCTGGTGACCGGACCGACCGGAAGCGGCAAGTCGACGACGCTTTATTCCGCGCTGAAGCGCATCAATCTGCCGGATAAGAAGATCATTACGATCGAAGACCCGGTTGAATACCAGATGGATGGCATCAATCAGATCCATGTGAATCCGCAGATCGGGCTGACGTTCGCGGCGGGGCTGCGGCATATTGTCCGGCAGGATCCGGACGTGATCATGGTGGGCGAAATTCGTGACCGGGAGACGGCGGATATTGCGATCCGGTCGGCGTTGACCGGGCATTTTGTTTTCTCGACCCTGCACACCAACGATGCGCCGAGCGCAGTGACGCGGCTCATGGATATGGGCGTGGAGAATTATCTCGTCACGTCGTCGGTCGTCGCGATCCTTGCCCAGCGGCTGGTGCGGTTGATTTGCGCGGGCTGCCGGGAGCGCGCCGGTAATGTGCTCTCACCTTTCGGAGAGAAAATCGAAACCTTCCACGGGCGCGGCTGCGAGACGTGCAACGGGTCCGGTTACAAGGGGCGCGCGGGCATATTCGAGCTGATGGAGCTGAATGAGGAACTGCGGCACCTGATTATGGGTAACGCCGACGCCGGGCGATTGACGGAAGCGGCGCGGCGCAACGGGATGAAGAGCCTGCGGGAAGACGGCTGGATGAAAGTGCAGACGGGTGTAACCACAGCCGAAGAGGTGACTCGTGTCACGCAGGAGTTTTAGCATCGACGTGACCTTTGTGTCGCCGCCGGTCTTCAACTTGCCCACGAAGTACGCCCGCGACAAAGATCGCCGGCGCCATATTGAAAACGTGATTCTGTAAATGGCCAGCGCAACCTTTCACTATCGCGCGGTGGCGGCTGACGGCAAGCTGCGGTCCGGCGTTATCACGGCCGAGAGCAGCAGGACGGTCGCGCGAGAGCTCATCCGCCAGGGGCTGACGCCCGTTTACGTAGGGTTCGAAGACAAAAAGTCCGCGGCGCTCAAGATGCCGTCGCTGAGCAACGCGCGGCGCCGCGACGTTCTTTTCTTCACGCAGGAGCTGTCGACGCTGCTGAATTCCGGCGTGCCGCTCGACCGCGCACTTTCGATTACAAGCGAACTGACCACCCGGCAGCAGTTCCGCGCCATCGTGCTGGATATCCTTCGCTCGATCAAAGGCGGCAAGTCGCTGGCCGATGCCCTGGCGTTGCATCCGACATACTTTTCCGAACTGTTCATCAACATGGTGCGGGCGGGCGAGGCATCGGGAAGCCTCGGGACGATCTTCGAGCGGCTCTCGGAATTTGAGCGCTCGCGCGATGAGCTGCGCAGCTACATCGTGTCGTCGATGATCTATCCGTCGCTGCTGGCGCTGGTGGGGGTCGGGTCGATCTTCGTAATCCTGAACTTCGTCGTGCCCCGCTTCGCGACGATTTTCGACGACAGCCGGATGAAGATCCCGCTGCCCACGCTGATCATGCTGCAGGCGAGTCACATTGTGCAGGACTGGTGGTGGCTCGTCGCGCTGGTGCTGACGGGCGCAATCTCGGGTTTTCGTTTCTACATCGGCACGCCGGCGGGAAGGTTCTGGTGGGATACGAACCGTCTGAAGCTCCCGATTCTGGGCGACGCGCTGCAGAAGGCCGAGACTTCGCGCTTCGCGCGCGCCATGTCGACTCTGGTTGGAAACAGCGTGCCACTGGTGCAGTCATTGAGCATTTCAGCCGGCATTCTTTTCAACAGCCGGATGGCCGGTTCGCTGAAAGAGGTCGCCCAGGGGGTGAAGCGTGGCGAAGGGATCTCGCAGCCGCTGGCGCGAACGAAAATGTTTCCTCCGCTGGCCTCGCATCTGCTGACGGTCGGCGAAGAGACCGGCAAACTGGATGTGATGTTTGCCCGCATGGCGGATATTTATGAAGAAGAGACTCGCGCTTCGATCAAGCGGTTCACGGCGATTTTCGAGCCGATCGTCATCCTCGTGATGGGGGTGATCGTCGGAGCGCTGGTTCTGAGTATGCTGATTGCGATTACGAGCATCAACGATGTTGCAATTTAGGAGAAGGCACACCGGTATGAAGAGAACAAAGAATCCCCGCGCGGGCGTCACGCTGATCGAAATGCTCGTGGTTGTGGTGATCATCGCGGTCTTCGCGGCGGTCGTGGGGCCGCGGCTCCTGAATCAGGGCGACAAGGCGCGCGTGGTCGCGGCGAAGCAACAGATTGAGAATTTCGGGCTGGCGCTGGGCCAGTATCATCTCGACACGGGATCTTATCCGACCACGGAGCAGGGCCTGGCGGCGCTACGGACGCAACCGAGCGGCGTGGAGCAGTGGCACGGGCCGTATTTGCAGAAAGATCTCGCGCCCGATCCTTGGGCGCACGCCTATGTGTACAAGTTTCCCGGCGATCATGGCGACGAACCGGACGTGATTTCCTATGGCGCGGATGGTCAACCGGGCGGGACGGACTTGAACGCCGACATCGTTAGTTGGAAATAAGGCCGAGCTGAAAATACGAGGACGAGCATGAAAACGCGCCGGGCCGGCGTCACGCTGATCGAGATGATGATCGTCGTGATGATCATCGCGGTGATCGCGGGTGTGTCGTTCCCTGCACTGACGTCGGGCCTCGCAAGCGTTCGCCTGTCGTCGGCATCCGGATCGACGGCAAGCTTTCTGACAGCGGCGATGAACAGGGTGGAACGGCGTGAGGTGGCGGCGGCTGTCGTCATTTCACCCAAAGAAAATCAGGTGGATGTGTTCACTGCAGCCTCAGGGAACAAACCGGAGAGGAGCCTGCATATGCCCGCCGGGATCTCAATCGAGGGCGCAGAGCCACGCCGCGTTCTGCTCCAGCCGGGTGGGACGTTTCCGCGAATTACGCTCGTGTTGCGCAACGAGAAAGGCTCGCGCCGGTCGGTGCGGATTGATCCGGCAACGGGCGTGCCCGAGATTCGCCGCGAGGAAGAATCGAAGTGACGAAGTGCGTCGCAAAGGAAAGCCGGGCCGGTTTTACGCTCCTCGAAGTGCTTGTCGCGACGGTGATTATGGGCATCGCGGTGGCGGGATTGATCGCGGGGCTCTCGCAGTCCGTGAAGAATGCGGCACGGCTCACGGATTACGATCGCGCCGCCATGCTCGCGCGCACGAAAATGAACGAGCTGGTGCTCGATGTGAATCTTCCGTTCGACGGATCGGTGGACGGGCAGTTCGATCCCGAACAGTCGGGCGGCCTGGCGAGCGGATGGCGGGTCGCTCTGCGGCCGTTCGAAATGCCTCCGCGCGCGGTGTCCGGCACGATGATCCTGCAGCGGATCGCGCTCGAAATCTGGTGGCAGCCGATGAGTGGAACGCGCCGGACCATTCAACTCGAAAGCTACCGGCCGATGCGAATCCCGATGCCGGCAACGCCATGAAGCATCGGGAAGCGGGCGTTACGCTCGTCGAGATTCTGATTGCCGTTTCGCTCCTGAGCCTGCTTTCGGTCGGCATGCTGGTCGCGATGCGGCTTGGGTTCAGCACGATGGATAAGACCGACAAACGGCTCGTGGAGAATCGGCGCGTGTCGAATACGCGGGGCATTATTGAGAACGAGATCAATGGATTCGTCTATTCGGTGGCCAACTACCGTCCAAAGCCGAAAGAAATAAATCCGATCACATTTCTGCAAACCGAAGAACAGAGCATGCGTTTCGTAACTTCTTATTCGATCGAGGAAGCGTGGCGCGGGCGCCTGCAGATCGCCGCCCTTCAAGTGATTCCTGGCGAGAAAAACGAAGGGGTGCGGTTGATCGTGAACGAGACGCCGTATACAGGTCCGGAGCAGGCCGGTCAGGAAGTGGCGGCCATTGAGCAGGGCCCGGCGGGGATGCCGGTCGTCCGGTTCGTTCCCACGGCGGCCGGTCCGCGGTCGTTTGTTCTGGCCGATCACCTGTCGTATTGCCGTTTTTCGTACCTCGAACCGCTGCCGGATCCGCCCTTCCAACGCTGGCGCCCGGATTGGGTGCAACTGCAGCGACTGCCACTGGCGGTGCGGATCGAGATGGTCCCGATCGCTGCCGGAACGGGTATCAGAACGTCGGATTTACACATCGGCGCTGTGACGGTGCCCTTCAAAGTAAACCGCCTTCCGGGATCTCAATATGCGGACACTCAGTAGCCTGCGCGGAAATGGCAGGCGAAACCGCCAATTGTCACCTGGCTTTGCCAGCCGAGGTGCTTCGGCGAGGTGGTGGGGCGGGCGGCGTAGCCAACGGGGTTCGGCACTGCTGATGGTTCTCTGGCTCACGGCGGCACTTTCCGCAGTCGGGCTGGCCGTAGCCAACAATGTACGCGGCGAAACCGAACGCACCGAGACCAACATCGACGACGCGCGGTCATATTTCGTTGCGCGCGGGGCCATCGAACGGGCGGCACTGCATATGATCTGGGGCCAGTCTTACAGCACCGAAGACGGGGCGCCACTTTACTATGCGTACGGCAATCCATCTATGGAACTGCAGTTTCCGTCCGCGGACGTTCACGTGGATGTGATTCCGGAAGCCTCAAAGCTGAGCCTGAACGCATCGCGCCCGGAGGACCTCATGCGCCTTCTTGCGGCGCTAGGAGTGGCCGAAGATCGCGCGGCGGAGATCGCGGCGGCTATCCTCGACTGGCGGACGCCGCCTGATCCGCTGCAACCAAGTCCTTTCGATTCGTTTTATTTGGGTCAGTCGCCGTCTTTTCTGCCGCGGCACACGTCTTTTCAGGAGAACGAGGAATTGCTGCTAGTCAAAGGGATGACCGCCGACATTTATTACGGAAGCTCGCTCGGAACTTCACACGCAGGTCTGCACGACTGTGTTTCCGTTTACGGCAGTCCAGGCGCGGTCGATATCAATACGGCGCAGCCTGCGACGCTGCAAGCGGTCGGGCTGGCGCCGGCGGATGTGGATACGATTGTGCGCAGCCGGGCGGAGCACCCGGTGCGCGATTACAAAGAGTTGGGCGATCTCGTGCAATCGCTCGGACCTGCGGGATTACGGCTGCGCCTTGGCGGTCAAAGCATGTATACGCTGCGTGTGACCGCGCGACTGCGACAGGCGGATGGAAAGTTGTCGGACCTCAGGCGCACGATGGAGGCGCTTGTGAAATTTTACTTTGTGGGCAACGCCGCGGGAAGGCCGCCGGGATTCGATGTAGTGCGGTGGTACGACCGGGCATGAGGAGCACGCTGAGCCGCCTGACCGCCGTGCGTCCGCTATGAGCACGGTTGCGGAGATTCCGAGCGCAACTGTAGTACCGGCCGCCGTGGCGCTGCCTTTCTGGCGGCGCGCGATGTTATTCGGAACAGGGCTCGGGATTGCAATCGACGAACGCAATCTCGCAGTCGCGATTGTGCGGGCGCGGCCGGCACGAGCGACACTGCTTGCAACCGCGGTGATTCAGGATTTCCGGACTCGTCCAGCCGCCGATTGGGGCGCGGAGCTCGCAAAATTTGTTGCAGGGACGGGCGAGACCCGCCTCGCGGCGACGTTGCTGCTGCCTCGCAGCGAAGTGATCGTGCGCACAGTCAGTCTGCCCGGAGTGGCCGACAAAGATATCGCGAAC
>DATAZF010000096.1:0-13800 GCA_036272235.1 Bryobacteraceae bacterium | reverse complement strand
ACGAAGTGTACGGTACAGCCGGTGATCTTCGCGCCGTAGTCGAGAGCCTGTCTTTGCGCGTCAAGGCCGGCGAAGGCCGGCAGCAGGGAAGGGTGGATGTTCAGCACGCGGTCCGGAAAGGCGCGAATGATACTGGCGCTCAGCAAACGCATGAAGCCGGCGAGACAGACCAGATCGACCTCGTGGGTGCGAAGCTCTTCGATCAGCAGCCTGTCGTAAGCCTCGCGCTCGAGCCCGGCCGATGAAATCACACGCAGCGGAATGCCGCGGCTGCGCGCGATTTCGAGCCCGGGGGCGTTCGCCCGGTTGCTGATGACGATGGCGATCTCCGCATCGAGCTGGCGGCGCGCGATGCTGTCGGCGATGGCTTCGAAATTGGAGCCACGGCCGGAAATCAGGATGCCCAGGCGCACAGTGTTCTCACTTAGTTGTATTGCACGCGCGCTTTGCCGCGGCGCTGCGGGACGACTTCTCCGATGACCCAGGGCGTCTCCCCGGCACGCTTCAGCAGCCGGGTGGCACGATCTGCGAGGCGCTGCGGTATCACGACGATCATTCCCACTCCAAGATTGAAGGTGCGGCGCCAGTCGGCTTCGGGGACGTTGCCGATCGTCCGCAGCTTTTCGAATAAGGCCGGGACCTCCCACGAGCCGGTGTCAATCACCGCAGCCATCCCTTTCGGAAGCACGCGCGGCAGGTTATCGGTGATTCCCCCGCCGGTAATATGGGCGGCGGCGGCGATCGCATCGTTTTTGTGCAGTGACTGGATGGCTTTGAGGTAACTGCGGTGCACTTGTAATAACTGATCCGCGAGCTCGGAATCCAGAGTCGACTTTGCGACCTCGAACAGGAGCTTTCGCGCCAGCGAGTAACCATTGGTATGCAGGCCGGTTGATGGAAGCGCCAGCAGAATATCGCCGCTGCGGACCTTTGCGCCGGTGAGCATGCGCGACTTTTCGACGATACCGACGATGGTTCCGGCAAGGTCGTATTCGCCATCCTGATACATACCCGGCATCTCGGCGGTCTCGCCGCCAATCAGCGCACAGCCGTTGTTGGCGCATCCGCGGGCGATTCCCGAGACGACCTGAGCGGCCACGCCGGCCTCAAGCTTTCCGACGGCGAGGTAGTCGAGGAAATAGAGTGGCCTCGCGCCCTGCACCGCGATATCGTTTACACAGTGGTTCACGAGATCTTCGCCGATCGTGTTGTGGCGTCCGGCGGCGAACGCGACTTTGAGTTTGGTGCCCACGCCGTCGACCGAACTCACCAGAACCGGCTGGCGCATTTTCGGAAGGGCAAAACAGCCGCCGAACGACCCTATGTCGGTGAGCACGCCCTTTGTGAAGGTGGCGCGCGCCATCGTGCGGATTGCGCCGACCGCGCGGTCCGCTTCATCGATATTGACGCCGGCGTCCCGATAGGAAATGGAATGAGCCATGGAAATGCGGGGAAACGAACAGTATAACCAACGCGGCCTTTCCTTCGTATAAGTCTTAACTCTCAATAAGGAAAGTAACCGGACCGTCGTTGACAAGCTCGACTTCCATATGAGCCTGGAAAACGCCTGTTCGAGTAACTAACCCCTTCTCGCTGACTTTCCTGACGACATACTCATATAACTCGCGAGCGCGATCCGGCGAGGCCGCAGCATCGAAACCGGGCCGGCGGCCTTTCCTGCAATCCCCATAGAGGGTGAATTGCGAGACGAGGAGAATGGAGGCGTTCACGTCAAGCGCGCTCCGATTCATACGCCCGTCGGCGTCAGGAAAGATGCGAAGATGAATGAGTTTGTCCGCCAGATAGTCGGCATTGGCGGGCAGATCCGTGGCCGCTATGCCCACGAAGACGAGCAATCCCGCGCCGATTTCGGCTTCTAACTTCCCGTCGATCCGCACCGACGCGCGAGTCACTCGCTGTAATAGAAATCGCACTGGGTTATTTTCCCCCGCGTTAGTGGCTTATTACCATCTGACTGCCTGTCTTATTTCCATGATATAGTTTGCGAGGGAGAAATCATGGCCAGAGGGAAATCAGATCAGAACGCTGAAATACTCGAATACGCGCTGCATCATCTGGAGCGGGAGCGGGACGAGATCCAGGCCAGGATCGATCATATCCGGCGGCAGTTGGGAGGCCGGGCCGCTCATTCTTCCGCGCCCGCCGCTGCAGTAGCGGAGACGTCAGCTCAACCCCGGCGAAAACGGGTTCTCAGCGAAGCCGCACGCAAGCGCATCGCCGCCGCGCAGAAGCGCCGCTGGGCGGAGCATCGCAAGGCCAAAGCGAAAGCGGAGTAGGAAGAGCGAAAGCGGAGTAGGAAGAGCGAAAGCGGAATAAGAAGAGCGAAAGCGGAATAAGAAGAGCGAAAGCGGAATAAGAAAAGGGAAAGCGGAATAAGCCGCGCCCATTACCAATTGAAAGTCCCGATAATTTCATCGATCGGGCCGCGGGCGACTATCTTTCCGTCTTGAAAGAACGCCGCATCGCCGGTCAGACGCCTCGCGAAAGCGGTGTCGTGGGTCACCAGGATGCTGGCCTGCGGCAGTCCGGCGAGAAGCTCAGCCAGCGAGCGTTGTCCCGGCGGATCCAGAAATGTGGTTGGCTCATCGAGCACGAGTAACTTCGCATCGGTTGCGAGGATACCGGCGATCGACGCCCGTTTCTTTTCTCCGGCGCTCAGATGCCACGGGGCTTTGTTCGCTTTGGCCAGCAAGTCCACGCGATCAAGAGCCGCGCGCGCCCGGTCGTCCGCTTCCGCGCCAGAGGCGCCGGCGGCCAGCGGACCGAAAGCCACATCTTCCAGTACCGTGGGCATGAAAAGCTGATTGTCGGAATCCTGAAACACCAGGCCAACGCGCCGGCGGATTTCCCGGAGATTCTTTTCCGTCACCGGCAAGCCGTCGATCACCACGGAACCGGCGCCCCGGAGGATTCCGTTCAAATGGTGCACGAAGGTCGTCTTCCCGCTGCCGTTGGCGCCCAGCAGGGCCGCAGTCGCGCCGTGTTCCAGATCGAAATCGACACCGTTGAGGGCGGCGGTTCCATCTTCGTATGTGTAGTGGAGATTGCGGACCTCTACGATCGCCATAACAACACCCGAACGCCGGCGACGAGAGATGCCGCGATGGCCAGAAATCCTGCGTCGGCGAAGGTAAACCGCTTTCGGCGGAACCCCGGCAGGCGGCCTTCAAAGCCGCGTGCGAGCATGGCGCGATGAATCGCTTCCGCGCGGGCATACGAACGTGCAAACAGCACGCCGGCAGCGCCCGCCGCCTGGCGGAACTGCAGGGCGCGCAACGACCCGGCACGAGCCGCTCCTGCCTGCCGCATCGCGTTGGCTTCTTCCATCAGCACGATCAGATAACGGTAAAGAAACTGCATCACCTGCGTCAGGAAGCGCGGGGCGCGCAACCATTCGAGGCCCGCGACGAGATCGGGCATCGGAGTGGTGGCGATGAGCAGCAAGGCGGCGAAGGACGACAAATACGACCGGATGACGAGCCGCACGGCCAGCCCCGAATCGCCGGCGAGCGCAGTCGCGAGAGCAAAGCACAGCGCAAACGGCAGGACGGCCGCCGCCGTCCACACCATGGCCAGCGGGGGAAGGCGCGCCGCCGCCGCCGTAAACAGCAGCAGTGCGAAGTACAAAACATAAGCCCGGTACGCGGCTGGTGGCAGAGTGGCGATGGAAAGCAGCAACCCCGCGGTGGCGAGGATCCGCGCCGCGGCATGGCGTTTGTGAATCGGACTATTGCCGCGGCTCCAGCGCTCAATGCGCGCGTGGCGCAATCAGGCGGCTTCCTGCTCCGGCGCGGGGCGCGAAGCCAGCAGCACGCGGCTTACACAGAGACAAACGATGTAAACGACGAATAATCCGATGAGTCCGGCGAGAGACTTTGCGAGAAAGGGCGACGACACCAGTTGCAGCTTGTATTCGGCCAGCGGCGAGGCAAGAAAAGTCCTGGCATGCGAGGCGAGTCCGATTTGCTGCGAAAGCTTTTCGATTCCATCCGGCCGGGTCGACGCGATCCACATACCCGCCGCGGCCAATGCCAGCGACGCCCCCGCGAGCACGCTCGTTCCTCGAAAGCCCTTTCCACCCAAACCTCGCGGCTGGCGGATGAAGCCGGGTTGGATCCGCTCGAGCGCCTGCACAACGGCAAGCGTGATAGCTCCTTCAATGATGGCTGAAACGGTGAACAGCGCAATCGAGATGGCGAGGACCGATGCGGGCATGCGGACGCCCGATCGCCACAATTCGCCGAGGGCCAGAGAGGCGCTGACCAGCAGCGAAAGCGTGCCGCCCAGGAAGACGCCCGCTTTGCGGCCGCGGAGCAA
This sequence comes from Bryobacteraceae bacterium, assembly GCA_036272235.1. Taxonomy (GTDB): domain Bacteria; phylum Acidobacteriota; class Terriglobia; order Bryobacterales; family Bryobacteraceae; genus BOG-234. Next base: position 9,462 of record DATAZF010000096.1, on the reverse strand, counting down.
TACCCATGGCAAGTAACCCGCCAGCACGCCGGCAATTGCCATATTGAATACGTTGGCGCCGAGCGCGAGCAACCCTCCATCCTGAAAAACGAGCGCCTGCGTGGCGAGAATCGCGGTCATGACTATGGACGCAGCCGCGGGCCCCAGCGTGAAGGATAAAAGCGCGCCGCCGACGAGATGTCCGCTCGTGCCGCTGCCGACCGGGAAGTTAATCATCTGGGCGGCGAAGATAAAAGCGCCCATGACTCCCATCAGGGGGATCCGGTGATCATCGAATTCGCGTTGCGCGCGCCGCGCTATATAAGCAATCGAAGGGGCGGCGATGGCGTCCATCGTGGCCCAAACCGGTGTGCTCAGGAATCCGTCGGGAATGTGCATGTTGCTCTCGTCGGCGAATCGTTTTCTCAAAGTAGCACGTTCGCGCAGAACGTGCGACGAGGCGGCGTCCGTTCCAGCCTGCCGTAATATGTACGCATGAGTGGCCTCGCACGGATTGGCGTCGCGATAGATTCTTTGCTTTTAGGGAAATTCGACCGGCTGATCGCGGAGCGAGGCTACACCAACCGCTCGGAAGCGTTCCGGGACCTGATTCGCGACACGTTGATTCACAAGTCGTGGGAGTCTCCCGACGCGGATGTAGTTGGCACCGTGACGCTGGTATACGACCACCATGTCCGGATGCTCAACGAAAAGTTGATCGGCATGCAGCACGATCACCACAGGAATATTCTTTCGACGATGCATGTTCATCTCGATCACGACAATTGTCTGGAAGTGCTGGTGGTAAAGGGCAAAGCAAAAGCTGTCCACAGGATCGCTGATGCTCTGATCAGCACGAAAGGCGTCAAACATGGCCAATTGACGCTGACGACCAGCGGCGCGGAATTATAACTGGAAAATACTTTCCCGTTAATTATCCGGAATATTAAACTCGTTGACCGGGACATTTTGCGGCTATAATCACCAATCAGGCCAAAGGAGGGCCGCAACATGGAACAGCAGAGTTATGCGAAACATGGGAGGTTGGTTCCAATGTTTCACTTCGTTCTATTCGGGCTTGTCGTAGTAGCGGTCATCATGTCCCTGATAAACCTCTACAAGCATATGGGCGACGATCAAGGGCGCACGATGATTGTGCTCGTCGTTTTATTGAGCATTGGGGAACTCATGATGTTCTTCTTTATCCGGGGCTTCGCGACGAAGAACCAGGACCGTATCATCCGCACGGAGGAAAATTTTCGCCATTACGTGCTGGCGGGCAGGGTTCTCGATCCGCGCCTGACGGTCGATCAGATTATTGGTCTGCGTTTCGCTTCCGACGGAGAGTTTGTTGACCTTGCGAAGAAGGCGGCTGATGAAGGGCTTTCGCGCGATGCGATCAAGAAGGCAGTAAAGCAATGGCGGCCGGATCATAACCGCGTCTGACAGGCTTGAGTTTGGTGGGCGGTTAGGGATTCGAACCCCAGACCCCCTCGGTGTAAACGAGGTGCTCTAACCAGCTGAGCTAACCGCCCTGAAGTTCTACAGTAGCAAAGCGCGCCGGCTTACTTCTTTTCGCAAACAAATCGCGTGACCCAGATGTAACCGAAAGTCTGCTCCATCGGTCCGGACCCGCAACGCGAGGCGAGCCTGCCCGCCAGCCAGTTCTCGTAGCCGCGGTCCGGATTTTCCGTCAGCAGATAGAAGCGCGGTTCGTTCTCGATTTGCCTGACTACAGCCTCCATATCCGCGGTGTCGCGAGCGGTAAAACCACGCGGCAGCCGGATACTCCTCGCGGGTTCGCCATAAATCAGCTCGGGGGCGAAAAGGATATCGCGGAGGGCGGGCTTGCGCAGGTCCGCGAAGTCGGCCGCTTCAGCGAATCCGCTGACGAGAAGAACCGGCGCCTGCGAGCCGGCTTCGTGCCGCACAAATTCCATGGCGGCGCTCCAGTCCTCATTGCCATGGCTGCGCAGGGTCAACCTTCCCTGGCCGAAAATCGACATTGCGGCCAAAGCGACCAGCAGGAGTTTGCGGACAGCCGAGGGTCGGATGGAGGAAAGCAGTGCGCCGATGAGAAGCGCCTGCCCCGGCAGCGCTGACGAGTAGTAACGGCTCACGAAAAGGTGGATGTCGGTTCCGGCCGAGAGAAGCGCAAGGAACAGAGGTGCAAACAGCGCCCATGAGCCGATGAGGAGCATCGTCTGGCGCGTGAATTTTCCTCTCTGGCCGGTGTCGCCGCGGAAGGCCATCCAGATCCAGACAATCAGCACCAGCGCACCCGCGAGCGAGCCGGGGATCAAGCCTGTTAGAAGCTCACCCGCGCCGGGCCGGGCCGAAAACGTGTGTGACGACCGGGTCGCGTAAAAGCGAAGCAGTTCCGGCATGAGGGGCAAACAAATCACGGCGATCGCCAAAACCATGAGGATTAAATGTGCAAGGCGCTTGCGTTGCCGCCACAGCACAGCGACCCCGTAGATGATCCCGCCGGCGAGACCCAGCGACAGGATGCAGTGCGAATAGACGGTCAGCGCCCCGGCGGCGATGAAGAGAACGCAGTCAGTCGGGCGGGCGGAATCCAGCCAGCGGAGAAGCGCCCACGTGGCAACGGTCAGGCAAAGTATCGCCAGCGCATAGGGCCGGGCATCGACGGCAAAGAACGATGCTGCGCATAAGAAGACAAATGCGACGACCGGGGCGCTCGCCCGGTCATACAAGCGTTCGGCGATGCGATACAGAAAGAATGTCGCGGCGGCCATGGCGAGCACGGAGGGAATCCGCAGAGAAATCTCGTTGAGTCCGAAAAGGCGCCCTGCCGCCCATTCGATGAGGTAGAAAAGCGGCGATTGTCCACTCCATGAAAAAGCCCGTTGGATCGCTTCACCCGGTCCGTCTTTCACGATCCACCAGGTGCCGGTTTCATCCAGCCAGAAACTGGTAGCGATCATTCCGAACCAGAGCTGCAGGACGACCATTGCCCCCATCGCCAGGATCCACCTGCGCTCGCTCTGGGCGGACGCCGCGGCATGGTCGGTCTCGAGGAACGTACTTGTGGGAGCGGCGACGGCGGTGCGGCTCATACAGCGAGGCCCCAGCTGAGGAATGTCCAAAACAACAGAAGGTTGAGGATGAAGGCGAGCATCGCGATGACGGCGAAGGGCAGACCGGAGCCGAGCTTTGCCGACAAAACCGGCCAGGCGGCGAATATGCTCAACGAGTAGCGCGTGGTGCTTTGCAGCAGGGGCTGTGTGTGCTTCGTGAGAAACAGGCACAGCGCGGCCACGGTGAAAAGTTTGTATTCGAATCGAACATCCCGCATCAGGGTTGCTAGGGCCACGGCCACAAAGACGGTTAAATTCATCAGCAGCAGGCGATTCCCGGTTCGGATGGTGATGGAAACAGCCTGCAGGAGCGTGGTCCACGGGGCCGCGGTTGAGGTCGCCCAATAGGTGTGGTAAGTCTGTGCGGTGGATGCGAAATCCGTGAGCGCGAGCCATGCCTGAAAACCAGCCACGCCCGCTACGGAGAGGACGGCTGCCGCGATGCCTCTGCGATCTTTGCGCTTCCACGCGATCCAAAGGAAAGGCAGGGCCAGGAAACATCCGAGCACTTTAGTAAATCCGGCGGCGAGGCCGAGCACTCCGGCCGGAAGCCAGCGGCTGGCGCGCGCGAAGTAGAGCGACCAGACGATGCAGGCGCACAGCAGCGAATCCGGATAGCCGGCGAAGAAACTGAAAGAGGCGGGCCACACGGCCCAGAGCAGGACGGCGCGAAGCGCGGCCGCGGGAGTGTGGTCCAGCTCAAACAGCCGGAGAGCGCCCCGGAAGAGAAAGAATGACGCGAGCGTCGAAATCAGAAGCGCAGCCGCAAGGTCGGAACGAGTCACGAAAAAAGCGGCGCGGATCAGGGCGGGATAGAGCGGATAGAACACGGTGGCCATCGGTGTCGTATATCCGTGGTGGGCAATCTGGATGTACCAGAGCGTGTCGAAACGTTCCCAAACGCCGAGAAATGCATAAAGGACCGGATGCAGCTCCCTGCTCATAAGATGGCCTGTGAGGTTGTTGCCTTTGATCAGACCTGGATCAAGTTGCAGCCAGGGCGCAAGAAACGCTGCCAGGAGCCCATAAAAGACGCGCAGGCCGCAGGTGAGGGCGAGGGCTATGCGGGCGGGCGCCCATCGCACGGCCGCTTCCGTCAGGGCAGGGCGTTCGCGCGAGGCGTCCAGGGTAGCCGGGACCTGAACCGTAGTTGCCATACACTCGTGACGATCAAGCTCAGAATATCGGCCAGGCCGCCGGGCCGGTAGTGCACATTGGTTGCTTCCCGAGTAGTAACTACGGTTAACGGACGGGATTATTGGTTGGCGCGCGCCACACGGAACAAGCCGTAATCGCGTGCGGCCCCGGGAATGCTCACCGGCTCGATCACCCCACCGCGCTCGAGCGCTTCCACGCTTCGGTGGAAAGATGCCGATTCAGGCAGGCCGCGGTCGGGAGTAACCAGCAGATAGCTCACCTGGTCGTCGAGAATGGTTCGCGAGAGCTGGTCCGGCGTGACGAGTAGCGGACGCGGCGCATAGAACATCTCAAAGGCGCTGACCGCGAATCCGCGTGTTGTCTTCCTTCCGGTGCTCAGATATGTGGGGCCATCCTGATTGGAAAGGAAGACGCTCTCGGGGGCGGTCCCGCTGCGCGCGAAGGCTAACACTTTTCGCATCTCATACCAGTTGTTGGCGGGCTCGGGCACAGTCGAAATATTTCCGGCTGTGCGGGCCTGTTGGATGCGGGTATAGTCCGGAAAAAAAGGGATCAAGGCGACGATCAGGACAATTGCAGCCAGCAGTTCGCGGGATTTCACCAGGCGGAGCGCCCGCCAGACGATCCAGAGGAACAGAGGGAGCACCGGTGCGATCGAGAGCTCGGGCCGCGAGACGTGGCACAAGAGGATGAGGGAATAGAAAAGCAGGAACAGATCGGGCACCGTCTGCCGCCTGACGAATAAGCTTCCGCCAAGAAGCAACACTGTGCCGATGATCGAGGAGACGCTGGTGAAACCGGTCAGCAGCGCCACCGGGCTGGCGAACACCGACACGAAATTAGCGCCTAAAACCACCGCTTTTTCGTTGGCGGCCAGCCCCGTGAAAATCCAGGCAGCCGATTGCGTGGTCGTCGCCAGGGCCGCGGCCGACGGGGCGTCGTGGGTCAGGTGAGCGAGGGACCATCCAAACCACGGCGCAACGATCAGGGTGGCGGCGACGGCAAGCGTCGCGGCCCCCCGAAAGCGGCGCCGCACGAGGAGTGTAAGGACGCAGGCGGCAATCAGCGCGACGCCCGCGCTTTGAGTCAGCGTGGCCAGGCCTGCCAGGAGACCGGCAAGCAGCGCTCGTTCGCTCAACAGTGCAAGAAGGGATGCGGCCACGAGCAGCGCGAAGAGCGATTCCGGCAGCAGGTTCGTGCTTAGAAAAATAACGGCGTGCGAGGCTGCGGTGAGCCCGGCGAGCAGCATCGCGCCATTTTTCGATGCGCCCATCCTCAACAGCAGACGATAAGTAAGCCCGAGCCAGGCGACGGAGGCAGCCAGCGGCAGGAGTTTCAGCCACAGCGTGTTCTGCGAGATCAGCGTGAACAACGCCAGGACGGCGGGGAAGAAAGGCGGCACCTGCGTTTGCGGAATGGGCCGCGGAAGACTATCGATAACGTAACCATGCCCCGCTGCGATGGCCTTCGCGGTTACAAGGTTGACGGCGGCGTCATGGTCGAGAGCGATGGCGGGCAGAAACCAAGCGACGCCATACATGGCTGCCAGTACGGCGAAATAGGCCGCGATTGTCGCGCGTTGCGCGTTGCCGCTCCACGTCATTGGGCAAACGTCATCGGGGGAAAGTCATTCGGAGAGAGAGTTTTCTTTGTAACACAGGCTTGCCACTCGGCCCCGCGGACGCCGGCGGCAGGCTCGCCGGTGCCACATAAAACCCCGCATCAAACAAGGTGGAATTCGTGGCCGATTTCCGTGAGTGCCAGGCGCTCCCGAGTTCCGCCGAGCGCCGCCGACAATCGCTCGATCGGTTCGAGGCTCGGCTCGCTGCTGAGCTGGAATGTCTGGTGGTGAACGGGCAGAATCCGGTCGGCGCCCGCGTCGTTCGCCATCTGCAACGCCTGCTCGGGAGTGCAGTGCGCATGGATCCAGGGGTTGTAAGCGCCGATCGGCATGATCGCAAGATCCACCGGACGCGAAGAGCGCACTCTCCGGAAAGCTTCCGTCATCGCCGTATCGCCACCGAAGAGAACGCGGTAGCGTGGCGTCTCGATCAGATATCCATTGAAGCCGCGATGGGTGTCCGACCGCATTCGGGCGCCCCAGTGATTCACCTCGACGGCGCGGATACAGATGTCGCCCTGCTGCGTCATGTCACCCCAGCCGAGCTGGTCCACGCGGCGATAGCCTTTGGTGCGCAACAGGTCCTCCGTGTGCGCGGCGGTGATGACGCGCGTCTTGCGGGATTCGAGCGCGCGCAGACTGGGCAGGTCGAAATGATCCATGTGCGCGTGAGAGAGAAGGATCAAATCCGGCGGCTCCATTTGCCCGGCGATCAGCGCGGGCGCAACGAGGCGCTTGATTCCAAGGGTAAATGGGCCCAGGCCGAGGCCAATGCGCGTGCTGAAAACCGGATCGGTGAGGATCCGGAAGCCATCGATATGAAGAAGCACCGTGCTGTGCCCAAGCCACGCCGCGTGCAGGCCGGCGGCGGGCCAGACTTCTGGATGAGGGCGGTGCGGCGCTTCGGCGACGCTGCGTTTCAGGTCCTCGGTATAGCGATTCCATAGTAAAGGTGCGAAACGGCGGGCTTGCGCGAGATCGGCAACGGCAATCACAACTCGTTGGACGCAAGGGAAGGGGCGGAGGGTTCATGCCGGTATTTGGTGGCTCCGATGCCTCCGCGCTCCTATGCTATGTTCGTAACTTCTTTTCCCGACACGATCAACAATGCGCGTATTCGCTAAAGCGCCCTGCCGCGTCGATCTGGCGGGAGCAACGCTCGACATCTGGCCTTTGTACCTGTTTCACGACAAGGTCGTGACGGTGAATTTCGCGGTGGATCGCCACACTTCCTGCGAAATTGAAACGCGTGGCGATTCGAAAATCGTGCTGCGGTCGCGGGATCTCGGCAGAGAAGAAATCTTCGCATCGTTCGAGGCGCTTTACCGGGCAAAACGCTATCGGCTGCCGCTCCTCGCGCTGCTGGTGCGGTTCTTCGAACCGAAGACGGGCCTGACCGTCGAGTCGGCTTCCGAGGCTCCCGCGGGCGCGGGAATATCCGGCTCGTCGGCGCTTATGATTGCGGTCGCTTCCGCCTTGAACAAAGTGACCGGCCGCGGCTTCAGCCTCGAAAAGATACGCGAGGTGGCGCAGAATGTGGAAGCGCAGGTAATCCGCGTGCCGACCGGTTCACAGGATTATTATCCCGCCATGTACGGAGGGGTTTCGGCGATCGAACCGGGTCCGGCGGGGATTGTCCGGAAGAATCTGGCGGTGGACGCCGAGATGCTGGATCAGCGCTTTGTCCTGGCGTACACCGGGGCGCCGCGCAACTCCGGCATCAATAACTGGGAAGTGATGAAGGGCCACATCGACGGCGATAAGGCCATTCATCGCAACTTCGACCGCATCGCGATTTTGGCGATTGCGATGAGGTTGGCGGTGGAGCGGAACGACTGGGACGAAGCCGGCCGGCTGATGCGTGAAGAATGGGCGGCGCGCCGCAGAAACGCGCCCGGCATAACGACAACTCTGATCGATCAGCTCGTCTCCGCAACGCGGCGCGCGGGAAGTATCGGCGCCAAGGCGTGTGGGGCGGGTGGCGGTGGTTGCGTTGTATTTCTCGTCGCGCCGGGCGCGAAAGAGCGTGTCGCTGGTGTAATCGCGGGGGCCGGCGCCGAGGTGCTTAACGCGAAGGTGGCGCGCCGCGGAGTTCAGGTGCGTTGAACACATTAAGCAAGCAGCCCGACCCGTTCCGGCCGCTGCTCGGAGCCGGGTTGTTCGCGTTCGGATACTACGTCGTGCTCAACCTGATCGCGACGGTGGCTCAGTTTTTGGGCCGCGAGATGGTAGCCCAGACACTGCCCCCGCTTATTGCGGCCTCGCTGCTGGGAGCGCTCGCCATGGCGATTTTCGAATCCCGCAAGCTCAGCGATCTCGGTCTCTACTGGCGGGCCGGCACAGGGCGAAATCTGCTGACGGGCCTCGCGGTCGGCGCCGCGGGAGCCGTGCTGCTGATCGCAGCGCCGGTATTGGCCGGGATGGCTCACTTCGAGCGCGTGCAGGGCACGGATTTTTCGCCGCGCGTGGCGCTGTTCACCCTGGCATTGCTCTTCTGCGGAGCGGCGGGTGAAGAGATCGCGTTCCGCGGCTTTCCGCTGCAGTTCCTGATGCGAGGCTACGGCGCCTGGATTTCCATCGTCGGAATCGGCATACTTTTTGGTCTGCTGCATGGTTTTAATCCCGGAGCCACGCCGCTAAGCATGGCCAACACGGCGGGATTCGGCGTTCTTTTCGGGATGGCGTTGCTGCGATCTCACGATTTGTGGCTGCCGATCGGCCTGCATTTTGGCTGGAATGCCACGCTTCCGTTCCTTGGGGTGGAGCTCAGCGGATTTACAATACAAGTGGTAGGCTATCAACTCGTATGGAAAGCCGGAAAACTTTGGAGCGGCGGCGACTACGGTCCGGAAGCCAGCCTGCTCGCCACGGTGGTGCTGGTGATCCTGTTCGCGGTGGTGCGAATAGTACCGATACGCAAAGGGTTCGCGTATCTCCTCGATGGCGAGCCAGAGGAATCGTAGTCTGCGCCTTGACGGTCGTTTCGATTTCTTATTCCGAAGCCGGCGTGCTGCACGCGGGCGACAAACTGACCGAAGACGAAAAAATCGCTCTTGTGCGCGATCTGACTGCCGAATACGCCGACGCCAGGACGATGCTGCCGCGGTCAAAGAAGCCTCTGGAGTTCAATGCCGACGGGACCTACGACAAGAATGTCTGGCAGGATGCCGCCAAATCGATGGGTCCGGCGGCGCGGCTCGGCGATAAGGTGCAGGTCACGAAGGTGACTCTGGATGGCGACCACATCCTCCTCGAAATCAACAACGGATTGAAAAGCGGCGGGCACTGGTACGACCATGTGCAGGCCGGCATCGGCGGCGTGGCCCCGATCGGCAACAACAGCAATTCGAGCGCCGCTACCGGCACTTATATCCAGCTCAATTTCCACAAACCGATGGAGAATCTGACGGCGGTGGACGTCAAGAAGATGCTCGCCCCTGTGCTCGACTTCGATAAACGGTCTGCCACGCAGATTTATACGGAGACATTGCCGCCGGAAGTGAAGAAAGCCATCTCCGAGAAACGTGCGCTTGTTGGAATGGACCGCGATCTGGTGCTGCTCGCCCTCGGACATCCGGATCATAAGTACCGCGAGAGCAAAGA
>DATAZF010000095.1:0-20138 GCA_036272235.1 Bryobacteraceae bacterium | reverse complement strand
TCGAACAGCGCTTCGTCCGGCTCGTTGTTGCGCAGCGTCACGCCCGGCACTACTTCAACTGGAGATTGATCCTGGCCTCGGGATGGCTGTCGAACGAGCTCAGCGTTCGCGTCGCGCTGGATCGTCCCTTCGACTCGGCCTTGAGCTCGTAATCCACATCAGTCGACAAGCCCTGGAAGGTATACTCGCCCATTTCTTTCGCAATGAACGACCGTACCTGCAGTGTCTTTGTATCCTTGAGCTGAACGACGGCGCCCGGCACCGGAGCGCCGTTCGCGTCGGTCACGATACCGCTGACTGATTTCTCCTGCGGCGCTTTACTCTTCTTCTGCCCGAGCGCGAGGGTAACAAGACCCATAAGCAGAAACGCCACAACTAATTTTCTGACCATCTGTCACCAGTCTAGCGCCTGGGCCGCCCCTTTGATTTTACGAGCGCAACGGTCAGTCAGCGCTTGCCGCCAGCTATAGCGAGGCTAATCCTCCGGACCGGAGTCCCCCACCTTCAGCACGGCAAGAAACGCCTCCTGCGGAATGTCCACGCGCCCCACGCGCTTCATCCGCTTCTTGCCTTCCTTCTGTTTTTCGAGCAGCTTGCGTTTGCGGCTGATATCCCCGCCGTAACACTTCGCAATGACATTCTTCCGCATTGCGGAAATCGTCTCGCGCGCGATGATCTTCGTGCCGATCGCGGCCTGCAACGCGATCTCGAACATCTGCCGCGGAATCAGCTTCCGCATCCGCTCGATCAGAGTCTTGCCGCGCTCGTAGGCGAAGTCGCGATGCACAATCATCGAAAGCGCATCCACCGGCTCGCCCGCAATCACAACATCGAGCCGCACCATCGGCGAGACGCGAAAACCCGACAAATGGTAGTCAAGCGACGCATACCCGCGCGACGCGCTCTTCAGCCGGTCGTAAAAATCGAGCACGATTTCGTTCAGAGGCATCTCATAAAGCAGCATCACGCGCCCCGACCCGATGTATTCGAACTTCTTCTGCACCCCGCGCTTGTCTTCCATCAGCGCCAGAATGCCGCCGATATACTCTTCGCGCGTAATCACGGTCGCATCGATAATCGGCTCCTCGATTTTCGCGATCTCCGACGGATTCGGAAACTTCGTCGGATTATCGATCTCCAGGATCTCATTCTTCGTGTTGGTGACGCGGTAACGAACGCCCGGCGCCGTCGTGATCAGGTCGATGTTGAATTCGCGCTCCAGCCGTTCCTGCACGATTTCGAGATGCAGCAGCCCGAGGAATCCACAGCGGAACCCGAAGCCGAGCGCGACCGAATTCTCCGGTTCGAAGCTCATGGCGCTGTCGTTGAGGCGCAGCTTTTCGAGCGCGTCCCGCAGCAATCCGTGCTCGTGCGACTCGACCGGATACAGTCCCGCGAACACCATCGCCTTGATCTCTTCGAAACCGGGCAGCGCCTCTGCAGCGGGATTCACGGCATCCGTAATCGTGTCGCCGATCTTCGCGTCCCCGACGTTCTTGATGTTCGCGTAGATAAAGCCGACTTCGCCCGCGACCAGTTCCGGCAGAGGAATGGCCTTCGGCGATTGATAGCCCAGGCCTTCCACATCGAACTGCTCACCGTTCGACCACAACCGGATCTTCTGACCCATCGCGATCTTCCCGTCCACGATGCGCGCCAGAATAATAACGCCGCGATAGGGATCGAACCAGGAGTCGAAAATCAGCGCCCGCAGCGGCGCTTCCGGATTTCCGCGTGGCGGCGGCACGCGCTTCACGATCGCTTCCAGCGTTTCGTGAATCCCAATCCCCTGCTTCGCGCTGCAAAGAATCGCGTCGCTCGCATCAAGGCCGATCACATCCTCTATCTGCTCGCGAATACGCTCCGGCTCCGCCGCCGGCAGGTCGATCTTGTTAATGACCGGAATTATTTCGAGATTATGGTGCAGGGCGAGATAAGTATTGGCGAGAGTCTGCGCCTCGACGCCCTGCGACGCATCCACCACCAGCAGCGCGCCTTCGCACGCCTGCAGACTGCGCGACACCTCGTAAGAAAAATCGACGTGCCCCGGCGTGTCGATCAGATTCAGCTGATACCAGTTGCCATCTTCGGCTTTGTAATCGAGCCTTACAGCGTGGGCTTTGATGGTGATGCCGCGCTCGCGTTCGAGGTCCATCGTGTCGAGCACCTGGGCCATCATTTCGCGCTGAGAAAGTGCGCCGGTAGTCTCCAAAAGTCTGTCGGCGAGCGTACTCTTGCCGTGGTCGATGTGCGCAATTATAGAGAAATTCCTAATGAAATCCGGGACCATGCGGTAAGATTGGGGTGAATCCCGATTATCCCATATGTCCTTTCAGTTCCTCTCTTTCGAGCCGGATGCGGACGGGCTTGCCCTCATCACGATCAACCGGCCCGAGAAGCGGAATGCGCTGAATCAGACCGTGATTTCCGAGCTCGGCGAAGCGTTTCTGATGGCGCATGAAGACGAGTCCGTGAAGGCCCTGATTCTGACCGGGGCGGGCGATAAAGCCTTCGTGGCCGGAGCCGATATCGGCGAGATCGCGGCCCTCGATGCCCTGGAAGCGGAGCGAATGTCCCGCCGCGGTCAGGAGATTTTCCGCACTCTCGAAATCATGCGGAAACCCTCCGTCGCCGCCATCAACGGGTACGCCCTCGGTGGAGGCCTCGAACTGGCGATGTGTTGCACGATCCGCATCGCTTCTGACAATGCGCAACTTGGGCAGCCTGAAGTAAAGCTGGGGATCGTCCCCGGGTACGGCGCGACGCAACGCCTGCCTCGCCTCGTCGGACGCGGCCGCGCGCTCGATCTTCTGCTTTCCGGAGACTCGATCGACGCGGCGGAAGCGTACCGCATCGGACTCGTAAACGCAGTGACCTCGCCGAGCGAACTGATCGCCACCGCGAAAAAATGGGCGCATAAAGTGATCGCCAACGGGCCGCTCGCCGTAGCTCTAACGATGGAAGCCGTGGACGCCGGGCTCAACGGGGATTTGCAATCGGGCCTGCGTTTCGAGTCCCTGGCCTTCGGATTAACCGCCGCATCGGAAGATCGCCGCGAAGGTACGCAAGCTTTTCTGGAAAAAAGAAAGGCTGCTTTCACAGGCCGATGAGCGAAGCGAAGATCAGAAAACAATGAGCGAAGCGAAGACCAGTAAACGATGAGTCAGTCCGCCAACCAGAGCTTCGACACTAACCTCAGCGCCGCGGGTCTGCGTTTCGCCGTCGTCGTCAGCCGCTTCAACAGCTTCGTCACCACCCCGTTGCTCACCGGCGCTCTGAGCGCGTTCGAACAGCATGGCGCCGATATGAATAATGTCCAGGTCGTGCACGTCCCCGGCGCCTGGGAACTTTCGATCGCCGCACGCACCATCGCCACTCACCAAAAACCCGACGCCATTATCTGCCTCGGCGCCGTCATCCGCGGTGGCACGCCTCATTTCGACTACGTGGCCGGAGAAGCCGCCCGCGGGATTTCCGACGCATCGAACGCGACCGGGATCCCTGTCGCCTTCGGCGTTCTCACCACCGACACCGCGCAACAGGCCATCGACCGCGCCGGCGGCAAAGACGGCAACAAAGGCTTCGACGCTGCCATGACCGCAATCGAAATGGCAAACCTGCTGCGGGATCTGAGAGCATAATGGCCCGGCACCGCGCACGCCAGCAGGCTCTTCAACTGCTTTTCCAGTGGGACCTCCGCCGCACTCCGCTCGACGAAATTCTGCGCGGATATTATCAATCTCTGCTGATCAGCGAAGACACACTCGCGAAGCCCCGGCCCGATGAATTCGCCGAAACGCTTCTTTGCGGCGTGATCGAAGAACTGCCCGGCGTGGATGAGCGCATCACTCGCAACGCATCGAACTGGCGGCTCGAACGCATGCCGGTAGTGGATCGCAACATCCTGCGGATCGCCGTGTACGAGATGCTGCGCACCGACACCCCGCCAGCCGTGATCATCGATGAAGCGCTGGAACTCGCCCGCCGCTTCTCCGGCGAGGAATCGGTTCACTTCGTAAATGGAGTACTCGACGCCGTGCGTCGCGAACTACCAACCACCGCCCATTCGACATCTACTCCTGAACAATGATCCCGGGGAGCAGTTCAACTCCCCGCCGACGTCGCCATGGTTTTCAGGTCCCCAAGATACTTCGCCCCAAGATGATCGGACATCCCGCTTAATCCGCCCTTCCGGTCCCACCCGGCGCACATCTCCCGGAGAGTAAACAGGCCGAGCATCCGGTAGCTCTCCGTCTGCGACTCGTCGTACCACTGGTCCCCGGTTCCCTGATGTGGAAAATCCTTATGCGAGGCATGATAGGTGGCCACATCGGGCGGCTCATTGTCGATTACCATCGGCTTGATGTAAATCAGAGTGCCGTCCTCCGCCGGCTTCCCCGGCACATAACGGATCTTCGCGATCGCGCAGCGCTTCTTCTTTTCCCGCAAAGGCCTGAGCATTGCATCTTCGAAATCGATCGAGATCCCCATGTCGATCCGGATCTTGCGCAGCGCGTTCCCGAGGTCCTCATAAATGAACGCCGGATCGCACCCCGAATCCAGCACCACGATCCGTTTGCAACCCCGCCTCACCATCTCGTAGAGACCGAGATTCTCGAAGTGCCCGCCGTCCGACAAATAGACGTAAGCGCTCGTGTCATTCGTCAATCCGAACGCCTCCTTCACCAGCGACCCGACAGCCGAGCTCGGGCCTTCTTTACGCCACGTGTGCTTCCCCGCCGCTCCGGGATTTCCCAGCCACGCACCCAGCCGCGCATTGAACAGCGTCATGATGAAGCCGATCACGCCGGAGGAGTGATATCCCATGCTTGGGCTCGCCGCCGCGCCTGAGATCGTGATGGCCGTGCCCAGCGAGATTCCCGCCGGTCCTCCGTACTCACCCGAAGACCGATAGCCAAGCCCTGCGCTGCCGCTGTGCAAAGCGCTCACCGTGAACGACTCCGCTTTTCGCTGCTGCCAGGCCAGCCGCTTTCCCCCAACGAGGTTGAGCGTGATATTGACCACATGAAATGGCTTGAGTGTGGGGGTCAACGTTGCCATCTGGATGTTGTCGGTCTGGGTGAATCCGATGAACTCATCCGCAGTCGCATGGCTGTTCGAGGCCCCCAGGTATGCGCGAATCAGCCGGCTGCGATACATGGCATGCAGCGAAAACTTGTTGATGTTGATATAGTGCGCGGCGATCCAGGTGGCGGCCATGAACACGAGCGCCATACCGGCCGTATATTCCGCGCGGGTAAAATCGAGAACGTCTTCGTGGTGGGTCCAGTCCACGTCGATGAGGTGAGCGGCGGCCATCATCCAGTTCGTGAGAATTGAAAGCCCGGCCAGGAAAACGACAACAAAAACGGGTGCGGCGAGTTTTGCCGCCAGATCCAGCAACTTGGCTTTTATTGAAGGTTTGGCCTGATTGGGGTCATCTCCCGGGACGGAGCGGGAGCCAAATCCGGAGAGAGCGCACACCCATCCCGCAAGACCGCCCGCTGCCGCAATACTGGATTCGAGCCAGGCGCCAAGCGAGAAAATCCACCTCGGAACGATCAACACGAGACCACAAATTCCTGTCCAGGCAACCACAAACAGGAGCGTCCAGGCTGCGCCGCGCGCCAGCCACTCGCGGTCCTCGTCGCCGAGCGCGCGGCTCGTCAGACCCACGTAAAGGCTCCCTGCAAACATGAAAGCAAGAAGAAGCGCAGGAGGTCCGATCGTAATGTAGGTCGACCAGTGCTGGATCTGATCGCTCTTCGCCACCAGCAGCCATTCCGCGCTGGCAGTACTCACCCCTGTGAGGACGATCGCGAGGCTCAACGGGCTGGATAGCGCGCGGAACCTGGCCGCGAGGCCTTTCACGCAGAAAACGACATAGGCGAGCCATCCAGCCGCACAGGAACCGGTGATCCAGATCAGGGTATATACATATCTGGGCGGCGGACCGAGGTCAGTGCTGCCAGGATCGAACCAGGAGTCGTAAATCATCGACGTCAGCGCCGCCAATATCATCGGCGCCAGACACCATGCGAGAAATTTCCTCTCGGTGTGCTCTTGCCCGCCCACGCCCGGAAGATACCGCATCGTATTGAAAATGGCGGTCGCGAAAAGAAACCCGCCCAGAATCGCCAGCGCGTAACCGAGCGCGGGTGGCATGGTGAATTGATGCGTATCTTTGAGAAGCCCAAGGGCGAGAATCAACCGCGGGAGCATCAGCGGTGCCATCAACATCGGCACGAGGACCAGCCAGTTCAACATCATGTTCCGCGTAACGGTGGCCGCGAGCGTCCATGTGTCGGCTGAGAAAAAGCCGAGCTTCGGCGAAAGGTAGTTGTTGAATTCGCGCAGGTGTTCAATCGGGTCGATGTCGTCAGGCCCGGGCAATGGCGCTCCCGGGACCAGCCTGGGCAGGATCTTGTCCAGCCCGCCTGCGCGCTCCTTCCAACTGGTGAGCCAGGCGCCAACGTAGCCACCGCCCGAGACAGTCGAGAGGTAGTCGAACTCCGCCAGTACGCCATGCTCGGCCAGGGCCTGCAACGCGCCCAGCGCAAACGTGGCGCTGCGAATACCCCCGCCCGAAATACATAAGGCGGATAAAGGCGGGCCGCCCTCCGGCCCGCGAAGTACTCTCAGCTCTTCGGCTGCGACGTTTTCAAATGCTCTCGGTTCGCCGTCTGAAGACATAAGGGAGAATATCTACCGCGCGGAAATAAAAGTCAATCCCCGCGCGAAGTATTCCGCCTCAATAGTCTCGAAAATGGCGCGAGATAACCGCTTACGCCAGGTTGAGAGCCTGTTTAAACGCGCCCGACGAAGCCCCGATCTTTTTCTGCAGCATCATGATCGCGTGGATCAGCTGTTCCGGCCGCGGCGGACATCCCGGCACAAATACATCCACCGGAATCACCTGATTCACCGGCACCAGCGCATAGTTATTGAACACGCCCGTCGAAGTCGCGCAAGCCCCCATCGAGATCACCCAGCGCGGCTCAGGCATTTGTTGATACAAATGCCGGATCACCGGCGCCATCTTGTTCGATACCCGGCCAGCAATGATCATCAGATCGCTCTGCCGCGGCGATCCGCGAAACACCTCGGCGCCGAAACGGGAAATGTCGAAGCGAGAGGCGCTCATCGACATCATCTCGATCGCGCAGCACGCCAGCCCGAACGCCATCGGCCAGATGGAATTCTTGCGGCCCCAGTTGATCACGCTGTCGAGAGTCGTCGTGATCACGCCGGCCCGCAATGCGGCCTGCTCAACCGTCTCATTGTCGACCCGTGAAAACAACTCGACCGGACCACTCGCAATCGGTGCGCTCATGACCCCATTGTATGATGGCGACTCATGCGCCTGATGACTTTCCGCTATGCGGGCAAGAACCACGCCGGCGTCCTGACACCCGACGGTCTCGCCCCTGTTCTCGAAATTAACTCGAAGCACGATCTTCACATCCCGAACAGTCTTCTCGAGATCATCCGCGCCGAAATCCGGCAGATTCCGACAGTCGGCGTGCGCCCGATCCCGCTCTCCGATGTCGAGCCATGCCTTCCATACGATGTCCCGCCCAAAATCTGGTGCATCGGGCTCAACTACAAAACCCACGCCGAGGACATCGATGCCGCGCAACCCGAAGAGCCAGGGAGCTTCATGAAGCCAGCCTCGTGCATGTTCCAGCCTGGCGGTGAAATCCTGCTGCCGCCGCCGGATGTTTCCGACGACGTCGACGCCGAAGGCGAATTCGCCGTCATCATCGGCCGAAGCTGCCGCTTCGTGCCCGCCGGCAATGCCCGCGAAGTCATCTATGGATTCACCACAACCCTCGATCTCACGGCCCTCGATGTCCTTCGCAAGAATCCGCGTTACCTCACGCGCGCCAAAAGTATCGACACCTTCTTCAGTTTCGGGCCTGTAATCGTTACGGCGGACGAGATTCCCGACATCGACAGTCTCGAGGTCGTTACAGAACACAACGGCGCCATTTGCTCGCGCGATTATGTCCGCAACATGAAGACGAGGCCACTGGATCTGGTCGCTTTCCACAGCGACTTCTTCACCCTTCATCCGGGCGACATCATTTCGACTGGATGTCCGAAAGGCGCGCGGATCAAAGCGGGCGATTCAGTCCGGTCGCGCATCGACGGCATCGGCGAATTGAGTGCCACAGTGAAAGCCGGCGGACGCCAGCCCTTCGGGTTTAGCCAGACATAATCGCGCACATGAAGCTTTCTTCAGCATTCAGACAGTTGTTACACTAAGAACTGTGCTGGCGGGCGTTAAGCGGTTCATTCTATGGGATTACAGGCGCGGCGTGTGGCAATACGACGTCATGTGCGGCATCATCCTGTTGTTCATCTTTCTCGCGCCGCGGCAATGGTTCCGTGACCAGCCGCGTATCCCCCGCGCCAGCCAGGTAACATCGCTTCCAAGCCATGGCGAGTCGGTCTTCTGGCTCGACACTGAGCTTGTCACCTCCTACCCCGAAAACCAGCGCCTTGCCCAACTGAGCAAGGTGCTCACGACCCGCACCGGCAAAACCCAGCAGCTGACCCGCCTGGAACCGGTGCTTGACGCCGAACAGGAACTCAAAGGCTACATGGCCTTCGCCAAACCCTGATGCGTACTCGAATTTCGGACGCGACGCATCGAACCGGCATGGCCCGCTGTCTCACTCTTGCTGCCCTGACCCTGATCGCACTCCCACTGGCCGCCCAGTCCCCCGAGGGCCTTGCGGATGCCTTCGCACACATCGACAAAAGCGCTCCGCAGTTCCGCTCACTTATTGCGGATCTCACGCGCGACATCCATACGGCGATTATCAATGTGGACGAAAAGGAAACCGGAACGATCAAAGTCAAAGTCGACAAATCGCACGAAACTCGCATGCTGATCGATTTAACCGCTCCCGATGCCAAGACGATTTCGATCGACAGCACAAGGGCCAGCATCTACTACCCAAAGCTCAAACTCGTGCAGGATTACAACATCACCGGCAAGAAGGCGGTGGTCGATCAGTTCCTGCTGCTGGGATTCGGCGTATCGAGCGCGGCACTGAAGGAGAATTACGACGTCTCTTTTGTCGGGATGGAGAAGGTCGGCGCTGAAAACAGCTGGCATCTTCAGCTCGTTCCGAAGTCGAAAGAGGTCCTGCAGCGCCTCAAGAAAGCTGAACTCTGGATCTCCGAAACCAGCGGACTTCCCCTGCAACAGCGATTCGTCACTTCGGCCACAGGCGACTTCAACCTCGCCACCTACTCGAACTTGAAGATCAATCCAAACCTTTCCGACAGTGCTCTGAAACTCAAATATCCAAGCGGGGTTAAAGTAGAGCACCCACAGTTGTAGGCCGTTTGGAACTGCCCTTGCACCGACTCCCACTATGAAGCCGCCCGCGCAACGACTTCTCTATCTCGATTGGATCCGTGGATTCGCGGCGCTCGTCATGCTGCAGGGACATGTTTTCCAGTCCTTTCTTCGCAATGATTTGCGTGGCGGCGGCCCTTATATGACGTCGCAGTTCCTGGGCGGAATGCCGCCCGCTGTCTTTCTGTTCCTGCTGGGCGTTACCTTCGCCTTTCTGATGGATAGCCAGGAAAAGAAAGGTGCTGCAGCGCCCGCCCGCTGGGGGGCGGCGATCAAGCGATCCGGCTACCTTTTTGCGGCGGCGTTTGCCTTCCGTTTCCAGCTTTGGCTGTTCTCGTTCGACAAGAGTCCGTGGACCGATCTTCTGCGCGTAGACGTTTTGAACTGCATGGGGCTCGCGCTCCTCGTGTTCTCGGCTATGAGCGTGTTCCGCACCGAGGAACGTATCCGCCTCTGCGCCATCCTTGGCGTCGCGGTCGCAGCGGCATCCCCAATTGTTTCCAGCCTCGACTGGTCGGATGTTCCGCCACTCGTCCGAAACTACATAATTCCCGACCACAATTTCTTCGGCTTCTTCCCCTGGGCGGCGTTCGTCGCCTTCGGGATGAGCGCTGGAAGCATCCTGCGGCTTCTCAAACCCGCTGATGTGCCGGCTGCCATGCAGTGGTTCGGGTGGGGCGGCGTTTCCGTTGCCTTCGTGGCATGGACGATGTCGAATACTTCACTTTCGATCTATACGAATTCCGATTTCTGGCTGAACGGCCCCTCGCTGATTTTTATCAAACTCGGCGCCATCCTGATTCTGATCGCCTTCGCGTGGATCTGGAACATTCGCAGCACCGCGCAGGATTGGAGCTGGGTGCGGCAGTTTGGCCTCACCAGTCTGCTCGTCTACTGGGTGCACGTGGAATTGATATACGGACGCTGGTTGGGGATGCTGAAAGAACAGTTGACCGTCGGCCAAACCGCCTTCGCCGCCGCGCTCACTATGGTGTTGATGCTGGCCCTCTCTCTGATTCGCACCAACTGGGCGCAGGTCCGAGGCTACTTCGCGCCAACCAGTGCTGCGCTCCCACGCCGTGTCTCCGGCGACTGAAGTTCGTTTCGCCAAAAGGATTGGCAGCCGGCCCATGCGATGGGCAGCGGGGTTGCCAGCCTGCCCCACCGTGCTTTTGAAATCGCTCTGGCCCTACCGGACGATAACGTGCACGGCGATGAATTCGTTCTCTTCGCCAGATTTATAGCGCACCGTGACTCGCGCCCGGTTCCGCAGCTTTCCCTCGACCGTGATGCCTGAATCGCGCACGAATTCGCGGGTCACCAGAGGCTTACCGGCAACCTTGCGCATGACGGTAAACGACCGATCCGTCAGCTGGGTAACAGTGCCCGAAAAGATGTCGTCTGCCGATGCCGTTTTTGCCTGGCCCTCGGGCTCCTGCGCGCGAACTCCGGCCGGTATCGCCGCGCCAAGCATGAGTAAAACGATCGTCGGCCAGTTTCGAAGCACTGTAGTCAATAGAGGAAACCCGTAAAGCTGGTACAGGTTACGACCTCTCCGCGATTAAGCCGGCTTCATCATCTCGTGTGGCGCAGCTGCGCCGTCGACCGCCGGCGTCGCCGCCGCGCTGCTCAGCGGCAACTTGACGATGAACGTCGTTCCCTTGCCCGGTTTGCTCTGCGCGTCCACAGTTCCCCCGTGCGCTCGTACGATCCACGCCACAAAGCTCAGCCCCAGCCCCAGTCCCTTCTCCGGAGAGGCCTGCTCGCCTGGTCCTCGCACACGATAGAACCGATCGAAAATATGCGGGAGGTGCTCGGCGGGAATCCCCGGCCCCGTATCTTCCACGCGAATCTCCGCGAGGCTGTCGCGCCGGTCCAGGACCACCGTGACATTGCCCCCTGCCGGCGTAAACTTGACTGCATTCGACAACAGATTGGAAAGCATCCGGTCCAGCTGGACCCGATCGAACTCGCCCGCGCAATGAGAGACGCGCTTGTCGAACCGCAATGTGACCTCAGCCCCCTCGGCGGGAATCTGGAATTGATCGACGATATCCTCCACCACTTCCACCAGATCCATCTGTTGCTTCTGCAGGTTCACCTGCCCGGTCTCGGCCTGCGAAAGAAGCAGCAGCGCCCGGACAATCTGTGAAAGCCGCTCAATGTCGTCGAGCGAATCGACGATCGCATCGCGGTACTGTTCCACGGTCTTTGCCGTGAATAACGCCACTTCGAGCTGGCCGCGTACGACGGTGATCGGCGTGCGCAGTTCATGCGAGACGTCGGTCGAGAACTGGCGCACCTGGTTGAAGTTGATCTCGATGCGCTCGATCATCTGGTTGAAGGTTTCGATCAATCGATCGATTTCGTCTTTTGCCCCACGCGATGGAATCCGCAGGCTGAGATTGGAGCCGCTGATGCGCTCCGCGGTGCGCGCCACTTCGAGGACCGGCGTCAATGCCCGCCCCGCGAAAATCCAGCCCATGATGCAGCCCGTGAGGATCACGAGAGGCACCAGCGCCACACCAAGCAGCGTGAACCCGTTCAGCACTTTGCCGTTCGCCGCCAGAGATGTCCCGACCGCGACGTAAAACTTTTTGCTTGTATCCTCTTCGCCGTTCACGTAACTCGCGCGAATCAGATACGGCACTCCGTCCGAATCCGTCCTGTTGCTCCAAACGGCGCCATTCGCCTGCAGTACCGAACGCACCTCGCCCGGCGTGGGCATCCCGAGCGATTCAAAGTTCGAGGAAACTTCGTCATCCATCACTTTCCCCGCCGCGTCCGTAATCAGATACGTTCGTTTCACGCCCGCGACGGCGCTAACCTCGTCCGGATCGTTGTTGTCGACATTCCAGATGGCATGATAATTGTTCTGGCCCGGGTCGTTCGGAATCCGCAGATAGCCTTTGACCACCGCCCAGTTCTGTTCCAGATCGTCGTGCGCCTGCTGTTCGAGACTGGTCTTGAGCGTTTGCCGGAAGAGGAGTGTAACGCCGATCAGCAGCAGCGTGAACACAAGTGTGTAAACCGCCGTGAGGGTAAAACGAAGCCCGCGCGTAATGTGCTTGCGTTCCCGCGCCATATGTAAGGCAGGCTATTTTCGTCTGCCGGATTCGAGCTAAACCTGCGACTCCATCTGGCTCTCTGCTTTTTGCGTCACGCCTTTTTCCGGCGCTTCGATCATATATCCGATCCCGCGCACGGTGTGGATCAGCTTCTGCGGGAACCGGTCGTCGATCTTGCTCCGCAAATGCCGGATGTAAACGTCAACGATATTCGTGAGCCCGTCGTAATCCATATCCCAGACGTGCTCGACGATCATCGTGCGGCTCAGCGGACGCCCTTTGTTCCGCATCATGTATTCCAGAATCCCGAATTCTTTCGGCGCGAGCTCGATGTTCTCCACTCCGCGGATCACCTTGCGCCGCGCGCAGTCGAGCGCCAGATCGGCCACCTGCAGTTTTTCCGGCGCCGGCTGTCCGCGCCGCAACAAGGCCCGCACGCGAGCCAGCAATTCCACAAAAGCAAACGGCTTCGTCAGGTAATCGTCGGCGCCTGTTTCAAGGCCTTTTACCCGATCGTCCACCTGCCCGCGAGCGCTTAAAATCAGCACCGGAGGGCCTGCACGCCGGCTCCGGATCCGCTCCAGAACCTTCAACCCGTCCATATCCGGCAGCATCAGGTCGAGAATCACGAGATCGTAATCGGTGTTGTGCGTGAACTGCAAAGCGCTCGCGCCATCCTGCGCCACATCGATGGCGTAACCGGCGCCCTGCAGGCCGCGACCGAGAAAATCCGCAATTCTTTTCTCGTCTTCGACAACGAGGATTCGCATGTGTTCCCAGCTTACCTCAGAAGCGAGTTTTGTTACATTTACACTGGTTAATGCCGCCGAAAGCCTGAATGAAGCTCTGGATGTTTTTTCTCTTTTTACCGATATTGCATGGGCAGCGGAGCCCGACCTTCGCGGATGAGTTCAACGGCCCCGCGCTGGATCTTGCCCGCTGGGTTCCGCACGATCCGTTCTCGCGCGCTGCGGGCGACCTTAGCGTCAGCGGCGGCCAGCTGCACCTCGCCCCTGGCGGCGCCCTCAGCACTTTCGGGATTTTTGCCCAGAAGTATGGGCGATTCGAGATTCGCGCCAGGTCTACCGCGGCCAAAGGACTCCACCCGCGTTTCCGTCTGATGCCGATCCCGCTCGGGCTTTTGCCCGCCATTGACGTCTTCGAGACATCCGGCGCGCCGACGAAAGTTTCTTTCGCCAATCGCTGGGGATCGGAACAAACCGAGCGATCCTTCGGCGATTCCTTCACCGTCGCCGACCTTTCGGCAGGATTTCACATCCTCGCCATCGAATGGGAGCGGGACCACATCGCCTGGTTCGTCGACGGCAAAGAAAAGTTCCGCTCGATCGACGGCGTGCCGCACCAGCCCATGTACCTGCTCATCGATCTCCCTGGCGAGCGCGAGGGCGGACTCACCTTCGACATCGACTACGTGCATGTGTACGGCCCACCCGATCCGGCGCATTAGATATGTGCCGGCCGCTAAAATAGCTACTTGATGGAATCGCTCCTCGACGACGCAGTCCGCGACCGCATGCGCGCGGACTGGAACCAACGCGCCCGCGAGGACGCCCACTACTATGTCGCCTTCGGACGGCGCGATCAGGATGATACCGAGTTCCTCTCCACCGCCGCCGATGTCATCCGCGATCTCGAAGGGGAACTGAAGCGCTTTTCCCCGGGCTCTCGCGCCGCCCGCCGCGCCCTCGAAATCGGCTGCGGACCCGGACGCCTGCTCCGCCCCATGAGCCGCCACTTCGGCGAAATCCACGGGATCGACGTTTCGGACGAAATGATCGCTCAGGCTACCGCCAAACTCCACGACATCCCGTGGGCACACGCGCATCGCGCGAGCGGCAGCGACCTCGCGCAATTTTTCGACGACCAGTTTGACTTCATCTACTCCTACGCTGTCTTCCAGCACATCCCCAGCGCGGCCGTCGTGTTCTCGTATCTGCGGGAGACGGTCCGCGCCCTAAAGCCCGGCGGCTTTGCGCGCCTCCAGATCAACGGACTTCCGAAGTCCGCCCGTGCATACACGACCTGGGAAGGCGTGCGCATCAGCGCCGATGAGATTCACGCTTTCACGAAGGATCACGACATCCGGCTGCTCTCGCTCACCGGCGTCGAAACACAATATATGTGGACCTCCTGGCAGAAGCCCCCACTTTCAGAGCCGCCGCCCGATGCCAGATCAACGCGCATACGCCACGTGGTGAATGCGTTCAGCGGCGAACAGGCTGTCCCATCCACCGGACGTCTCGCCTGCGCCACTCTCCAGATCGAGGCTTTTCCGGAAGCTGCGCGCGACCTGAATTCACTCGCCGCCCGCATTGACGGAGCCCCTGGCGTTCCCTGCTACATCGGCCCGTCAGTCAACGGACTCTCCCAGCTCAACGTGTTTCTCCCCGCCGGCGTCCGGACAGGGCTTGTGCCCGTGCGAGTCGACTGGCGCGGGGATCGCCTCTGCCCGGACGCCATCATCCGCATCATCCCCGCCGGCCCGTCTGTCCCGCGCCTCGTCGCTCTATCGGACGGCGTAAACCTTCTCTCCGCGCAACGAATCGAAAGCGGCACCATGAAAGCCACCATCGACGAAGTCGAACACATCGACATGTTTACTGCCACAGTCGACGGCGTTCCGGTGCGGGGTATCGAGACGTTCCGCACCGACCCGCTGGCTTCGCGGTACGAGGTCAATTTCCACCTGCCTCGCGGGACGAAAGCGGGCGGTCACGTGCTCCACATCCACCTCGGGGCCCGTTCTCTCACGCGAATCGGAATCGAGGTCGTATGAAACTCCTGACCGCGACCCTCTTATGTGCGAGCGCTGCGCTGCTCCACGCCGCGACGCCGGAAGCTGACCTGCGGACTGCGCTCGCCGCCAAAACCGGCACCATCAACCTCCCCGCCGGCGTGATCGAGATTTCCCGGGAAATCGTTCTCCCCACGGACGCGCATGACTTAACCGTCCAGGGG
The DNA here is from genome assembly GCA_036272235.1 of Bryobacteraceae bacterium. Taxonomy (GTDB): domain Bacteria; phylum Acidobacteriota; class Terriglobia; order Bryobacterales; family Bryobacteraceae; genus BOG-234. The sequence continues at coordinate 4,718 of DATAZF010000095.1, read as the reverse complement.
GCGTCCACGACCATCAAAGCCGCCGCGACCTTCCGCGGACGCGCCCTCATCGTCATCCCCGCCGGCAGGAACATCCATATCCACGGACTCTCGATCGACGGTAACCGCGAAGCCATCGCGAAACCTCTTGCGCTCCCCCCATCGGACGTGATGTTCTCGCGCTTTGTACCCAACAACGGAATCCTCGCCGAGACCGTCAACAATCTCGAAGTCTCCCAGGTAAAAGCCACCGCCTTCGCCGGCTTCGCGATCCTGGTCAACGCGAGCCACACTGTTCATATTCAGGGAATCGAGATCTCCGGCAGCGGCGGCGTCAACGGGCGCAAGCGCAATAACACGACCGGAGGAATTCTGCTCGAAGAAGGCACTACCGATTTCGAAGTTCTCGATTGCCGCATCGCCGACGTCCGCGGCAACGGTATCTGGACCCATTCCCTTTACACATCCGCCCGCAACGCCCGCGGACGCATCGCCGGCAACGAATTCGCCATGATCGCGCGCGATGCCATTCAGATCGGCCACGCGACCGAGGTCCGCGTCGAGAACAATCGCGGACGTATGATCGGCTATCCCGCCGCTGACGTGGATCTTGAAGGCCAGGCGTTCCCCGTCGCCGTCGACACTGCCGGTAACGTCGATCGCTCCACGTACCGCAATAATCAGTTCGAGGAAATCGACGGCAAGTGCTTCGATCTCGATGGATTTCACGACGGCGAAGTCAGCAACAACACTTGCGTCAACGCCGAAGCCGCGAAGGAATATCCTTACGGAAACTTCGGCATCATCATGAACAACAGCAATCCCGACATGCAGTCTCGCAACATCCGGATCACCGGCAACACCATCGACGGCGGCATGTTCGGCGGAATTTTCATCATCGGCTCAGGCCACACAGTCAGCGGCAATCACCTGCTGCACCTGAACCTCGCGCACTGCAACGATCCCGGCGGACCGGTCAACTGCGCCGCCATGGCCGCACAGCCGGACCTCCTCCGTAGTGGAATTTATCTGGGGGCCGGCGCCGACCGCCCCGACATTGCCAAAGGCAATACTGTCGAGAACAACGAGATCAGCGGATACGGCATGTCGCGGCACTGCATCGGAGTCGCCGCGGGCGTGTCGCTCGAAGCCAACAAGGTTGGCAAAAACGAATGCTCCGACGATGCCACCGTCGCTTCACTTCGCCTTCCCCTGCAAAACCCGCGACACCGCATTCACAAGTTTGCGGTACGGAATCCTCTCCCAATCGTCCACCAGAAGCAGTTCGCCGTCGCACCAGCTTGAATAGAACCAGCGTGCTACGGTCGCAAGCTGCTCCATCCGCTCCATGCCGGTCGCCGCGCGGCTTGGAATCGCCAACGCCATCTCCCGCAGCCGTGCGTCGAGCGATACCGATGTTCCATCCGCCGGATTGAACTCCAGCCGCGAGAACCCCTGCCAGGAGCCCTCCCGCAACCACCCCAGTTCGACAGCATCCGGCTCGACGGCCCTGGCGATGGTGACGGCATTCAGCCGCTCCACTCCGCGCGCCATTTCATCGCGCCAGCCCAACACTTCCTGCACGCGCTGCAATCTCTGGTGCATAAGAGCCGCGCCTTCGAAATCCATCTCCGCGCTCAACCGTTCCCGCGCTCTCTCCGCTACTGTGACGAGCGATTTTCCACCGGACTCCAGAAACTCCGCCACTCGACCCGCTTCAGCGGCGTACTCCTGTAATCCCACAACCTGCTGGCATGGGCGCAGACACCGCCCCATCTCGCCGTACATGCACCCTGGATGTCCTGGCGACGGCTCCAGATCTTCCTGACACCGGCGCAGCTGAAACAAATCCAGAAATTCGGATTCGAACCGCACCGCGGTCGATCGATTGCGAAAGGGGCCGAAGTAGATCGCACGCGCCCGCCCGATATGCGCGGTTATCTGCGTTCGCGGAAACGGATTCGACAGGATCAACTTCACATACGGCGGCAGCCGCAACCGAATTTCTTTCCGATAATCGGCGCCGAGATACTTCCGCGCCAGCTCAAGCATCAGAAACTGGGACGCCAGCCGCGAACCCGCGAGCTGATACTCTATCCGCTCGACGGTCCGGCGCAGTTCGCCGAATTCTCTCTTCAGGCGCTTGCGCAGGACATTCGTGCGCGCGAGATAAGGCTTTCCGCCACGCGGCCAGAGCAGGAATACCGCCTGGCTGTTCGGCAGCTCTTCGAGTACCCGATGGAATTCAACCGGATCGTCCGGAATAAGGAGCTCGACCACGAAGCTTCATGCTAAAGCATAAGGCCGCCGTGGCCTTGCCGCTGCCGCATTCACTTCGAAAAATGCCGTCGCACGCCGCCTGTGAGAACACCGGGCGATGCCGCATCCGATAGCAGTCAGCTAATCGTGGTTCGAGCCAATCTCTTTCACCAAACTCGCGACAAACGCCTTCGCATCGCCAAACAGCATGAGCGTCTTATCCATATAATAGAGCTCGTTATCGATACCGGCGAAGCCCGCGCTCATGCCACGCTTGATAATCATGATCGTCCGCGCTTTGTAAGCATCCAGAATGGGCATGCCCGCAATCGGACTCCCCGGATCATTCAGCGCCGCCGGATTCACGATGTCGTTCGCGCCTACAATCAGCGCCACGTCAGTCATCCCCATGTCGCTGTTGATGTCTTCCATCTCGATCAGCTTGTCGTATGGAACATCCGCCTCGGCCAGCAGCACATTCATATGCCCGGGCATGCGCCCAGCGACCGGATGGATCGCGAACCGCACGTCGACCCCGCGCTTCATCAGCACGTCATGCAACTCGCGGATCTTGTGCTGCGCCTGCGCCACGGCCATCCCGTAGCCCGGAATCACCACCACCGACCGCGCATCCGCCAATATTCCTGCCGCCTCTTCCGCAGTCGCCGACCGCACCGGACGCGCCTCTTGTCCCGCGGCCGTGCTCGTCTGCAGTTGCCCGAATCCACCGAACAGCACGTTGGTGAACGACCGGTTCATCGCCCGGCACATGATGATCGACAGAATGAACCCCGACGATCCGTCGAGGGCGCCCGCGATAATCAGCAGCTTGTTATCGAGCGCGAACCCCATCGAGCAGGCCGACAGCCCCGCATAGGAATTCAACAGCGCGATGACCGTCGGCATATCCGCGCCGCCGATCGGAATGATCAGCAGCACGCCGAAGATCAACGCCAGCAACACAAAAATCGGGAACAGATAGGTGGCTTCCGGATGCACCACCAGGTAACCGCCGATCACGACCGCCACGCCCAGCAGCCCAAGGTTCGCGATGTTCTGACCTTTGAACGTAATCGGCCTCGATGGCAGCATTTCGTTCAGCTTGCCGAACGCCATCACGCTCGCGGTCGTGGTCAGGAAGCCAAGCAGCATTTCGAGCCCCAGCGCACCCATGACAAAGCCGTGCGGCTTCTGGCGGTAATACTCCGCGGTGCCGATCAGCGCCGATGCCAGCGCACCGCACGCCTGCGAGATGGCGGTCCTCTGCGGCACCTGCGTCATCGGCATCCAAATGGCAATCGGTATCCCGATCGCCGAGCCGATTACGAGACCCGCCACGATCCAGTCATAATTGACCACCTCATGGCGTAGCAGCGTTGCCACCACCGCCAGCAGCATTCCGGCCTCGCCGGTGAGTACACCCCGCCTCGCCGTCGCGGGCGACGACATCCACATCAAGGCGAGAATGAATGAAGCGGCCGCGATGATGTAAAGAATCTGGTAACCGGCAACGTTCATTTCTTCGCCGGCTCCCGCTTCTTGAACATCTTGAGCATCCGGTCCGTGATCAGGTATCCGCTCACCAGATTGGTCGTCGCCGAAACCACCGCCAAAAACCCAAGCACGCGCGAGAGCATCGAAGCGTCTTTCTCGCCGGAGATCAGAATCGCGCCCACCACCGAGATCGAGGCAATCGCGTTCGTCAGCGACATCAGTGGCGTGTGCAACAGCGGCGAGACTTTCCGGATCAACTGGAAGCCAAGAAACGCCGCCAGCATGAACACATAAAGGCCGAACTCTAAATTCAAGCGTTCACTCCTGCTTCGAGAAGTTGACTCACTCTCGGATTCACCACTTTGCCCCCATGCGTCACCAGCGTCTCGCGAATCACCTCGTCTTCGAGATTAATCGTGAGTACGCCTTCTTTGTTCACCATCAGCTTGAGCAGATTGACCACGTTGGTCGCGTACATCTGGCTCGCGTGATACGGCGCCCGCGAAGGCAGATTGACCGGACCCACAATCGTCACGCCCTGATGCACGATGCTCTGCCCTGCCTGCGTCAGTTCGCAGTTGCCGCCGCGCTCAGCCGCCAGGTCGACGATTACGGCGCCGGGCAACATGGCCTCCGCCATCTCTTTCGTAACGAGGATCGGTGCTTTCCTGCCCGGCACAGCTGCCGTCGTGATCACGATATCCTGCTCGCGCAGCACAGCCGCCAACAGTTCGCGCTGGCGTTTGTAATAAGCCTCGTCCATCTGCTTCGCGTAGCCGCCCTCGCCTTCAGCGGATTCGATATCGAGCACGACAAACTTCGCTCCGAGACTCTCGATCTGCTCGCGGACAGCGGACCTCACATCGTAAGCGGACACCACCGCGCCCAGGCGTTTCGCGGTTGCGATAGCCTGCAGGCCCGCCACGCCCGCGCCCAGCACCAGCACCTTCGCAGGCGTGAGCGTTCCGGCCGCCGTCATCATCATC
>DATAZF010000094.1:0-2962 GCA_036272235.1 Bryobacteraceae bacterium | reverse complement strand
GAGCGCCTCACCGCCGGGTTCCGGTGAACCCATAAGCTCGACAGGCCACGTGCCCGCCAGCAACTGATAAAAGAGGTACTCATCCTGGCGGGCCGGCGGCGCGATTCCCTCCACATCACCGCGGCGCGCACGCAGGATACGGCTCCATGCGCTGACGTTTCTGCCCCACTCCTCCGGCATCTCCGAGAGGACCGCGAGTCGCGCGCGTGTATCCTCCCCGCGCTTGCTGTCGTGGGTGGAGGTATTGAGCATCGAGTCCGGCCAGCGCTTCGCTCGTTCGACGTTGGCCTTGTGGAAGTTCGCGATTGAAACCCCGAATTGCTCCGGATCCCCGCCTACGTCGTTTAATGCAACAAAGCGGTTATACCGGTAAAACGCCGTGTCCTCGAGCCCTTTTGCGAGAACCGGCGCGCTGTACTGCTGAAACTTCATCGCGCACCGCAGTACCGATTGCCGGCTGAAGCCGCTCCGCGCGTGGGAGACCAGTTCACCCGACAGAAGCTTGTAGAGGAAATCGAACACACTCGGGTCGACGTCCGTCTCATTCGTGCGCGCGCGCTTGATTGCCCATGTGAGGTCGCGCAGATCGGCTTCACTCGGATGATCCTCCCAATCCAGATAAATTCTGTATACGGGGAAGCACGCAACTATTTCCCGCAGCGCCCGGCGCAACACATTATGCGTGAAATCGGATGTCGTCGGATTTTCATGGGCCACGCGCGTTGCCTCGCGCGCCAGCACATTCAGCTCGCCCGACATCTCGTTTCGCATGATACGGAGCTTGCATTCGTGCACCACGTCGGAAAAGATGGCCCGGTCGCCGGTGAACTCAACGTACGTACGCGTAATGCCCTCTTCGCCGGCGGGATCGATCAACAGTCCCAGAACAAGATTGCTGAACTCGTACCCGGTGGTTCCGTCGACCGGCCAATCGTTGCGAAGGTTTTCATGGCGCGAGAGAATCTTTTCGACCACAAGATAGAAGGGCTCCCCCGACGGAGTTGTCCCGGCCGCACGCAGGCGATTTAAATACTCTTTGGGACTCAGCAGCCCGTCGATGTGATCAATACGTAAGCCGTCGAGCACGCCCTCCGCGAGCAGACGCAAAACAAGCCCATGCGCGTGCTCGAAAACATCGGGCAATTCCATACGCAATCCGGCAAGCTCGTTAATATTGAAAAAACGCCGGTAGTTGATGTCGTCGGCGGCGACCCAAAAGTGTGCGGCGCGCCAGTACTGATCGTCGATCAGCGAAAACAGACGCCGCCAGCTTTCCGGATCCCCCGCCTCACCATTGAATCTGCCCACGGACGCCTCGATTGCCGCGCGGACGTCGTGCCGGACCTGCGCCAGATCCGCGATTTCCCTCTTCAGTTCGCGCGCATGCCGTACGACCTGCGAACGCCACTCCGGAAGATGTCGGAACTCATCCCCAAGGCGCTCCAAATCCGGGTGGGCGACGCCAAGAATTCGCTGATAGTCCAGCGGATTCACCGGCAGCTTGTGGGTATCGTAAGCCCACACGGCGAACGATCCGTCCTGGTCATCGAACTTCAATCGAAGCTTGCCCGCGTGAAGTTCCACCCCAAACTGATCGCCCAGCAACGGCACCAGAACTTTGTCACGCAGATATCGCCGGTCCGATTCCCAGTCGATGTCAAACCACCCCGCGTAGGCCGAATCGCGCCCCCACTCGAGCACATCGAGCCATAGCGGATTATCAGCGCCGCCAACGCCCATGTGATTGGGGACAAAATCGAGAATCTGCCCAAGCCCGTTTGCCTTCAGTGCGGCCGCAAACGCACCGAACTCCTCCGCGGTGCCGAGTTCCGGGTTTAATTGATGATGATCGACGATGTCGTATCCGTGCGTGCTGCCGGGGCGCGATTTGAGCCACGGCGAAGCATATACGTGACTGACTCCGAGCCGCGCCAGATACGGAACGATCTCCGTCGCGCGAGCGAATCCGAAGTCGTTATTGAATTGGAGACGATAAGTGGCGCGTGGCGGCATACCGGGCACCTCAGGAAATCCGCCAGCGAACAGTCCAGGGCCCGAACGTTCCGTCGTCGCCGATCTCGCCTTCCTGCCAGATAATGTGTCGGTCATCTGTAGAAAACCCCGGGGCAAACCCATGAACGATGGCAGCCGACAGATTCGCGGAAAGTGTTAACTCCTCATCGCCTGCCCGCCAACGAACCGCGACGGCGCTGGCGGCGACTACCTGGTATTCACCGCCGTGGGTAATCTTCGGGATCAGGGGAATCACGTGCTCGCGGCGAGCCGTCAGGATTCGCTGGTACCATTTCCGCCATTCGACTTGCGAAGCCCCCTTTGTGTTCCAGCGCAACTTGGCTGCTTCGAAGGTCGATTCCGCCTGGGGGTCGGGAATATGGTTTCGCCGTTCCGGATTCTGGAATTCGGGAAACTTCGAAAATTCCTCTCGCCTGCCTTCGCGCACGGCATCGGCGAGGTCAGGTCCGAAATCGCAGAAGAAAGGAAAGGGCTCGGTAGCATTCCATTCCTCGCCCATGAACAGCATGGGGATCTCGGGCATAAGCAGGTACACCGCCGCCGCGGCGCACACGGCCGCTGCCGTGGTTAAGACTGAAATACGCTCTCCGAAGGCACGATTCCCGATCTGGTCGTGGTTCTGCAGGAAAGCGATGAATGCGGTGGGCGGCAGGTGCGCCGAGGGTTGACCCCGTTTGTCGCCGCGGTATGGCATTATCTCGCCCTGAAATGCAAATCCTTCCGCCAGTGCGCGGCCGAGCTTTTCCGTGTCACCCGTATAGTCGGCGTAATAACCCTCGCGCTCGCCGGTCACTGCGGTGTGAAGAACATGATGGATATCGTCATTCCACTGCGCGGTGAAGCGTCTGGGTCGAGCCGATGCCTCTTGCTCCAAATAGCGGGATTGATTATTTTCGTTTTCAAGTATCAGATGGACCTTGCGATTCAC
>DATAZF010000093.1:0-8082 GCA_036272235.1 Bryobacteraceae bacterium | reverse complement strand
AGAATCTGAGCCCGAGGGTTCCACTTCAGGTCGAAATCCCATGCGCCCTCAAGACCCGTCTCATTCACGACAGGAGCGGCCAGATAGTCTCCGGCCATTTGCCGCAACCTTTGCGCGAACGCGTCCATGGTTATAGCGCGGCACGCGAACAATCGCAACGTCGAAGGCGCCGGCGGTTGCTGGTACTCGCATCCGGCAGGTCCTGAACGGTTTGATTCCGTCAGCTTCGGTTTGTTCCTGCCCACAGTGAGCGCGTAGGCCTGCATGGACCGCGTGTCCTTGTGAATGACCAGCCCGAAGCGGTCCCGGAGCAGCGCCTGCAGCATCAGCCGAATGGTTTCCGGCGGCGTTTGCGGCGGCGCTTTGGCGGAGACATCGAAGCGATCGAGGGCCAGCCAGTTCGGTCCGCCCACTATTATGTCGGGATCGACATTCCATGCTGTTTTGATCAAGTCCAACATGGTGGCTTTGCGGAGGTCATAACGCCCGCCGCGCAGCACGCCACCCGACGAATAGGTATAGGGATTGGCAGCACGTGGGCTGGCGTGCACATCCGCGGCCTCGAAGGTCTGCCCCGGCGTATTCACGCCGGACGCATTGAGCGGCGCGCGCGGTCCTGTAGTCTGCGCGAATACGCCGAACCCCGTCACGACCAGGAGCAACGCACCGACTATAGCCCCGACCATTGGCGGCCGCGGTCCCGTCGTGGGCCGCGCAGTGCCGAGCAAACGAGCGATGCGATTGGCCAGCGAACCACCACTCGCCGCAACGGCCGGAGCAAGACGCAATGGGCGCAACAAGGCGAGTTCCGTCAGCGCACGGACATAAGCGAGAACGTCTCCGCTCGCCGATACCGCAAGGTCGTCGCAGCAGGCCTCGCGTTCCGCACGAATGTGACCGGAGATCCACCAGACGGCGGGATGGTAGAAGAGCAGTCCTTCGATGACGCTCTGCAGGATGTTCACTAAATAGTCGTGACGGCGGACATGCGCGAGTTCGTGAAGCAACAGTGCTTCGATCTGATCGGGCGGCAAACCGGTGAGCATGCCGACCGGCAGGAGTACAACGGGACGCAGCCAACCAACAACAGCGGGTGCTTCGGCCCAGGCGGATACCATGAGCCGCACCGGACGGCAGACGCGAATCTTCGTGCCGAGTTCACTGAACTTCTGCTGCCATTCGGGAGGCGCGAGGCGAACCGATCGGAAGCGCAGACGCGCGGCCGCGAAGCAGCCAATAATCAGGCGGAGCGAATATAAAAGTACTCCCGCCAACCAGAACAACACGAACCAGGTCAGAAGCCCGTTGGCCGGGACCGCTGGGACGGGCATCGCGGTCTGTGTGGGCCGCAACCGCGAAAGCGCGGAGGGCCCGGCCACGCCCGGCTGGGCCATGGGAGCGGTCGGAACACCCACGTACGAAGTCGAAGCGGGAGAGGGATGGTGTGACTGCAGCACACTGAAGGTCACGACAGGCGCGGCCAGCATGACGATTAGTGCGGAGCAGGCAAGGACATAACGGGTTTGCGGAGTGGCCGGACGGCTCGGCTTGCCTTTGGCAAAGCAACCTTTCGCAAGCCAGCCACGTGCGAGAGCGTAGAGGATCGCGATCAGCAGACCCTGCCACAGGAAGTGGACCAGAGTCCAGCCGATGCGCTCTGTCATGAGGCGCGTGAAGGGGTGGAATGGTAACGCATCGCGTGAGCCGAAGAGACTACTCATCGCGATCTCTCCTTGCGCTCGAAATCTTCGATCATGCGGCGGATCTCGCGCAACTCTTCCGCCGACGCAGGCTCCGCCGCGAGCGCTCCGAGCATCAGATTGCGCGCGGAGCCGTCGAAGGCGCGCCGCAGTAAATCGCCCACGACGGCCTGTCGAGTCTGCTCTTTCGGCACACCCGCCTCGTAGACGTGAGAACGGAAGCGCTCGCTACGCACGACGAGGCCTTTTTCGTTCATAACCTGCATCTGCTTGAGCGTGGTGGTATAGGTGCTGCCCTTTCCGAGCGCCGTGTGAACTTCGCGCACCGTGGCGGCGCCGAGGCGCCACAGGGCCGCCAGGATGTCCAGTTCAGCATCAGTGGGAAGCGGTAGCGGGCGTTTGCCTGCGCGTTTTTCGGAAGGCATCTGGAGAGATGCTAATACGATGATTCTCGTATGTCAACGGGTTTTATCGTATAACGTCTGGAAGCGAGGTTAACCAGCTTCGACTCGACTCACGGCGTTTCCTGCCGAGTTGCGGGATGACCTGTAGCCACTGCTTAATGGAGGTACTTGCACGCAGCCTCATCGAAAGCTATCCTTATGTCCGGTCCTGGTAAATCACTCCTTACGCTATGACTCTATCTGGAGTGATCCGGCGCGCGAGTGCTGAGGCGCGTCGGAATTCTTGCCGCCGGATCACTTCGGATAGAGACGTTTGTAAGGGGGCCGCTCACGTTTTTAGGCAGACGCGGGCAATTGTTGAAATTTGAAACGATATTCCCTGGAAGTAATGAACTACAGGGCTCTTTTGTGAGCATTCCAAATATGGAGCATCGCCCAGAAGGCATACCCTTTCCGCTTTGTGAATGCGACGGTCGAAGAGAACGCCCCGACCGGCAAGCACGCGTAGCGTCTGCCGTACGAGCGGCTTCGTTCAAACGCCGTAGTGGCGATCTGGAAAAACGCTGAGGTGCCGATCGCGGGCAGACTCGCCGCTATGCGACTACGGAGCAATAATTCTGTTCATGCGATCAATTTACCGAAACACAGGCTGGTGTCCGGCGAAGAGAGATATTCTCCAAAGAGCGGGATCCGGGCGTACCCCATCGCCTCGTACAGGTTTATGGCAGATGCGAGGCGCGTCCCTGTCTCCAGCACGATCATTGTTACGCCGACGAGCTGCGCCTCGCGCTCCAGGGCCTCGACCAGCGCGCGTCCGATGCGGCGGCCACGAAAGGACGGATCCACATACATCCGTTTGATTTCGGCGGTCGCCTCATCCAGCCGCCGCACCGCGCCACAGCCTATGGCTGCATCATCGACATAGGCGACCAGGAACGCGCCGTCGCCGATCGACACTTGCGCGTCGCTGAGCGAGAAATGCGTGGCGCCAGGTTCGGGAAAAGCCTTTGTCAGTTCCGCATTCAGCGCCGCGATCAGCCGGGACGCATCGGGAGAGGCCAGCGCGCTCCGGCTAATGTGTATGATTCCCACGCTCGAAGCGTAACAGGTCCAGACAGTCTTGCTCTTTAGCCCGCCCCTGACGATCCAGAAAATTCTCGCGCTGGCGCGGTCTGTCAAACTCGCCACTTCGCAGCCAGTCCGGGTCTATCATGTAGCGCCGGCTGGAGCTTCGCAGCATCACTTCCGGTAATCGGACCGTCGGGAGGCGTCCCGCACTGCGCATTGCCCGGAGCTTACCTTCCGAGTGGCGCATCTTCCGCTCGGGGTGGTGCCGGGAACAGGCCCGAAGCGAATAGCGCGACCGCGGGCAACGCAAACTTAAGGGACGATCACTCTATTGAATCGTGATGGCGACCGGGTTGGACGGCGGACCGTCGGGTACCAAAGCCAAAGGCGGAAAGCCATTGTTGTAGAGCCCCAAAGCATTGCAGGTGATCGAAATCGCTCCGCTACCGGCGAGCGCCCGCGGAAGCATGAGATTCACCTGATCGAGACCGGGTATTTGTTGCCGCGATCCGGCGTAGGTGACCGGGATTTCTCTATTTCCCGTGGTGCAGTTGAGGCCACCGCTGACGATGTCGAAGCCCGTGCCGAAAAGACTGAGATAAACAGCATCGTTTGAAACGTCGATCGGCACTGCAGTACAGGGACTCGAAGCACACGAGACTACCGGTACTGGAGTTTGCGTGCCATCGGCACCGACGCGCACAGCGTATCCGGCGGCGATGCCGGCTCCGACAGTGTAAAAAGAAACAACATTCGGGGTAATCGCGATACCGATGCCTTTCGGCACGTACGGCGAGTCAATATGCTCGATGCTGATCGGTACGAAGTCAGTCCCCGAGTAAGGCAGCAGGTAATTGATCTGGCTGGGTGACACGTAGAGAAGCGGAGCCAGCGTGTCGTTGGGCGGGAGACCGACGTGCACGCGAATACCGCCAAGCGTAGTCTGCATGGGGTAGGAAGAGGCAGTAGCCGTAGTGGACGCCAGGTTATTGCCAAAGGCGCTCACGACGGAGTTAGGTCCCAGCACCCAGCTCATGGTGGCTGAGGAGACACCCGGAGTGAGTAGTCCATCCCCGGAACCGTCGTTCAGCAGAGCCGAGAGATAGGAAGGCGGAGGATTGGGGGCCACCTCGGCGAGGTCCGGAAGACCGTCGCCGTTAAAATCGCCCAATGTTGGGAGCCCATAACTGCCGAAGAAAACAGGCGAAAGGAACGTCCCATCGCCTTTGCCCGCAAGTACGGCGCCCGCAGTAGTGAGGAGATCGGGCTTTCCATCCGAATTGAAATCAGCAACGGCTGACGCCTCGAAGATACCGGAGTTTGCGGTGTGGACTGCTGCACCAAAAGTGCCGTCGCCGTTACCGGGCGTGAAGACGAGCAGACCTTCAGTCGAAGAATAGGAAACCAGATCGATTTTGCCGTCGCCATTAAAGTCCGCCGCCACCGTTCCATAAAGCGCATCGTCGATCGGATACGGAATATCATTGTCGAAGGCGCCATCGCCATGGCCGAGCGCAATGAGGAGGCGTCCTGAGAGTTTCTGGATGACGAGATCGGCCACGCCGTCGTGGTTGAAGTCGGCGACCAGAACAACAGCGCTGGAAGCGCCGGAGTCGACGGTTACACCTGCATGAAAGGTGCCGTCCCCATTTCCGAGCAGGATGTTCGTGCCGCAGACTAAATCGGGATTTTTGTCGCCGTTGAAATCTGCTACGGCCGAAACGGGCACGGGCGCGGGCTGGCCATGGGGACATCCGGCAATGCTGACGGGGGATTGAAATGTACCATCGCCATTCCCGGGATAAAGCAAGGTGGAATCGGCCGAAACGAGAAGGTCCTGGCGCCCGTCACGGTTGAAATCGGCAGTGAAGATGTTTGCTTTCCCGCCGGAGATAGTAAACGGGTATGACGGACCGGGTCGGAAAGTCCCGTCGCCGTTCCCGGTGGCCACACTGACAAAATCGGACAGAGTGTCTTGAGTACCGAGATACCCGACATCGGTTTTGCCGTCGCCGTTGAAATCCGCGCTCACGATGCAGATTGTGCAAAGGCCGGAATATTCAGAAATCGCAGTGGTTACCGGCGGGAGAAAAGAGACGGCCTGTGCTGAAAGAAACGTGACAGGGGTAAAAAATGAAATGAATGCGGCCAGCCGCAGGTTCATGTACCTAACTCCTCCATGCTTTTGCTACGCATTTCGTTCGCCGCCCGGGCAACCAGGTTATCGGAAGAACTTGAGGCAGTTGATGAATTTAACCGTCGGGTGGTTAAGCTTGTCGAAATTCAAGGTCGCAAATCGCCCTCGTTGAAGCAGAATGATCATGACGCCGACGTTTGTTTTCCGGACAGCGCAGCACGTGGATAATCCCGCCCGGCGCTTAACGTTCATCTGTAACCGGTCGTGTAACCCTTTTTTTCACCGATGTGCCGACTCTGGTTTGATGGTCGGCAGAGAGGAAGTTGAGCTTGTTGAGACGGCGCTACTGAAAGGTGGTGCCGCCCTTAAACCCACGACTAAAGCTGAAGTGGCGATCTGGGCAGTTTCGGGCGGTGGCCGTCAGCAAACTCGCCACTTCGTGATCGCGACGACTCCCCGCTTCGAGGCTGGGAAAGGCAGAAGTCCGAGATGCCGACTTGAACGCCGAGTTGAGGCGACCCGCCGAGAGTCCAAAATCAGAGGAGGGTTGTCTCGAGCTATTCGTCAGTCTTTCTGATTGCCGAGTGGACCAATCTTCTGCCATGGCCAGCGTTTACCAAATGGACTTTACACGGCACCCGAAATGCTTGTCTGCATGACCTTCGAGGAAGTTGGCCGCTCGACGCCGGTGGAACGGTCACGCGCATTTGTGGGAATTATGTTCCCACACGCGATTTTGTCTGTGCCTCGACGCGAACACGCCTCGAAGATAATCAAAAGCAGGAGTGCGCCGATGCTCGCAGACAGTGATGTTGCCACTCGGCTCCCCGTGCGGGATCTGAATCGGGCCCGGAGGTTTTATGCGGAGAAGCTGGGTTTGGAGCCTGTCGAGGAGCGCCCCGGAGGCCTTCGCTACCGCACCGGTAGTGGTTTCTTTGTTTTGTTCGAGTCCACCGGCGAGGCATCGGGAAGCCACACCCAGATGGGATGGGAGGTCGTCGATATTGAGGCGACCGTCGCGGCGCTAAAGGCGCGCGGCGTGGCGTTCGAAGAATACGACCTGGCCGGACTCAAGACGGTGAATGGTATCGCCGAAGTTGCCGGAAACTATCCCGGCAAGGGAGTCGGTGAGAAGGGCGCGTGGTTCAAGGATAGCGAGGGCAACCTCCTCGGTATCGGCCAGCCTGTGCGATGACGTGTCGCATCTCAGGTCCGAGACACCTGGCCATATAACGCGCAAGCCGCGCCCGCGCAGCACTCGGTTCGTGATTACTCCCGTGTGACGCTATGACTCTATCTGGAGTGACCCGCGCGTGTGTCTCGGGGCGTGGCGGAATCGGGACCGGCGGGTCACTTCGGATAGAGATGTTTGAAGGAAGCCGTTCGCGTTTTTAGGCAGACACGGGCCATTATTGGAATTTGAATCGATATTGCACTGGAAGTAATGAACTACAAGGCTCGATTGTGAGCATTCCAAATATGGAGCCTCGCCCAGAAGCATACCCATTCCGCTGGCGCGGTCCGTCAAACTCGCCACTTTGCGACAAGGCAGGGAGTATGGGACAGTCGGCTCGGAAAGCGAGCAATGCACCGGCCACATGGACCGTTCTCTGCGACTCAGTCCGTCCGACTCATAACCACGTCGCCGTCAGTGTAGTGAAGAGTCAGGCGGGTCGCTCTGCCCTGACTATCAAGCTCGAAATCTGCGATGACGTGGAGAGTCTTGCTAAAAAACCTGAGCTCGCCTTCAGGAAACAGATCATGCCCGTTGCCTGCGGCTAACATATCCAAATGGCCATTCTTCGGAACAACTGTCAGCGCGATACCCGACCTCGAGGCGTAGTTTCCGCCTAACCGCTCAAGAACTCCTGGATCGACGGAGATCGCTGTATGCGCCGGTTCATTGTATGGCGCAAAGCCCTCCCATTCGATCGGCGTGAACGTGTCCCGAAGCAGCGTTTCGAGGATTTCCTTGTAAATGCCTTCACCGTTCGAGCTGTTCGTCATAACGACGATGCCATCCCTGGGCTTGTCGAAGACAACCATGTAGTGCCGGAATCCATCGTCGTGACCTTCCTTAAAAAACGCCCTTCCATAAGGGCTCATATACAGGCCCAAGCCGAGCCCATAGCTCAACTCAATGGCCTTGTTTTCGTCAGTGGTCTCGGGTGCCAGGGTAGGGAATTCGTGTTTCGACACAATGCGGATCTGTGGGCTTAGCATTAGCTCACGAGTTGATTTGCGCAGCCCTCTTCCTTGCATCATGGCCAGGGCGAACTCTGTTACATCCCGAAGAGTGGTCTGCATAGAGCCTGCCGCGTCCGCCCTTTTTCGATTCTGATGACCGAGCGAACGGCCCCACTCGTCGTAGGCGTTCGCGTAGTCGTTCTCAAACCGTTCTTCAGTAACCATACTCGTGCGCGTCATGTTGAGCGGCTGAAACACCTGCTCATGCATCAACTCCTGCAGTGGCCTCCCGGTAATCGTCTCGATCACAAGCTGCAACAGTTGGATCCCTTCCCCCGAATATGCGAACCTCGAACCGGGATCGAAGTTTATGTTCAGCTTGCGGTCCCGGTTCATTGCGCGGAGGTTTGGAAAGCCGGCGGTGTGGCTCAGCAACATTCTCGCGGTGATTCGCTTGTAGCGCGGATCGCCGGCCAGATCTGAGTATGCGGGATATTCCGGGAGCGGTTTGGGAAAGTACTGCTCTACAGGCTTGTCAAGATCCAGACGCCCTTCGTCGACAAGCTTCATCGCGAGGTAAGCGAAT